>NZ_JBEOVA010000004.1:0-511440 GCF_040295225.1 Streptomyces sp. NPDC002896 | reverse complement strand
GCCCGGTTACATTCCGAACCCGGAAGCTAAGCCTCACAGCGCCGATGGTACTGCAGGGGGGACCCTGTGGGAGAGTAGGACGCCGCCGAACTATTGTTGAGAATGCCCCTGTACCGGTTTACCGGTACAGGGGCATTCTGTATTTCCGCATTCCCTCAGACCCCACGAGTTTTTGCGTTCGGGCTGTTCGATACCCCTCTGCACTGCCGGACGAAGGGTGACGGTAAAGTCAGGGGGCATCGTAGGCACGTTCCCACAGGAGGCCCCCGGGTGGAGGTCCAGGAGACCCGCGTCCAGACAGACCGGGTCCTCACCATCCCGAACATCCTCAGCATGGCGCGTCTGCTGGGGGTGCCCCTCTTCCTGTGGCTGATCCTCAGGCCGGAGTTCGGCGGCCCCAAGAGCGACGGCTGGGCGCTGCTCGTTCTGGCGCTCAGCGGTGTCAGCGACTATCTGGATGGCAAGCTCGCGCGGCGCTGGAATCAGATCAGCAGTCTCGGCCGGCTACTCGACCCCGCGGCCGATCGTCTTTACATTCTGTCGACGCTGGTTGGCCTTACCTGGCGGGAGATTCTTCCGATCTGGTTGACGGCTGTACTTCTGGCGCGAGAGCTGGTCCTGCTGGTGATGGTGGGCATCCTCAGGCGTCATGGCTATCCGCCACCGCAGGTCAACTTCCTGGGCAAGGCCGCAACCTTCAACCTGATGTATGCCTTCCCGCTACTTCTTCTCAGTGACGGAAGTAGCTGGATCTCCTCACTCGCTGCTATTTTCGGATGGGCGTTCGCAGGGTGGGGTACAACGCTGTACTGGTGGGCAGGGATCCTCTATGTGGTTCAGGTCCGCCGACTAATCAGGGCGGACGCCATAGCCGATTGAGCTCGCCTGCAAGGCGGCCGTAGAGGCTTGATGGCCCGTACCTGACATATGCGGGCCAATACGGACGGGTGCAGTCGGCTAGACCGTCGTCTCTTCAAGGAGGACGCTTCCGACATGAAGGCCGTCGTGATGGCCGGAGGCGAAGGCACACGTCTTCGCCCCATGACCTCGAGCATGCCCAAGCCGCTCCTGCCCGTGGTGAATCGCCCGATCATGGAGCATGTGCTTCGGCTGCTCAAGAAGCATGGGCTTACCGAGACCGTGGTTACCGTTCAGTTCTTGGCGTCGCTCGTCAAGAACTATTTCGGAGACGGTGAAGAGCTCGGCATGGAGCTCACCTATGCGAACGAGGAGAAGCCACTCGGTACAGCCGGGAGCGTGAAGAACGCCGAGGAAGCGCTGAAGGACGACGCGTTCCTTGTGATTTCCGGTGATGCGCTGACCGACTTCGACCTCACAGAGCTCATCAATTTCCACAAGGAAAAGGGTGCGCTCGTCACCGTATGCCTTACTCGCGTTCCCAACCCGCTGGAGTTCGGCATCACCATTCTCGACGAGAGCGGCAAGGTTGAGCGCTTCCTCGAGAAGCCGACCTGGGGCCAGGTCTTCTCGGACACGGTGAATACGGGCATTTACGTCATGGAACCGGAGGTGTTCGACTACGTAGAGGCGGACGTACCGGTCGACTGGTCCGGCGATGTCTTCCCCCAGCTCATGAAGGAGGGCAAGCCGGTCTACGGATATGTCGCGGAGGGGTACTGGGAGGACGTCGGCACACACGAAAGCTACGTCAAGGCGCAGGCCGACGTGCTCGAGGGCAAGGTCGACGTCGATATCGACGGCTTCGAGATCTCGCCCGGAGTATGGGTCGCCGAGGGTGCCGAAGTGCATCCCGACGCCGTGTTGCGCGGGCCTCTGTACATCGGCGACTACGCCAAGGTCGAAGCCGGCGCGGAGATCCGCGAGCACACCGTCGTGGGCTCGAACGTCGTCGTGAAGAGCGGCGCCTTCCTGCACAGGGCAGTCGTCCACGACAACGTCTATGTCGGCCAGCAGAGCAATCTGCGGGGCTGCGTCATCGGCAAGAACACCGACATCATGCGCGCCGCGCGGATCGAGGACGGAGCCGTCATCGGCGACGAGTGCCTCATCGGTGAGGAATCGATCGTGCAGGGCAACGTGCGGGTCTACCCGTTCAAGACCATCGAGGCCGGCGCGTTCGTCAACACGTCCGTGATCTGGGAGTCCCGCGGGCAAGCCCATCTGTTCGGTGCGCGGGGTGTCTCCGGCATCCTCAATGTGGAGATCACCCCTGAGCTCGCCGTGCGGCTTGCCGGAGCATATGCGACGACCCTCAAGAAGGGCTCGACGGTCACCACGGCCCGCGACCACTCCCGAGGTGCGCGAGCGCTCAAGAGGGCTGTCATCTCCGCGTTGCAGGCCAGCGCCATCGAGGTACGGGACCTGGAGAACGTACCGCTGCCCGTGGCCCGGCAGCAGACCGCGCGAGGCAGCGCGGGCGGCATCATGATCAGGACCACGCCGGGGGTGCCGGACTCCGTCGACATCATGTTCTTCGACGGCCGCGGGGCCGACCTGTCGGCGGCGGGCCAGCGGAAGCTGGACCGGGTGTTCGCACGCCAGGAGTACCGGCGTGCGTTCCCCGGCGAGATCGGTGACCTGCACTTCCCGTCGAGCGTTTTCGACTCGTATACAGGCTCGCTGCTGCGGAACGTCGACACGACCGGGATCGCCGAGTCGGGGTTGAAGGTCGTTGTGGACGCGTCGAACGGCAGCGCCGGTCTCGTCCTGCCCAGCCTCCTCGGAAAGCTCGGCGTCGACTCGCTGACCATCAATCCCGGCCTTGACGAGTCCAGGCCCACCGAGACCGCCGATGCGCGGAGGTCCGGGCTGGTCCGGCTCGGCGAGATCGTCGCCTCGGCGCGTGCGGCCTTCGGTGTGCGGTTCGACCCGGTAGGTGAGCGGCTGTCGCTCGTCGACGAGAAGGGCCGGATCGTCGAGGACGACCGGGCGCTGCTCGTCATGCTGGATCTGGTCGCCGCGGAACGGCGCAGTGGGCGAGTGGCGCTGCCGGTGACGACCACGCGTATCGCCGAGCAGGTGGCGGCGTACCACGGGACGCAGGTCGCGTGGACCACGACGTCGCCTGACGATCTGACCCGCGTAGGTGCGGAAGAGGGCACGATCTTCGGCGGCGACGGGCGCGGCGGTTTCATCATTCCGGAGTTCAGCAGCGTCTTCGACGGCACGGCCGCGTTCGTACGGCTGATCGGGCTCGTGGCGCGGACGCAGCTCACACTGAGCCAGATCGACGCGCGCATCCCGCGGGCACACGTGCTGCGGCGTGACCTGGCCACGCCGTGGGCCGTCAAGGGCCTGGTCATGCGGCGCGTGGTGGAGGAGGCCGGTGACCGGTTCGTGGACACGACCGACGGCGTACGCGTCGTCGAGCCGGACGGCCGCTGGGTGATGGTGCTTCCCGACCCCGCCGAGGCCGTCACGCACCTGTGGGCGGAAGGCCCCGACGACGCGTCCGCGCAGGCACTCCTGGACGAGTGGTCGGCCGTCGTGGACAGCGCCGGCCGCTGACCGACGCATGTGCCGGACAGCTCCCGTACGGGGTGCTGTCCGGCACACCGGTGGGGCCGTTCGGAGGTAGCGCCACCGACGTGCGACGATGTGCGGCATGCCGCAGCAGCCCCCCATTCGGAGCACACCGGCGCGCCCGCCGCGTCCGGACGCCTCCATGTCGCTGCTCACCAACGTCATGGACCACAGCCTCGACGACGGCTACGCCGAGGCGGCGGCCCGGAGGAACGCGACGGGCGACAGCCGCATGCCCCGCACCCTGCGCGCGAAGCTCGGACTCGCTCTGGGACTGGTGCTCGCAGCGCTCGTGGTGACGGTGGGCGCCGCACAGGCGCGGGTGGCCGCTCCGGTCGTCGCGAAGGAGCGCGAGGAGCTCATCGACCGCATCGAGCAGGAGACGGCCGCGGCCGACAAGCTCGAGAGCAGTGTCGACACCCTGCGTGACGACGTGAGCCGACGGCAGAGGGAGGCGCTGCGCACCCAGGGTGGCGACCAGGGCGAACTGGTCGGACTTCTCTCGGGGGCGACGGCGGTGCACGGTCCGGGCCTGAAGCTGGTGGTCGACGACGCCAAGGAAGCGGACACGTCGGCAGGGGGCGGGCCGCGGCAGACCTCGGGGTTCTCCGACACCGGACGGGTGCGCGACCGGGATCTGCAGCGGGTCGTCAACGGCCTGTGGCAGTCGGGCGCGGAGGCTGTCGCGATCAACGGGCAGCGGCTCACGGCGCTGTCCGCGATCCGGGCCGCGGGTGACGCGATCCTGGTCGACAACAAGCCGCTGGCGCCGCCGTACACGGTGCTGGTGGTGGGGGACGGCAGCCGGCTGAGCACGCGGTTCCACAACAGCGCCGACGGCCAATATTTGCACGCCCTCCAGGAGAACTTCGGGATCCGGACCAGCGTCTCCGTGGAGGACGATGTCCGGCTGCCCGCCGCACCGAGTGTGATCGTACGAACAGCAGAGCCGAAGGCAGAGAAGGGCACATCGTGATCGCCGTACTGGGCCTCGTCGTGGGAGTCGTGGTCGGACTGCTGGTCCGCCCCGAGGTTCCGGCGGTGGTGGAGCCGTATCTTCCGATCGCCGTGGTCGCGGCGCTCGACGCCGTGTTCGGGGGCCTGCGGGCGATGCTCGACGGGATCTTCGACGACAAGGTCTTCGTGGTGTCGTTCCTGTCGAACGTCGTGGTCGCCGCGCTGATCGTTTTCCTCGGCGACAAGTTGGGCGTCGGATCGCAGCTCTCCACCGGCGTCGTCGTGGTCCTCGGCATCCGTATCTTCTCCAACGCTGCCGCGATCCGCCGGCACGTGTTCCGGGCGTGAGGCCGATGAGCGAGGACAGGACGCCGGAGCGGCAGCCGCGCAAGGAACTTCCCAGTGAGGTTACCGAGGCCGCCGAGGCCCTGGGAGCGCGGGAGACCTGTGAGGCTGAGGGGACTGCTGAGGCTGCCGGCGAGGAATCGATCAACTCCCAAGCCTCTGTGGAACCCTCCGGCCCACGCGAGACATCCGCTGAGGACGAGACGCCGCAGCCTTCGCCGACCGGACGCCGGCGGCTGGCGCAGAGCCTGTGGCCGCCGCGCGTCAGCCGGGCCCAACTGATCGTCGCCCTCCTGCTGTTCGTGCTCGGTCTCGGGCTGGCCATCCAGGTCCGTTCCAACAGCGACAACAGTGCGTTGCGCGGCGCACGCCAGGAAGATCTCGTACGTATCCTCGATGAACTCGACGACCGTACGCAGCGTCTTGAGGATGAGAAGCAGCGTCTCGAGGACCAGCGCACCGAGCTGGAGACCAGCTCGGACCAGGCCGAGGAGGCCCGCAAGCAGACCGTCGAGAAGGAACGCCAACTCGGCATTCTCGCGGGCACGGTGGCGGCGCAGGGCCCCGGTATCACGCTGACCATCGGCGACCAGAAGGGGACGATCGAGGCCGACATGCTGCTCGACGCCATCCAGGAGCTGCGCGCGGCCGGGGCCGAGGCCATCCAGATCAACGACGTCCGGGTCGTCGCTGGCACCTATCTCTCCGATGCAGACGGTGGTGGCGTGAGCGTCGACGGGAACAAGATCAGCCAGCCCTATCGTTTCAAGGTCATCGGCAAACCGCAGGACCTCGAGCCGGCGCTCAACATCCCCGGAGGCGTGGTGCAGACGCTGGAAAAGGAGCAGGCCACCGTGACGGTGACGCGCGCGGAGAAGATCGTCGTGGACGCCTTGCGACCCGCGAAGCGGCCTGACTACGCTCGGTCGTCCTCCCGGTGAAGCCCAGGTGCATGGGGGGTGCCGTGGCAGGGCAGGAGGTTGCGGGGGGTCGGCGCACCGGATGTGTGGTGCGTGGTGGAAACTGTCTGGTGGATACGGACGTTGTGAGGATGTCCGGGTCGGCCGGTGAGTGCAGTCAGGGTTCGTCCTGCCCCACGGGCGGGTCTGTTTCAGTCAAGGGGAATCGCCCGTGAAGTTGTTTGCGAAGTTGTTCGGCAAGAGCGCGCGCCAGGACGGTGGCAGTGCCACCGCCCGGCATCGCGCACCGAGCCATGGGGAGGCCGAGGCGCAGGGGGCCGAGCGCCCGCTGTTCCGCGACCAGGTCGCTGGTCCGGGTGGTGACATTTCGGGCGGTCAGGGCGCGTCTTCTGTTGACCCTGGCGCATCAGGGCGCATAGGTTTCGGGGAACCGTCAACCTCAAGTACGGGTGGAGGGTTTACCCCCGGCCCGTATGCACCCAATGCCCCTGCGGGGCAGCCGCGGCAGGAGGGTCCGTCCATGTCGGCCTTGGTATGTACGAGGTGCGGGAACCGGAACGCCGAGGCCAGCCGATTCTGCTCCAACTGCGGCGCCCCGCTGCGGACCGGAGCGGGTGAGCGCCAGTCCGAGACGACCTCGACGATCTCCATCTCGGGTATCGAGGCCTACGACGCGGAGGTCACCGGCCAGACTCAGCAGCCGGCGCTGTCGCCCGAGGCGCAGGCGGCGGTCGACGCGCTTCCGCTCGGCTCGGCGCTGCTGGTCGTCCGGCGGGGACCGAACTCGGGCAGCCGCTTCCTGCTGGACGGTGAGCTGACGACGGCCGGCCGGCACCCGCAGAGCGACATCTTCCTCGACGACGTCACCGTGTCGCGCCGCCACGTGGAGTTCCGCCGCGGAGCGGACGGCTCGTTCACGGTCGCCGACGTGGGCAGCCTCAACGGCACGTACGTCAACCGGGAGCGGATCGACTCGGTCGTGCTGTCCAACGGCGACGAGGTCCAGATCGGCAAGTACCGGCTGGTCTTCTACGCGAGCCAGCGGGGCATCTGACCTGTCAGGAAGGTCCATGCTGCAAACACCGAGCGGCGGTGCCGGGAGCGGCACCGCCGCAGCGGAGGGTCGGCTGATGAGCATCGGCACCGTGCTGAACGTGCTGCGGGATGAGTTTCCCGAGGTCACGATCTCCAAGATCCGCTTTCTGGAGTCCGAGGGCCTGATCGAGCCGCAGCGGACCCCGTCGGGCTACCGGAAGTTCAGCCCGGAGGATGTGGAGAGGCTCGGTCACGTCCTGAGGATGCAGCGGGACCACTATCTGCCGCTGCGGGTGATCCGTGAGCATCTCGACGCCCTGGAACGCGGTGAGCCCGTGCAGCTGCCCTCCGTGGGCAGGCCGCGTTCGGACGCCGACGGCGAGACTCCGGCCGGGGTCCAGGGGCCGACCGCTGCCCGCGTGGGCCGGGCCGAGCTCTTGGCGGCCGCCGAGGTCGACGAAGAGCAGCTGGCGGAATGGGAGTCCTACGGCCTCATCGCTCCGCTGCCCGACGGCGGGTACGACGCGGAGGCGGTGACGGTCGCGGCCCTCGTGGTGGAACTGGGCCGTTTCGGGATCGAGCCGCGCCATCTACGGGCGATGAAGGCCGCCGCCGAGCGGGACGCGGGCCTGGTCGACCAGGTCGTGGCTCCGTTGCGGCGGCACCGTAATCCGCAGACCAGGGCGCATGCGGAGGCGCGTGCCAAGGAGCTCGCAGGGCTGACGGTGAAGCTGCACTCGGCGCTCGTGCAGACCGCCCTGGGCGTACGCCTCCACTGATTTCGTACATGCTCGAACGGTGCCTGTGGAGTGCTCGACTACCCAAAGGTGCCGGGCACGGCCTAGGGTTGCTGTGTGAACGAGCTCGACGTCGTAGGTGTCCGGGTCGAAATGCCCTCCAACCAACCGATCGTGCTGCTGCGTGAAGTGGGAGGCGATCGGTACCTCCCCATCTGGATCGGGCCTGGGGAGGCGACCGCGATCGCTTTCGCCCAGCAGGGCATGGCGCCCGCGCGACCGCTGACCCACGATCTGTTCAAAGATGTGCTCGACGCGGTCGGCCAGGAACTCAGCGAAGTGCGCATCACGGACCTGCGCGAGGGCGTCTTCTACGCGGAGCTGGTGTTCGCGAGCGGAGTCGAGGTCAGTGCCCGGCCCTCCGACGCGATAGCGCTGGCGCTGCGCACCGGGACGCCGATCTATGGCAGCGACGGTGTGCTGGACGACGCGGGGATCGCGATCCCGGACGAGCAGGAGGACGAGGTGGAGAAGTTCCGCGAGTTCCTCGACCAGATCTCGCCCGAGGACTTCGGAACCAACAGCCAGTGAGTCCGGCGGGCCGGTGAGGGACGCTTGCCCACCGTGGCCCTCAGTCGTCCGGTCCGGGCCACGGTCAGCTCGGCAGGTGCCTTGCCGTGGCCGATGGGTGGCGGGCCGTGGCCGACGGGTGGGGTGGCGCCCGCTGTCAGTGCATTCGGCTAGCCTTTCCCCACGGTGAGGAACGGGAAACCACTCGTAGGGTGATTATCACTCGGCGTGCCGAGTGTGGCGATCGTTGACGCACCCCTGGTGACTGCCTACCGTCGAGAAGGCGGGTCAAGGACGGAGGTCGGCGTGAGAAGCAGCGGCGACGGTACGGCTGGGGGTGGCCCCGGACGGGGTCGGGTGGAGGCGTATCCGCTCCACAGCAGCGCGGCCGACCACACTCCGAAACGGCGGGAAGCAGTGTTGGGTAACGGCGGTGTAGCGGTCGAACAGATTGGCTACCGCGGTCCGACGGCCTGCGCGGCAGCTGGCATCACCTATCGGCAGCTGGACTATTGGGCGCGCACGGGCCTCGTCGAGCCGAGCGTGCGGCCGGCATACGGCTCGGGCAGCCAGCGGCTCTACAGCTTCCGGGACGTCGTCGTTCTGAAGATCGTCAAGCGGTTCCTCGACACCGGTGTGTCCCTGCAGAACATCCGCACCGCGGTGCAGCATCTGCGGGAGCGCGGGTTCCGGGACCTGGAGCGCATGACGCTGATGAGTGACGGCGCGACGGTCTACGAGTGCTCGTCGCCCGACGAGGTCCACGATCTGCTGCAGGGCGGGCAGGGCATCTTCGGGATCGCTGTGGGCGTGGTCTGGCGGGACGTCGAGAGCGCCCTGTCGCAGTTGCACGGGGAGCGCATCGACACCGGGGAGACGCTGGTCGGACACCACCCCGCCGATGAGCTCGCAAGGCGCCGTAACCGCGCTGTGTGAGCTGCTCCCAGCGGGGCGCCTGCGAGCTGCCGGCTGCTCCCAGGGGCCGCCGGTCCGGGGCATTGTCAGTGGCGTGAGGCAGCATCGGTGATGTGAGAACCGCGCCCACCATCCTGCATCTGGACATGGATGCCTTCTACGCCTCCGCGGAGCAGGCGGCGAAGCCCAGCCTGCGCGGAAAGGCCGTGGTGGTGGGCGGACTGGGGCCCCGAGGAGTCGTCGCCACCGCCTCGTACGAAGCCCGTGCGTTCGGGGTGCACTCCGCGATGCCCATGGCCCAGGCGCGCAGGCTCGCGCCCAACGCCGCGTATCTGGTGCCCCGGTTCGGGCTGTACCGGGAGATCAGCGAGCAGGTGATGGGACTGCTGCACCGGCTGTCGCCGCTGGTCGAGCCGCTCAGCCTGGACGAGGCCTTCGTGGACCTGGAGGCAGGGGGCACGGGCTGGGACGAGGACTCCGCGCGGGCCACCGGAGAGCGGCTGCGGGCGGACATCAAGGCGCTCACGGGGCTGACCGGGTCCGCGGGGCTCGCCGCGTCGAAGATGCTCGCCAAGATCGCCTCCGAGCAGGCCAAGCCCGACGGCCTCGTGCTGATACGGCCCGGCACGGAACGGGCCCTGCTGGGCCCGATGTCGGTGCGCGTGCTGCCGGGCGTCGGACCGGCCACCGGAGACCACCTGCGGCGGGCCGGGATCACCACGGTCGAGGAGATCGCCGAGGCCGGTGAGGACGAGCTCGTACGGCTGCTGGGCAAGGCGCACGGGAGCGCCCTGTATGCGATGGCGCTGGCGCAGGACGAGCGGCCCGTGGTGGCCGAGCGCGATGCCAAGTCGGTGTCGGTCGAGGACACGTACGACGTGGACATCCATGACCGTGTGCGGATCCGACTGGAGGTGCAGCGGCTCGCGGACAGGTGCGTTCAGCGGCTGCGGGGCGCCGGGCGGTCTGGGCGGACGGTGGTCCTCAAAGTGCGGCGGTACGACTTCTCGACGCTGACCCGGTCCGAGACCCTCCGCGGTCCCACCGACGATCCTGCTGTGGTCCGGGAGGCCGCGGGGCGGCTGCTGGAGGCCGTGGACACCACTGGTGGGGTGCGGCTGCTCGGGGTCGGCGTGAGCGGGCTCGCCGACTTCACACAGGAGGATCTGTTCGCCCAGGCGGCCGGCGAGCGGTCCGAGGAACCGGAGCACGAGGACGCGGCGCAGCAGCCGGAAGGGGAGGCGCCGGTGCCGGCCGAGCGGCACTGGATGGCGGGTCGCGACGTACGGCATGCCGAGTACGGCGCCGGCTGGGTGCAGGGGAGCGGTCTGGGGCGGGTGACCGTGCGCTTCGAGACGCCGGGCTCCCCGCCCGGCCGCGTACGGACGTTCAGAACCGACGATCCGGACCTGGAGCCGGCCGAGCCGCTGCCCCTTGTGCCCGAACCCGGAGATTCGGGCCCGAGCGCTGGGCCAGGCGGGGAGGCTCCGGGGCCCGGAGACGACGAGGGCGGCATCGAGCGGGGCGGCGAGTACGGGAGCGCGGGCGGAGAGCGCGACGGTCCCGCCGGGCCGGATCCTGCGGGGCGCGAGAGCCCGCGAGTCGGACCGGGAGTGGGGCAAGGTCAGGTGTCGTCCGAGTCCGCCAGGCGGCCGAAGTCGCGGTCAGGGGGCGGTGCGGCACCCGAGTCCGAGACATCCAGCCCGTAGTGGTGGTAGAGCTGCAGTTCCTGTTCGGGGGAGAGATGGCGGCCCACGCCGAAATCCGGGGCGTCCTTGATGAGGGCGCGTTCGAAGGGGATCTGCAGGGTGCCCTCGACCAGCTCGCTCGGCTCCAGGGGGACGAAGGCGTCCCTGGAGAACAGGCCCGTGCGGATGGCCGCCCATTCCGGGATGCCGGTCGCGTCGTCGAGGTAGACCTCGTCGACGGTGCCGATCTTGTGTCCGTTGCGATCGAAGGCCTTTCGGCCTATCAAAGTGCGCGGATCGATGTCGGTCTGCACGGGCCCTCCAGCTGCTCGCCACTCATCCGTAAGCACTACGAAAGAGCACATCGGGCAAGGCGGCCACTCGAAGCCTCGGGTGGGGCATCCGTCGGGTCCCGGGGCGAGGCCCCGGGCCAAGCCCTCGCTGGTACGCTGACATCGGCTGCTGACCCCGTGCGGGAGAGTCCTCCGGTCCCGATCGGAGGCGCCGAAGGAGCAAATCCTCCCCGGAATCTCTCAGGCCCCTGTACCGCACGGACGAGGTCACTCTGGAAAGCAGAGCGGGCGTCGACGGCTTCCGCTCTCACCGACGGTGAAAGCCGGACGACATGTGCGCGCCGGTGAAACTCTCAGGTTGAGATGACAGAGGGGGAGGCCGTCCGGGCACCCGCGCGTGGTGCCCACGAAGGTCGCGTCAGACCAGGAGGCCTCCGCACATGACCGCCAACCGCATTCCGCTCTCCCAGCTGGAGCAGGGCATCCCGTTCGAGCAGCGGCACATCGGGCCCGACGCCGGGGAGCGGGCCAAGATGCTCGCCCAGGTCGGGTACGGCTCGCTCGACGAGCTCACGGCGGCTGCCGTGCCCGAAGTGATCAAGAGCGCCGATGCCCTGGAGCTGCCCGGTGCGCGGACCGAGGCCGAGGTGCTGGCCGAGCTGCGCTCGCTCGCCGATCGCAACCAGGTCCTCGACTCGATGATCGGGCTCGGCTACTACGGCACGTTCACCCCGCCGGTCATCCTGCGCAACGTCATGGAGAACCCCGCCTGGTACACCGCCTACACGCCGTACCAGCCGGAGATCTCGCAGGGCCGGCTCGAGGCGCTGCTGAACTTCCAGACGATGGTGGCCGAGCTGACCGGGCTGCCCACCTCCGGTGCCTCGCTGCTCGATGAGGGAACGGCGGCGGCCGAGGCCATGGCGCTCTCGCGTCGCGTCGGCAAGGTCAAGAACGGCGTGTACCTCATCGACGCCGACGCCCTGCCGCAGACCATCGCCGTGATCGAGACGCGCGCCGAGCCGACCGGCGTCGAGGTGGTCGTCGCCGACCTGTCCGAGGGCATCCCGGCCGATGTCGCCGAGCGCGGTGTCGTGGGCGTGCTGGTGCAGTACCCGGGCGCCTCCGGCGCCGTGCGCGACCTCAAGCCCGTCATCGACCAGGCCCACGAGCTCGGCGCGATCGTCACCGTCGCCGCCGACCTGCTGGCCCTCACCCTGCTGACCTCGCCGGGCGAGCTGGGCGCCGACATCGCCGTCGGCACCACGCAGCGCTTCGGTGTGCCGATGGGCTTCGGCGGCCCGCACGCCGGCTACATGGCGGTCCGCGACAAGTTCGCCCGCAGCCTGCCCGGCCGTCTGGTCGGTGTGTCCGTCGACGCCGACGGCAACAAGGCGTACCGCCTCGCGCTGCAGACCCGCGAGCAGCACATCCGCCGCGAGAAGGCCACCAGCAACATCTGCACCGCGCAGGTGCTGCTCGCCGTGATGGCGGGCATGTACGCCGTCTACCACGGCCCGGACGGCCTGAAGGCGATCGCGCAGCGCACCCACCGGTACGCCACGATCCTCGCCGAAGGGCTGCGGGCGGGCGGCGTCGAGGTCGTGCACGGCGCGTACTTCGACACGCTGACCGCACGGGTGCCGGGCAAGGCCGCCGAGATCGTCTCCGCTGCCCGTGAGCGCGGGGTCAACGTACGCCTGGTCGATGCGGACCATGTGGGCATCGCCTGCGACGAGACCACCAAGCGTGCGCAGGTGGGCGCCGTCTGGACGGCGTTCGGTATCGAGGCGGACATCGAGGCGCTCGACGCGACGGTCGCCGAGGCGGTGCCCGAGTCGCTGCTGCGCACCGACGACTTCCTCACGCACCCCGTCTTCCACCAGCACCGCTCGGAGACGGCGATGCTGCGCTACCTGCGCAGGCTCGCCGACCGCGACTACGCGCTCGACCGCGGCATGATCCCGCTGGGCTCCTGCACCATGAAGCTCAACGCGACCACCGAGATGGAGCCTGTGACCTGGCCGGAGTTCGGCCAGCTGCACCCCTTCGCTCCGGCCGACCAGGCCCAGGGCTACCTCACGCTTATCACGGAGCTGGAGGAGCGGCTCGCCGAGGTCACCGGCTACGACAAGGTGTCGCTGCAGCCGAACGCCGGTTCGCAGGGCGAGCTGGCCGGTCTGCTGGCCGTACGCGGCTACCACCGGGCCAACGGCGACGACCAGCGGACCGTCTGCCTCATCCCGTCGTCGGCGCACGGCACCAACGCGGCCAGCGCCGTCATGGCAGGCATGAAGGTCGTGGTCGTGAAGACCGCGGACGACGGCGAGATCGACGTCGAGGACCTGCGCGCCAAGATCGAGCAGTACCGCGACGAGCTGTCCGTACTCATGATCACGTACCCGTCGACACACGGCGTGTTCGAGGAGCATGTCGCCGACATCTGTGCGGCCGTGCACGACGCGGGCGGCCAGGTGTACGTGGACGGCGCGAACCTGAACGCGCTGGTGGGCCTCGCCAAGCCGGGCCACTTCGGGGGCGACGTGTCGCACCTGAACCTGCACAAGACGTTCTGCATCCCGCACGGCGGCGGCGGCCCGGGCGTCGGCCCGGTCGGCGTCCGCGCGCACCTCGCCCCGTATCTGCCGAACCACCCGCTGCAGCCCGCCGCGGGCCCCGCGACGGGTGTCGGCCCGATCTCCGCGGCCCCGTGGGGCTCCGCCGGGATCCTGCCCATCTCCTGGGCGTATGTGCGACTCATGGGCGGCGAGGGGCTGAAGCGCGCGACGCAGGTCGCGGTGCTGTCGGCCAACTACATCGCCAAGCGGCTCGAGCCGCACTACCCGGTGCTCTACACGGGCCCCGGCGGGCTCGTCGCACACGAGTGCATCATCGATCTGCGGCCGCTGACCAAGGCGACCGGCGTCAGCGTCGACGACGTGGCCAAGCGCCTCATCGACTACGGCTTCCACGCGCCGACCATGTCGTTCCCGGTGGCCGGGACGCTGATGATCGAGCCGACCGAGAGCGAGGACCTCGGCGAGCTCGACCGGTTCTGCGAGGCGATGATCGCCATCCGCGCGGAGATCGAGAAGGTCGGCTCGGGCGAGTGGCCCGCGGACGACAACCCGCTCAGGAACGCACCGCACACCGCGGGCGCGCTGGGCGGTGCCTGGGACCACGCGTACGCCCGTGAGGAGGCCGTCTTCCCGGCGGGCGTCTCGGCCGCCGACAAGTACTGGCCGCCGGTGCGCCGTATCGACCAGGCGTACGGCGACCGGAACCTGGTCTGCTCCTGCCCGCCGCTGGACGCTTACGAGGACTGAGCCGCGCCGCAGCGCGGCGACGACGACATGCGTCGGGGCCGGTTCAGAGATCTCTCCGGGCCGGCCCCTCATGTGTCCGGACGGCTCTGAACGGCCGTCTCAAACGGTGTGCGTACCGCTCAGGCGGCCGTGACCACCTGACCCGTGCCCAGCGGGCGGTGCGGGGCGATGATCCGGCCGTCCGGCAGCAGCTCACCGGTGTCCTCGAAGAGCAGGACGCCGTTGCAGAGCAGGCTCCACCCCTGTTCCGGGTGGTGCGCCACGAGGACCGCGGCCTCGCGGTCGGCGGAGTCTGCTGTCGGGCACGGTGGCTGGTGCTGGCACATGGAAAGGATCTTTCGCTGCGATGTGATGTCTGTCCTGCGGCTCGATGTGTTGTTCATGGCCGCCCCCCGTTCAGTTCGGTCCGGAACCAGTGTTGCCCCACGGGCGAGAATCCGCAGGGATTTGGCAGCACCTCTCCTCACAGGTTGATGACGCATCACCCGTGCGGACGGTTCACCCCAACTGCACTGTCACTTCGGAGGATTCGGCGTGGCCCCACGGGACTAGTCCGGATGGACCCGTGGGCATGCGTGCGCCCCGCGGCCGGACTATGACGGCAGCGGGGCGCGCGCGGTGAACGCTCTTCAGGCGGCCGGCTGGGCGGGCTCGGTCGGCTGGGCAGGCTGCGCCGGCTGGGCGAGCAGGGGAGCCCGGTTCAGCCGGTGGGTCACGACGGGCAGCAGATCCGCGACGAGGTGCGGGCGGTGTGCGGCGATGCCGGGCGGTGCGGGCGCGATCGGCACCAGCACGTCCGTGGCGGCGGGGTTGCCCTCGGCGCCGTCCGCCGTGCAGTCGCCGTGCAGCCACAGGGTGAGCATGTACAGCTCGGGCACGGACAGCAACCGCGGCTGGTACGGCGTGGCCATGGCCTCGGCCTGGCGCAGCGCCAGCTCGGTGGCCGCGATATAGGGGCCCTCGAAGAAGTGCGAGAAGGCCCATCCGTCGGGTGTCAGCCTCGTCTCGGCCGCGGCCACCGCACGGTCGCCCGCGCGGATCAGAAATCGCCAGCCGGTGAGGGTGGTGGTGGGTGAGGAACCGGCCGGGGTGTCCCGGTCCAGTACGTGTACGGGCAGGGGCAGTTCGGGTGTGACGGGTCCGTCGACGGAGCGCAGGGACGGGGTGTGGGCCTCGCGGACCGCGGTGGGGGAACCGAGAGCCGTGAGGACGCTGCGAAGTGCGGGCGCGGGAGCCGGGGGAACGTGCAGCGGCATGGTGGGTCGCCTCTCATCCGACAGGCATGGTGGGGCCGGGGAAGGTGCAAACGGCGCTGTGAGCTCGCGGGGTCAGAGGGGCGGGGGCATCGACCATGAGCGCCAACTCTCTGCCTCGCCAGCGGAGTTTATACGACAGTTGTTCACGCAGTGTTTCGCCTAGCCGTCGGCCGTATTGCGGGCAAGGCGGTATTCGGTCGTTTTGAAGAGGTGTTCGTCTCGATTCTCTGGGTAGTCGAGTCCCTGACCTCGCATTCTCCGGTGGAAGCGGACGGCTGAAACTCGTCGGCTATTTCACCAGACAACTACGAGCGGTATCTGCAGAGTGCGGCATGCCCCGTGAATGTGCCGCGTGGCATCCGCGCCGAGCGTACCGGGTCATGGGCCGGTCAAGGAGCGTTATCGATCAATTGCCTGGGCATCATCACCGATGACTCTGCGGCCGGTGCTTCGGCTGCCCGTGCGAGGAGGGACGCTTCGATGGGGGAGAAGGTCGAGGCAGTCGCGTTCGACCTGGCCGATCGGCAGGAGTACCGGAGGAAGCTCCGGCAGTGCCTGGCGGGGCTGGCGCGCCTCCTGGCGGAGAAGCGCTTCGACAGGCCCAAGAATCTGATGGGTCTGGAGATCGAGCTGAATCTCGTCGGATCCGACGGCCTGCCGCGAATGATGAATGCGGAAGTGTTGAAGCGCATCGCCAGTCGCGATTTCCAGACCGAACTGGGAATGTTCAATCTGGAAGCGAACATAGCCCCGCACCGATTGGAGAGCCGCGTTCTCGACCGGCTGGCCGAGGAGCTGCGGACCGCGCTCGCATATGCCGACCGCAAAGCCAACGAGGTCGATGCCGGGATCGCGCTGATCGGCATTCTGCCGACTCTCGGGCGTCATCACCTCGTCTCCGGAAACCTCTCGGACGTCGATCGCTACATGCTGCTCAACCAGCAGATCGTGGCGGCCCGCGGAGAGGACTTCGCCCTCGACATCGAGGGCGTGGAGCATCTCGTATGCACTTCGGCGTCCATAGCGCCGGAGGCGGCCTGCACATCCGTGCAGCTCCATCTGCAGGTCACGCCCCAGCGGTTCGCGGATGTGTGGAACGCGGCGCAGGCCGTGGCGGCGGTGCAGATCGCCCTGGGTGCGAACTCTCCGTTCCTGTTCGGGCGTGAGCTGTGGCGGGAGTCCCGGATCCCGCTGTTCCTGCAGTCCACCGACACTCGCCCGCCCGAGCTGCAGGCGCAGGGCGTGCGGCCGCGGACCTGGTTCGGGGAGCGGTGGATCAACGACGCGTACGAACTCTTCGAGGAGAACCTGAAGTACTTCCCCGCGCTGCTTCCCCTCCCCGACGACGAGGATCCGCTGAGCGTCCTCGATGAGGGAGGGGTGCCGCGGCTCGCCGAGCTCGTGCTGCACAACGGCACCGTCTACCGCTGGAACCGGCCGGTCTACGGCGTCGCGGACGGCGTCCCCCATCTGCGCGTGGAGAACCGCGTACTGCCTGCGGGACCGACGGTTACCGACGTCGTCGCCAACGCCGCCTTCTACTACGGCGTCGTACGGGCGCTGGCCTCGGACGCGCGGCCCGTGTGGACCCGGATGCCATTCGAGGCCGCTGCCGCCAACTTCGAGGAGGCATGCCGCAATGGCATCGAGGCGCAGCTGGAATGGCCGCGCCCCGGCCGGCGCGCCGGGACGGCCAAGGTGCCGGCAGTGACCCTCGTACGTGACGAGCTGCTGCCGCTCGCCGCCGCGGGCCTCGACGCGTGGGGCGTCGAGGCCGCCGACCGCGACTTCTACCTCGGCGTGATCGAGGAGCGGTGCCACAGGCGGGTCAACGGTGCGACCTGGCAGGCGGCCACGTTCCACCGTGCGCTGGAGAGCGGCCTCGACCGGGATGCCGCGCTCGCCGCCACTACCCGGCGCTACTGCGAGCTGATGCGCGCGGGTGAGCCGGTGCACACCTGGCCGGTGGGGCTGCCTGCGGCGGTGCCGACGGGGTGAGGGCAGGCGCTGCGTTGCGTCCGGCGATCCCGCCACCGCGGCACAGCGGTCAACCCTGGGAGCCGGCCTCCATGATCGCCTTCAGGATGACCGCGTGGATCTGCGACGGATCGGTGACCCGGTGGCCCGAGCCGCCGGTGGCCGTGGCGATGGCCTGCAGCTCCTTCTCGTCCGCTTCGGGGCCCACGGCGATGGCGATGAGCGGCACGGGGCGTTTCGGGTCGGCGAGCCGCTGCAGCTTGGAGATCAGCTGGGAGCGGGAGATGCTCCCGGGGTCCTGGTTCACGCCGTCGGTGAGGATCACCAGGGCGTTGAATTTGCCGTCCACGTACGAGGACGCGGCCGCCTCGTACGCGGCGAGCGTGGTGTCGTACAGGCGGCCTGTCGCGCCGCCCTGAACGGGCTGCAGGGCGGCGAAGGCGGCGGACAGCTTGTCGCGCTGTGTTCCGTTGCCCTTACTGTCGCCGAGGCGTTCGGTCGGCACCAGCTCGCGGTAGTCGCGGACACCGTCGAGGTGTGTGGAGAACTCCCACAGACCGATCTCGTCCTCCGGCGTGAACTGGGCGAGAGCCTGCAGCAGTGACGCCTTGGTCACCTCCATGCGGGACTGGCCGCGCCCCGGGACGATCTCCGCCATGGAGCCCGATGCGTCGACGACCGTGGTGAGCCGGGCGCTCTGTACCGTGATCGTCCACATGCCCAGCGTCTCCTGGAGGTCCTTCTCGTCGGGGTCTTCGGCGGGCGCCTCGGCGTAGGGCTGCGGTGAGCGGCCGCCGGCCTCCGTGACGAGCTCTTCCGACGCCGTGTCCTCGTCCGTGCGGAACCCGTGCTCGGTCAGGATCCGCTGCCCGGCGTCCTCGCCGAGCAGCGTCATGAAGCGCAGGGCCGCGCGGCTCTCGTCCGTGGTCAGCCGTGTCTCGTCGACCATTGTGAAGGGGTGGTCGAGCTGCGGTGATCCGTCCTTGGGGTAGAAGAGGTCGAGACTGTCCCCGCCGTCGGCCGAGGAGTTGTACGTGAACGCGGCCTGCTCGGAGAGGAACAGCGCCTGGTTGCGGCGCGGGTTGCCCTCCTCGGTGCCCGAGGAGTCGCGGGCGAGTGTTTCCAAGGCCTGGGAGTCGCTGTCGGCCGTGCGCTGCGAGAGCACTTTCGCCATCGCGGCCACCTGCGTGTCCCCGTCCGGGTCGGCCTTCTTCGCGGACGCGCCCAGCTTCGTGAGGGCGAGCAGGCCGGTCGCGCTGCGCGCCGGGTCCGCGGCGCCGAGCCGCAGCTTCTCGTCCTGCATCGCCGCGCCCGTCAGCTCAGCCCAGGTGTACGTCTTCTTCGGGAAGCCCAGCGACTCGGCGGCCGACGGGACCATGGCCACCCCGATCGGGGACGAGGCGATGTTGCCGGCTGTCATGACGGACGTGGCCGCGCCGCCGGTGGTCCGCTCGACCCACAGGTCGGAGTCCGGAACCCACACCTGGTAGTCCGGCTGGTCCTTGCCCGCCTTCAGGGCGGCAGCGACCTCGTACGCCTCGCGCGCGGTCACCCGGATCTCCATGCAGTTCCCGTCGGAGGTGACGTCCTTGTCGCGGACGTACGCGGCGGCCGAGCGCAGGGCCGGGGCGATATCGGGGGAGGCGACCACCTTGAGGTGCACCGTGTTGCCGTCGCACGAGTCGCCGAACGACAGCAGGCCGCCGCGCACCGCGCCCGCCGTGCCCGCGGCGACGCCCAGCACCAGGACCGTGGCGATGGCCATGGCACGGCGGCGGGCGCGAGGAGGGGACTCGATGTCGGCTGTCCCATACTCGTCGGGCAAGCTGTGACGTCCCATGGCGGTGGTGCCCCTCCTTGATAAGCCTTGAGCGGTAGAGCAAGGAAAAGGGGGAGGTACGCCTCCACAGCGTCCGTCCCCCCGGCCGGTCGCGCACGATCTTCGTACCTGCTTTCGAGACCCTAGCGGGACGACGGTGGCCATGAGGCGGGATTAGTCAACTGGAGGCAGGAGTGCAGGCGGAGGCGGAACCGGTGGCCGGTTCTTTTCCGGAGGAGCGGCTCTCACGGCGGATTTTCCGGGACGAGACGCTTCTCGTTCTGGGGCTTTCGCTCGGTGCGAGCGGTGTGTCCGCACTGATCAGCTTTGTCGGTTCGGTCACCAAGCCGGGCGGCCTGAAGGACCAGGCGGCCACGATGAACGCCTCGGCGGCCCCGGGCCGCCCGTGGCTTGATCTCGCCTGGCAGCTGTTCGGCATCGCGACCGCGCTGGTGCCTGTGGCGCTGGTCGCGCACTTCCTGCTGCGGGAGCGTGCGGGGTTGCGCACGATCGGCTTCGACCGCTCCCGGCCCTGGACCGATCTGGGGCGCGGCGCCGTGGTCGCCGCGGTGATCGGCAGTACGGGAATCGCCTTCTACCTGGCGGCACGCGGCCTCGGGTTCAACCTGACGGTGGTGCCGGAGGCGCTGCCCGGCGTGTGGTGGAAGTACCCCGTGCTCATCCTGGCGGCGATCCAGAACGCCGTCCTGGAGGAAGTGATCGTGGTCGGCTATCTGCTGCGCCGGCTCGGCCAGTTGGGGTGGACGCCCGTCGCCGCGCTGGTGGGCAGCTCGGTGCTGCGTGGCTCGTACCACCTCTACCAGGGCGTCGGCGGGTTCGTCGGCAACATGGCGATGGGCGTCGTCTTCGTGCTCCTGTACCGGCGATGGGGCCGGGTGGGACCGCTGGTGGTCGCCCACTCGCTGCTCGACATCGGGGCGTTCGTCGGGTACGCGCTGCTGGCCGGGAAGGTGGGGTGGCTGCCCACGGCGTGACCGCGTGACGGCATGACTTGCTGCGTGACGTGCCGCGTGGGAGCGTACGGAGTTGCTCGTACGCCCCCACAGTGCGGTCAGGCGCCTGTTGTGCCAGGTGCCGTCAGGCGAAGAGCTCGCCCTCGATGACCGTGACCGCGCGGCCGGTCAGCAGCGTGCGGTCGCCCTGAACCTCTGTACGGACCAGGCCGGAGCGGGCCGAGGCCTGCAGGCCCGTGAGTTCTGTACGGCCCAGGCGCTCGGACCAGAAGGGTGCGAGTGCCGTGTGCGCACTGCCCGTGACAGGGTCCTCGTCGATGCCGACACGCGGGAAGAAGCAGCGCGAGACGAAGTCGTAGCCGCGGGCCGGGTCTTCGGCGCGGGCGGTCGCGATGATGCCGCGCTCCGAGTGCGCGACCAGGGCCTTGAGATCGGGGGCGAGCGCGAGGACCGCCTTTTCGTCGGCCAGCTCGACGAGTAGGTCGCCGATGTGGGGCCCGGTGTCGTGCGCGGAGAGCGGCTGGGCACCCAGGGCGGCCGCAACCCCTTCCGGGATGTCCACCTGCGTGAGCGGGGCGGTGGGAAAGTCCAGCGTGATGCTGCCGTCCGCGTGCGTGGTCGCGGCGAGGACGCCGCTGCGGGTGGCGAAGCGCACCGTGCCCTCGGCGGCGCCGGTGGTGTGCAGGACGTGGGCGGTGGCCAGCGTCGCATGGCCGCACAGGTCGACCTCGGTGGCGGGCGTGAACCAGCGCAGTGCCCAGTCGGCCTCGCCGCCCTCGGGCAGCGGGTGCGCGAACGCGGTCTCCGCGTGGTTGACCTCGGTGGCCACCTGCTGGAGCCACTCGGCGTCCGGGAATTCCTCCAGGAGCACGACTCCGGCCGGGTTGCCGCCGAAGGGGCGGTCGGTGAAGGCATCGACGATTCGAATCCGCATGGAGGCGACGTTAGGGGCGTCCGGCAGCCGGAGGCCAAGGCCAATCGCGGGAACCTGGCCCCTTCGTGTGCCGGTCGTGCCAGTCGGGGTGAGACTTTCAGAGAGTGCCGGCCCGCACTCGCGGGGCGTTCATCGCCGAGCCGGGTCCCCGGCCTTCGGCTGGCTCGCAACCGGGTGTCACGGAGGGGTTTCGTGCATGGCGGACTGGAACCTGCCGGCCGCCCCTCCCTGCCGCGTCCGTGCTTGCTATGGCGTGCGGGCGAGCCTGCCCATCACGTCGTACATCTGTTGCCGGGTCAGCGGATCGACGGGCAGCGGCCCCTGTGCGGCTTGTGTGCGCAGACCGTCGAGCAGGAAGGCGACACCGCGTCGCCAGGCGTCGGGCGCGACGTCCGCGGCCGCGCGGGCGAGCAGAGCGTTGGCGCCGAGGACGAACAGGAGGTCCTCGCCGGTGAAGTCCGGGCGGAGGGTGCCGGCCTGCTGGGCGCGTTCGATGATCCGCGTGGCGGCGTCCTGTGCCCGGCCGCAGACGGTCATCAGGCGCTCAGCGCCCGGGTAGCGTCCGCTGACCACGTCGGCGACCGCGGGATCGGCGGCCTGTAGTTCGCAGAGCTTCTCGATGTAGTACGCGAACCCCTCCCAGGCGTCCTCGAAGGCCAGGGCGTGCTCGGCGACTTCGTCGAGGCGGCCCGCGGCCAGGTCGGTCACGACTTCGTCGATGAGCGCTTCGCGGGTGCCGAAGAGGTTGTAGAGGGTGCCGTGGCTCACGCCGGCCCGGCGGGCGATCTCCTTCAGGGACACCTGGAGGCCGCGCTCCTGGAAGAGCTCGGCAGCGGCTGCCCGCAGTTTCTCCGCGTTTCGTCGCGCGTCGGCCCGCATTTGGTCGTCCCTCCTGGCCCTGGCGTTGCGGCCTCCATGGTCGCACTCTCGGAGAACATCAATTTGACCCTATGGTCAAGTTACATGCTACTGTCGAGGAAGTAAGTTGACCTATGGGTCAAGATTATTTGCCGGCAAGGAGCAGTCCCATGTCCAAAGTGATCGCCGTCTTCGGTGCCGGTACCGGTCTCGGTGTATCCGTGGCCCGCCGCTTCGGGCGCGAGGGTTTCCGGGTCGCCCTGGTGGCCCGCCGCAAGGACCGGCTGGACGCCCTCGTCGAGCAGCTCGCCGACGAAGGCATCGAGGCAGTCGCCTTCTCCGCCGACCTTTCCAAGCCCGCCGAGGTGCCCGCTCTCGTCGAGGCGATCCGTGACCGCTTCGGCCGGATCGACGTGGTCGAGTACGGGCCGATCAGCGGCGACCAGGGCTTCACGGCGGCCTCCGAGCTGGACGCGGCCACGCTGGAGGGCCTGTCCCCGCTGCTGCTGCTCACCCCGGTCGAGGTGGTCCAGGCCGTGCTGCCGGAGTGGACCGAGCGCGGCGACGGTACCTTCCTGCTGACGCAGGGCTACTCGGCGGCGCAGCCGATGCCCCACCTCAGCGGCGTGGGCCCGGTGATGTCCGCCGCACGCAACTACCTGTACTCCCTCAACGCCGAGCTGGCCGGCACGGGGGTCTACGCCGGCACCCTGACCATCGGGGCCTCGATCGCCCGCAGCGAGATGGGCGAGGCGGCCGCGGCCCAGATCGAGGCCGAGTCGGGCGACGGCCCGCGGTTGCCGGTCGTCGACCCGGACGACCTCGCCGAGCACTACTGGGACATGTACATCAAGCGGGACCGCGTCGAGCAGTTCCACCCGGAGTCGCTGACACCGCAGGCCGCCGCGTAACCCTCTCCGGAAAGAGGTACGTCGAACATGACATCAAGTCAGAACACCGTCTCGGTGCAGGCGGGCGATACGGTCGCTCGGCACATTCCTGATCGGGCCGACCAGCCTGAAGCGACCGAGGTGCGTCCCGTATTCGTGATGCTCGCGTCGGACGACAGCGTGGGCGTGTGCGCAGTGGACGGGGGGTGCTCCTGATGAGCGCATACGAGCACCCGGAGGGCCGGTTCGTCGTCGATGTGTGGAGCGACGTCATGTGCCCGTTCTGCTACATCGGCGACACGCTGCTCGCGCAGGCCGTGGAGAGATTTCCCCACGGCTCCGACGTCGAGATCCGGTATCACAGCTACCAGTTGATGCCGCATCTGCCGACCGACCATGCCGTCGACCTCAATGAACTGCTGGCGAACGAGCGAGGTTTCCCCAAGGCGCAGGCCAAGGCGATGAACGCCCAGGTCTCTGCCCGTGCCGCCCAGATCGGGCTGGACTTCCGCCTCGACTCCGCCATCGCGACCAACACACGCGCCGCCCACCGGCTGATCCACTGGGCCGGGAGCCGGGGCCGTCAGCACGACATGGTCCAGCGGCTCTTCCGCGCCTACCTCACCGACGGCCTCAATGTCGGCGACCACGACGTCCTCGCCGGCCTGGCCGCGGAGATCGGCCTCGACCGGACCGCCGCCCGTGAGGCGCTGGACAGCGGCGCGTTCGACGCCGACGTCGATGCCGATGTACGGCAGGCCGGACAACTCGGCATCGGCGGAGTTCCGTTCTTCGTCTTCGACGGGCAGTACGCCGTGTCCGGCGCCCAGCCGGTCGAGGCGTTCCTGCAGGCGCTCGACCTCGCATGGAAGGGCAAATTCGCCAAGAGCGCATGAGAAAGGGCTGCATATCAAGGCGACGCCTGTCACCCGCCGCTTGACCCTGAGGTCGAGCGGCGCTTGGCGCTCGCGTTCCCGCACGGTGCCTTCTACCGTGCCCGCCCCCACCGCCCTCACCGTCGTGCACCTGCCGTCGTTCGGAGGCCGGGCACACCGATCCGTGTTAGCTGGACCCCGCCACTACGGTGACCTGATCGACGACACCTCAGGCCCGCGTGCCCGCACTCGCCCAGCGCGCGACCGGCGGGACGACCAGCGGGCGCACCGAGGCGAATGCACCGGCTACGGCAGAACACCGACCTACGCCGCACCCTGCAGCTGTGCGAGGAGATCATCCGGCAGCTCGCCCTCGAAAACGAAGCCCTGCGCCGGGGCGCCACTGTCCTCCCGATGCCCGCCCGCCCGGCCCCGACGCTCCGGTGCCGAGTTCCCCGGTGGTCTGTACGCGTCCGCCTGATGGGCGTACGGCCGGTCTGACCGGGATGATCGCGCGAGCCTGATGTCCGTACGCGGTGACGCCGTGAGTACCGGTTCCGTTGGTGTCGTCTCTCGCTGAAAAGTGACAACTCTCGCTGAAGGTCTCACGGGGATCGCGAAAGAAGGCATTGTCATCCGAGCGATTCCGATATATCGTTGACGCATCGCGACCGATCAACGATGGAAGGAGCGATTGCGATGCGTTCCCATGGATACGAACATGGACATGCACACGGAAAGGGGCCGTTGGGTCCCGGCCATCACGGTCGGGGCGGCTTCGAAGGGCGTCGGGCCGCTTTCGGCCCGTTCGGCCCGGGCGGTTTCGGCCCCGGCTTCGGCCCAGGTGGACCCTGGGGCGGGCGTGGCGGCCGAGGCGGGCCGGGAGGTCCGAGGGGCAGGGCGCGGCGCGGTGACGTCCGCGCGTCGATTCTCGCCCTGCTCAAGGACCGTCCGATGCACGGCTACGAGATGATCCGGGAGATCGGCGAGCGGAGTGGAGGGGCGTGGAAGCCCAGCCCCGGGTCGGTGTACCCGACGCTCCAGCTGCTCGAGGACGAAGGCCTGATCGTCAGCGCGGACGAGGGCGGCAAGAAGCTGTTCTCACTCACCGAGTCGGGTCGCGCAGCGGCCGACGAGGGCCCCGAGGCGCCCTGGGAAGAGGCCGGGCGCGGGGTCGACTGGGAAGCGCTGAACGAGATCCGGCAGGCCGGCTTCGGTCTGATGGAGGCGTTCGGGCAGGTCTGGAAGACCGGCACCAAGGAGCAGCGCGAGAAGGCGCTCTCCGTGATCAACGAGTCCCGCAAGAAGCTGTACCTGATCCTGGCCGACGAGGACTGAGGCCACTGATGTCGACGCCTGACGGGCGTACGGCGTGAAGGCGCCCCGCACTGCGCAGTGCGGGGCGCCTTCACGTAGCCGATGGTGTGCCGGTTCGGGCGTGCCCGATGGTGTGCCGGTTCGGCTCAGGTCACCAGTCCGCCCAGCTTGCGCAGTGACTCGTTCAGCGCGGCCGTTGCGGAGTCCTTGAGTTTGCCGGCCATCAGCGACACGGCAGCCCCGGTGAACTCCCCGTCGATGCGGACCTTCGTGGCGTCACCGTCGGGCGTCAGCGAGTAGCGCGTGGAGACGTTGACGGCCATCGGTCCCTTGCCCTGGATGGCCAGGGTCCGGGCCGTCTCCAGCTCCGCGATGGTCCAGAGCACCTCGGCGGGGAAGCCCATCAGCTTCATGTTCTCCTCGAACGTGCCGCCCACCTCCAGTACGGCCGGGCCGCCCTTCGGGAAGCTCGTGTGCGTGGCGTTCCACTCGCCGTAGGAGGAGAAGTCGGTGAGCTGCGCCCAGACCTTCTCGGCAGGCGCCTCGATGCGTGCTTCCACGCTGACTTCGGCCATGCGACCACCCCATCTCGTCGTGCGCTGCGCCCGGCGCAGCAACGGTGTCGCGGAACGTAGCCGCAGGGCCTGGAACATTCAATACTGATGAACCGTCAGAAAATTTGTGGACGCGTCGAGGCGGGGTTGCCTCGGGAGAGTCGAGGCGAGGCGGCGCGCCCCCCGATCCGGGAAAACGGCGCGATCTCATCCGTAAGGAGGAGAACCCGCTCATGTTTGCCCAACCTGTGTTGGACGCGAAAATGCTTCCCACCGCGGATGCCATGGGCCGCAGAGGCTGATGGGGTGGGAGACGTGCAACCTCGAATCCCCCTCCAGGCCGTGGACCGCGGCCCGAACCGTGCCGAGCCCGACGCCGGACTCAGCGCGGAGCTGGCCTCGGTGGTCGCGGGTGCGCGGCGACGGGCGGTGCGGGACGGGGACCGGCAGATCGACACCGCGCATCTGCTGCACACCCTGCTGGAGTCCGACCCGGATGTGCGGGCGGTCTTCGAAGGGGAAGCGCAGGTCGCGCGGCTGCTCGGCTATCTCGTGCAGCGCAGCATCGGGTACGGACTGCGATGGCAGAGCACCGTCGAGGACTCCGGTGCCCTGCCCGTCGTAGCGGGTGCGGGCTGGTCTCCCGCGGCGGCCACCGCCATGGACGCGACCCGAGAGCGCGCCCGGCTCCGCGGCGAGTCACAGGCGCGCGGCGTCGATCTCCTGGCGGCGCTGGCCGCGGACCCCGATTGCCGCGCGGTCGAGGTGCTGGGGCGGGCCGGGGTCGACGCCGGGCGGTTGCTTCTGCGTATCGAGTCGGAATGTGAGTGCGTCGGCGGTGCCGAGGGGGGCTGATGACGGCGCTGAGAGCGGGCATCGAACGGGAGCCCGGCCGCGGCGGCAGCCGCCGGGCCGGGTCCATCGATTGAGACAGGTGTCAATGGGGGTGACGGTCATGACGGCGCCTGCCATGATGTGCCGGTGCATGCGTCTCAGGGGATTCAGGTCAACCACGGAAGGGGCGTCGGCTTGGGCCTCGCCCTCGCGTCGGCGCTCGCCTTCGGCGGTTCGGGGGTCGCGGCCAAACCGCTGATCGAAGCGGGTCTCGACCCGTTGCACGTGGTCTGGCTCAGGGCGACGGGTGCCGCCCTCGTGATGCTGCCCGTCGCCTGGCGCCACCGCTCCCTGGTGCGCCGGCGCCCCGCTCTGCTGGCCGGGTTCGGGCTGCTCGGTGTCGCCGGTGTGCAGGCCTGCTACTTCGCCGCGATATCCCGTATCCCTGTCGGAGTCGCGCTGCTCGTCGAGTATCTGGCCCCGGCGCTGCTGCTCGGCTGGGTGCGTTTCGTGCAGCGGCGGCCGGTGACCCGGGCCGCCGCGCTCGGTGTCGTCCTCGCGGTCGGCGGCCTCGCCTGCGTCGTCGAGGTGTGGTCGGGTCTGGGCTTCGACGCGGTCGGCTTGTTGCTCGCCCTGTGTGCGGCCTGCTGCCAGGTGGGTTACTTCGTCCTGTCCGACCAGGGCAGCGACGCGGGCGACGAGGCGCCGGACCCGCTCGGCGTCATCGCTTACGGACTGCTGGTCGGCGCCGCGCTGTTGACGGTCGTCGCGCGCCCCTGGGGCATGGACTGGTCAGTGCTAGCCGGAACCGCGCACATGGATGGCACACCGGTCGCGGCGTATCTGCTGCTCGGTTGGCTCGTCCTCGTCGCGACCGTTGTCGCCTACGTCACGGGCGTGCTGTCCGTGCGCAGGCTCTCCCCGCAGGTTGCGGGCGTCGTGGCCTGCCTCGAGGCGGTCGTCGCCACCCTCTTCGCCTGGGTCATGCTCGGCGAACACCTGTCGACGCCGCAGATCTTCGGCGGGGCCGTGGTGCTGGTCGGCGCGTTCATCGCACAGTCGTCGACCCCGGCGAAGCCCTCGGCGGAGCCGGTCGCGGGCGCGCTGCCGGGCGCCGAGGGGACCTCGGCCGGTGAGGGCGAGCCAGGCGGACGACGTGACCAGGGCGAACACGACGTGGCCACTGGACTGTCGGCGCGCGGTGGCCCCGCATAAGGGCCATCACGCACCACGGTCACGCCGGGCGTCTGCGCAGGTGATGGGCCCTGGCCTCGGCGTCCCGCGGACCCGACCGCTCCGCGAGGCCCGCTGCGATCCGGTCCTGCACCGCTTCCGGCTTCTGGCTCGCGTACTTGAACTTCGCCCGGACGTCCGTCACTTCGAGGCGCAGCCCGCGGATCCCGGAGAGCAGGCGACCGTACGGAGCGGCCCCCACGGCGGCGCCGGGGGAGCCGACATCCGGCTGGAAGTGGGTCGACTGCCGGTTCAGCAGCTCGGCCTTCTCGTGCGGGTCGTCCACGACGGCGGCGGAGCACCGGAGCTGGACCGCGGCGTAGAAGCTGGTGGGGACGCCGTGCTCGGGCGGCGTGTCCTCCGGGGCCTGCCACGGGCCCGGTACGAACACGTAGTCGTCCACCACGCTCAGCAGCACCTCGGGATGCGACTCCAGGGCCGGCCAGAGCGGGTTGTGGCGCGAGAGATGGGCGATCACATCGCCGCGCGGGCCGCGCCCGGCGGCGTCGTAGACGGATGGGGTCTCCCCTGCTCGAACGCAGTTGAGAACTTGGGGAAGCATGGGCTGGACGTGGGGCGGGTCGCCGGGCAGGCCGTTGACCGCGAGCTGCCCGAAGTCGTGGGCGGCGAGCCAGTGCTGCCATTCGGCGTCGTCGCGCGGTGCGTCCCAGGGGTGGATCAGCATCACAGACCGGCCAGGTAGGCGGGGATCTCCACGGAGCTGTCCAGGTCCTCCGAGGGAATGACGGGGTCATAGCCCTTGCGCAGGGGCACCACGCCCGCCCAGTGGGGAAGGTCCAGGTCCTCCGGCTCGTCGTTGGGGCCGCCGGTGCGCACCTTCGAGGAGACCTCCTCGAGGTCGAGGCGCAGCACCGCGGTCGCCGCGAGCTCCTTCGCGTTGGCGGGGCGCGAGTCGGCGGCGCGACCGGGCACGACGTGGTCGACGAGCGCGTCCAGGGCGGTACGCAGTTCCTCGGGGTCGGTGACCTGGTGGGCCACGCCGTGCACCACCACGGAGCGGTAGTTGATCGAGTGGTGGAACGCGGACCGTGCGAGGACCAGCCCGTCGACATGGGTCACGGTGAGGCACACGGGAAGTCCCGGATCGGCCTGACCGGCCATCCGCAGCGGCCGCGAGCCGGTCGAACCGTGCACGTACAGTCGCTCGCCCACCCGGCCGTACAGGGTCGGCAGGACGACCGGAGCACCATCGCGTACGAATCCGAGATGGCAGACGTAGGCCTCGTCGAGTATCGAGTGCACCAGCGCGCGGTCGTACGACGCGCGCTTGCGGCCCCGGGTGGGGATGGTGCGCTCGGTCGTGGCGTAGGCGGTCTGGTCCGGCATGGCTCGTCTCCTTGCGGTGCTGCGGTGCTGCGGGCTTGGTGCTGGCTGGTCCGTGAACGGGCTTGCCTGCCGCGATTGCACTAGTGCATACTCGGCTTTGTGCTAGGAGAGTATCGGATCATTGGTCGTCGCGCAGCTGAGATTGCTGGCAGCATCGAGCGTGCGGTGGGTTCCGGGGACCTGGAGCCGGGTCAACTCCTGCCACCTATGCGGGAGTTGGCGCAGCAGCTGGGGGTCAATCCGAATACGGTGGCGGCCGCCTATCGCACGCTGCGCGAACGCGGCGTCATCGAGACGGCGGGGCGACGCGGCAGCCGTATCCGCCCCAAGCCGGCCACCACGGCGCGCGGCCGGAACCGTGTCGACGTGCCGCCGGGGGTGCGGGACGCGTCCAACGGCAACCCGGACCCCGCGCTGCTGCCACCACTCGCCGACGCGTTCGCGGCGGCCGCGGCGCAGGGGGACGGGCACCCGGTGCTCTACGGACAGGCTGCCGTCGATCCGGAACTCGCCCGCCATGCGCGCGTGGCCTTCGACGCGGACGGCGTGCCCGACGGTCCCCTCGCCGTCACCTCCGGGGCGCTCGACGCGATCGAGCGAGTGCTCGCCGCGCACCTCAAGCCCGGGGACGCGGTCGCCGTGGAGGACCCGGGCTGGGGCAGCATGCTCGATCTCGTACCCGCGCTCGGCCTGCGTACGGCCCCCGTCGGTGTCGACGACGACGGGCCGCTGCCGGACGAGGTGCAGCAGGCGCTGCTCGGCGGTGTGCGCGCTGTCGTCGTCACGGCCCGTGCGCAGAACCCCACCGGCGCCGCCGTGAGTGCCGCACGCGCGCGTGCCCTGCGCAAAGTCCTCGCCGCGCACCGAGAGGTGCTGCTGATCGAGGACGACCACGGGCACGGCATCGTCGACCTGCCCCTCCACCCCCTCGCCGGTGCCACGCACAGCTGGGCGTTCGTCCGCTCGACCGCCAAGGCGTACGGGCCCGATCTGCGCCTCGCCGTACTCACCGGCGATCCGCTCACCGTCGACCGCGTACTGGGCAGACAGCGGCTCGGCCCCGGCTGGGTGAGCCGTCTGCTGCAGCGTGCCGTCGTGCACCTTTGGACCGGGGGAGCGGTCGACGAGGCGGCGGTCGCCGCTTCCTACGGGCGGCGCCGCGACGCGCTGATCGCCGCCCTTGCCGAGCGGGGCATCGAGGCGCACGGACGCAGCGGTATGAACGTGTGGGTGCCGGTGCCGGACGAGACGGGGGTGGTGGCGCGCCTGCTGCACGCCGGGTGGGCCGTCGCGCCGGGGGCGCGCTTCCGCATGAGCGCACCGCCCGGCGTCCGCATCACCGTCTCGGCGCTCGCCGCCGAGGACGTCGGGCCGGTGGCCGACGCCGTCGCATCCGCCGTCGGCCCGGCTCCGGCGCGGCGGTACGACTGACGGGGCCGGTCTCAGCGCAGTACGCCTGCGGGTCCGGTCCGGCCCAGTCCGGACCGGGCCGGACCGGCCGGTGCGCGCGGAACGACGGTTGCGCTCCTACGTCCGTATGCGGGCCCTCGGCTGGGTCAGTGCCGCGCCCGCCAGGACGATGACCGCGCCGACCGGTGTCGACCACGACAGGGACTCCCCGAGCGCGGCGACGCCTGCTGCCGTGGCGATGACGGGAACGAAGTACGTGACCATCTGGGCCGTCGTCGGGCCGACCTCGGCGACCAGGCCGTACTGGATGAGGAAGGCGAGGCCGGTGCCGAGGACGCCCAGTGCCGCGATCGCGAGCAGCGGGATCACCGCGAGGTGTGTCGGCAGTGTCGTGAAGACAGGGGTCACCACGGTCAGTTGGAGTGTCGCGAGCAGGAGCTGCGCGCCCGTGAGTGACAGGTTGGAGTGGCCCGACCCGGCGAGCGTGCGGCGCACGTAGATCCAGCCGATCGCGTAGCTCAGCGACGCCACGAGCGCCATCGCCGTGCCGGCGAAGTCCAGACCGCTGAAGCCCTGCCAGGCGCCCAGCACCGTCAGCACGCCGATGAAGCCGATCCCGAGCCCGGCGACCCGGCGCCGCGTCGGGCGGTCCTCGGAGAGGGCGACCAGCGACAGCGCCATGCCCCACAGCGGTGTCGTGGCGTTGCAGATCCCGGCGAGCGTCGACGGAATGGTCAGCTCCGAGAACGCGAACAGCGAGAACGGCAGGGCGTTGAGCAGAAACGCCGCCACCATGAGGTGCCCCCAGGTACGCGCTCCGCGCGGCAGACGCTCCCGCTTGACGACAAGCGTGACCGCGAGCACCGCTGTCCCGAAGAGCAGCCGCCCCAGGGTCACCTGCAGCGGCGCGTACCCGTGTGTGCCCACCTTGATGAGCAGGAAGCTGAAGCCCCAGACGAGTGACAGCACGCCGAAACGGATCCGCCAGTCGAGCCCGGGGCGGCGCTGTGGGATGGCGGGCGAGGCGGCCCCCGCGGGCGGGGCGGTGGCGGGCGGGGCGGCGGTCGGTGCCGCGGCGCTGCGGGACCCGTGAGGGCGAGTGACGGTGCTCATGGCCGTCACGATGTCGCAGCACGACCTCTTAGCACAAGCGAGATTTCTTTCCGGGTATCGCGTAGCATTGCTTACATGTTGAACCTGGAGCGCCTGCGCACCCTCGACGCCCTGGCCCGGCACGGCTCCGTCAGCGGCGCCGCGGCGGGGCTGCACGTCACGACCTCGGCCGTCTCCCAGCAGATGTCCAAGCTCGAGCGCGAGGTCGGGCAGCAGCTCCTCGCCAAGAACGGCCGGGGTATCCGCCTCACCGACGCCGGCCGCCTGCTCGCCGACCATGCGGCGCGCATCCTCTCCCAGGTCGAGCTCGCCCAGTCCGACCTGGAGGCGCAGCGCGGCCAGGTCGTGGGCGAGCTGCGGATATCGGCGTTTCCGACGGCCGCACGGGGGCTCTTTCCCGCGGCCCTCGCCGCGCTGCGTGCCGAGCATCCCGGACTGCGCGTGCGCACCCAGGAGCTGGAGCCCGAGGCAGGGGTGGCGGGGGTGGTCCGCGGCGACGTCGACATGGCGGTCGTCCTCGACTGGTACAACAAGCCGCTGCCGCTGGCCGACGGGCTGGTCAAGGCGTCGCTCCTCGACGACCCGGCCGACGTCGCGATGCCCGTCTCGCATCCCCTCGCCGACCGCCACGAGGTGGACCTCGACGAGTTCGCCGACGACGACTGGATCACCTGGGCGGAAGGGGAGTTCTGCCACGAGTGGCTGATGTTCACCCTGCGCGCCAAGGGCGTAGAGCCGCGCATCGCCCATCGAGCCGAGGAGCACCACACACAGCTGGCGCTCGTGGCGGCCGGGCTGGGCGTGTGCGTCGCCCCCCGGCTGGGCCGCGACCCGGTGCCCGAAGGGGTGCGGACGGTGCCGGTCCGACAGCGCGTGCGGCGGCACATCTACGCCGTGTGGCGCGCCGACGCCGACCGCCGGCCGTCGATCAGGGCGTCGGTGAGGGCGCTGCAGGCCGCGGGGGCGGCGGTCGGATGACGTGCGGGGGCTTGGCGCCTCGGCGGGGGCGGCGCTTGGTTGACGTGCGGGGCTTGGCGCCTCGGCAAGGCAACCTTGTCCGGCGCGGGGTGCGCTTGGCCTCCGGGCGGGCTCCGGGCTGGGTGCTGTCCGGCGTTGGGGGGAGCGGCCGCGTACCGGCTCCGTGCTTGCCGGACCTGACGAGCTGGATGGGGCCGGACTGGATTGGCGTCGGCCCGCGGCTTCTCGGCAGCCGCGGACGAACCGGCCCAAGTGAGCACAGCACTCTGTAGGTCCGGCGTCGCGCCTTGTGCCGGGGCGACCAGGGCCGCAGTCGGGGGCTTGGCCCCGCGGCAGGACTGTGCTCGTCCGGCGAGGGCAGTGTGGCCGGGCGCGCGGGCCGGTGGCCTGGGTCCGCGCACGCCGGCGGTGCGGAACCAGGCGAAAGAGGCGCCGCGCTCGGCGCGGTGCGGCGCCCATCGCCCACCGCACGTTCGGCTACTGCGCCGCCAGCTTGCGGAAGTCCCAGGACGCGATCGCCTTCGGTGTCAGCCGGAGCCACCCGTGTCTGCCGTCGTGCGGCATCTGGTCCATGCCGAAGTTCTTCCGCGCGAAGAGCTGCTCGGGAGTCTCGAGTTCGGGGACCTGCTCCTCGCCGGTGCGGGGTATCTCGCCGATGAACTCGACGCTGCCGGTCAGTTCGACGCCGCGCAGCTCGCCGTACTCCTCTCCCGCGTCGACGACGACGGCTATCCGCGGATCGTTCCGCAAGTCGGCCCAGCGTTTGCTGCGTGTGATCGAGTACAGCCACAGTGACGTGCCGTCCCACGCGAACCAGAGCGTGCTCAGATGCGGGGCGCCGTCCGGCGAGACGGTGGCCACCCGGCAGGTCCGCTGTGTGGACAGGAATTCGTCGAGCTCGTCCGGTGTCATCATGATCCTGCGGCCCCGGCGCTGTGTGACGGCCATGTGACTGCCCCTTCTGCAGTATCGACTCGAACGAAGACATCGAGTCGACTCGACGACGACCCTGACATCGAGTCAAAGAAGCATGTTCCGTCTTCCGTCCCTACGCAATGGTGGCTACTCTCGCCCGCCCGGACGCCGACCACAGCAAAGCCCTCACCCCGGGGAAGCCATGCCGTCATACGCAGAGCTCAGTGCACTCCTCGCCCCCGCGCACACCGTGCTCCTCACGGTCGAGTGCCAGCAGGGCGTCGTAGGCACGGACAGCGCGCTGCCCGAACTCGCCAGGGAGGCGCGTACGTCGGGGGCACTCGCCAACATCGGGCGCCTCGTCGACGCCGCCCACGAGACCGGCGTACAGGTGATGCACGCCATCGCAGAGCGGCGCCCCGACGGACGGGGCGCCAACAGCAACGCCCGGCTCTTCCGGGCCGCGGACCGGCTGCCCGTACAGCAGCTCTCGGGCACGAGCGCGGTTCGCGTCGCGGAACCCGTCCAGGTGGCCGAGGCGGACCTCGTCGTACGACGGCTGCACGGCCTGTCGCCCCTCGCCGGGACCGACGTGGATCCGCTGCTGCGCAACCTCGGCTGCCGGACCCTGGTCGTGACGGGAGTCTCGGCGAACGTCGCGATCCCCAACGCCGTCTTCGACGCGGTCAATCTCGGCTACACGGCCGTCGTGCCGGCCGACGCCATCGCGGGGGTGCCCTCCGACTACACCCCCGCGATGATCCGCAACACGCTCGCCCTGGTCGCCACGGTCACGACGACCGGCGACATCCTCGGGTCCTGGAAACGCGTCCGTCGCGCCCGGTGACAGGGCCCGGTGACCGCGGCCGGCTAAACCAGCCGGATCTCCTCGTCGGACACCTCGATCTTCATCGCGGCGAGCGGCTGCGTGGCCGGGGCCTGCTTCACGCTGCCGTCCTCGATGGAGAACTTGCTGTTGTGACAAGGGCAGTTGATCGTGCCGCCGGACACGCTCGTCACGGGGCACTGCTGATGGGTGCAGATGTTCGTGAAGGCCTTGAACTTGCCCTCGGTCGGCTGCGTCACGACGACCTTCTCGTCACTGAAGATCTTGCCGCCGCCCACCGGAATGTCCGAGGTCTTGGCGAGGACCGTCCCCGCGGCACCCCCGCCGGCCGCCGAGGAGGACCCCGACGTCTCGGTGGCCGGCGTGGACTCGGTGGACCCCGTGCTCTCGGAGTCGTCCGAGCTGCCGCACGCGGCCAGCGCGGCGGTCAGTCCGGCTGCGCCCACCGCGGCGACGACGGTCCGGCGGGACGGCTTGGGGACAGACCCCTGCGAAACGGTCATTGCTGGGTTCCTTCCATGGTGGTGCTGGGCGTTCTGCGATCTCTTACCGAATCTCATACGCGCCGGGGTGGCACGTGGTTCAACTGTTCCATCTGTCTCTTCGGGCGCAGAGCAACCCCGGCCGGACGTGGCGGCAAGCAGGTGATCGAAAGCGTATGCGCCCGGCAGTAGCCTGGGGCAATGCTCACAGAAGTGACAGCAATTCGATATATCACTCCGTTGCGGGAGGGCGGATCGCTCCCCGGCCTCGTCGAGGCCGACGGCGGCAGCGGCACCTTCGGCACGTACGTGATGAAGTTCATCGGCGCCGGCCAGGGCCGCAAGACGCTCGTCGCGGAAGTGATCTGCGGAACGCTCGCCCGGCGACTGGGGCTGCGCGTGCCGCCGCTTGTGGGCATCCGGCTCGACCCCGTGCTCGGCCTGGGCGAGCCCGACTCAGAGGTACAGGAGCTGCTGAAGTCCAGCGGCGGCCTCAACCTCGGGATGGACTATCTGTCGGGCTCCATCGGCTTCGACTCCCTGGCATATCGGGTGGATCCGCTCGAAGCCGGGCGCATAGTGTGGTTCGACGCGCTGGTGGGCAACGTGGACCGCTCGTGGCGCAACCCCAATCTCCTGGTGTGGCACGGAGACCTGTGGCTCATCGACCACGGCGCGACCATGATCTGGCACCACAACTGGCCGGCGGCCGGGTCCGCGGCCGTCAGGCCTTACGACGCGTCCGACCACGCTCTCGCACCCTTCGGGCCGGACATCGCGGCCGCGGCCGCCGAACTCGCCCCGCGCGTCACGGAAGAGCTCCTCACCGAGGTGGTCGCCGACGTCCCCGACGAGTGGCTCACCGGCGAGGCCGGCTTCGACAGCGCGGACCACGTGCGCCGCGCGTATGTGTCGGCCCTGCTGCCGCGGGCTGCATCGGTGCACGAGCGGATCACCCTCGGTGCAGCCGCCGAGCGACCGGGCGCGCCGGCACCGGGCTGGGTCACCTCCGACGCGTCCTCGCGGAATGCGTCCTCAGGGAAGGGCGAGGCGGCATGACGGACGTGACCGGCCGGGACGTGTTCGAGTACGCGGTGCTGCGCGTCGTACCGCGCGTGGAGCGCGGAGAGCAGTTCAACGCGGGGGTCGTGGTCTACTGCCGCGCCAAGTCCTTCGTGGCCGCCCGCACCCATCTCGACGAGCGAAAACTGGCGGCGCTGGACCCGGACGCTGACGTCACCGGCGTACGGGCAGCGCTGCGCGCCGTGGAGGGCGTCTGCCGCGGAGGCGAGGCGGCCGGCCAGGCCGCGGGCGACGACGCAGGACGGCGCTTCCGCTGGCTGATCGCGCCGCGCTCCACCGTCGTACAGCCGGGCCCGGTGCACACCGGGCTCACCGCGGACCCCGGGGCTGAAGTGGAGCGGTTGCTCGACCTGCTGGTGCGCTGAGCGTCGCTGATCGACTGCAGAGCGGCGAGGTAATCCGTCACAGGTGGCCGGGGCGCCGTTGACACCGAGTGCCAGGGCTTCTAGCGTCACGTCTGCTGAAGGTACTAAGCGGTTGCTCACCCAATGGGCGTACCGTCAGGAGCCGCATCCAGCACTGTCCGGGCTTTCGAGCCTCCGGGCTCCCAGGCCTCAAGGCTTTCCAAGGGCGAGGAGAACCAAGCATGTCCACCACCGAGCAGCGTGTCGCCGTGGTCACCGGGGCCGCGCGCGGCATCGGCGCCGCGACCGCCGTACGACTGGCCGCCGAGGGCCGCGCCGTCGCCGTGATCGACCTCGACGAGGCCGCGTGCAAGGACACCGTGGAGCAGATCACCGCCGCCGGCGGCAAGGCCATCGCGGTCGGCTGCGACGTCTCCGACGAGGCCCAGGTGGAGGCCGCCGTCGCGCGCATCGCCGAGGAGCTCGGCGCCCCGACGGTCCTGGTGAACAACGCGGGCGTGCTCCGCGACAACCTGCTGTTCAAGATGAGCGTCTCCGACTGGGACACCGTCATGAACGTGCACCTGCGCGGTTCCTTCCTGATGGCGAAGGCCTGCCAGAAGCACATGGTCGACGCCGGCTTCGGCCGCATCGTCAACCTGTCCTCCTCCTCCGCCCTGGGCAACCGCGGCCAGGCCAACTACTCGGCCGCCAAGGCCGGCCTGCAGGGCCTCACCAAGACCCTCGCCATCGAACTCGGCAAGTTCGGCATCACCGCCAACGCCGTCGCCCCCGGCTTCATCGCCACCGAGATGACCAAGGCCACCGCCGAGCGCGTCAAGATGGACTTCGAGGAGTTCAAGACCGCGGCCGCCTCGCAGATCCCGGTGCAGCGCGTCGGCGAGCCGGAGGACATCGCCAACGCCGTCGCCTTCTTCACTGGCGAGGCGGCCGGCTTCGTCTCCGGCCAGGTCCTGTACGTGGCCGGCGGCCCGCTCAACTGACCACGGAGAGCCACCGATCATGACTGTGCAGGACAGCGGCAAGGTCGCCCTCATCACGGGTGCCAGCCGCGGCATCGGCTACGGGATCGCCGAGGCGCTCGTAGCCCGCGGCGACCGGGTGTGCATCACCGGCCGCGGCGAGGAGGCGCTGAAGGAGGCCGTCGAGAAGCTCGGCGCCGACCGCGTCATCGGCGTCGCCGGCAAGGCCCACGACGTGGCCCACCAGGCGGCCGCCGTCGAGCGCACCATGGAGGCCTTCGGCCGGGTCGACTACCTGGTGAACAACGCCGGTACCAACCCGGTCTTCGGGCCCATGGCCGAGCTCGACCTCGACGTGGCGCGCAAGGTATACGAAACCAACGTCCTCTCGGCGCTCGGCTTCGCCCAGCAGACCTGGAAGGCCTGGCAGAAGGACAACGGCGGCGCGATCGTCAACGTCGCCTCCGTGGCCGGCATCTCCGCGTCCCCCTTCATCGGCGCGTACGGCATGAGCAAGGCCGCCATGGTGAACCTGACCCTGCAGCTGGCGCACGAGTTCGCGCCGAAGGTGAGGGTCAACGCGATCGCCCCGGCCGTGGTGAAGACCAAGTTCGCCACGGCCCTGTACGAGGGGCGCGAGGCGGAGGCGGCCGCCGCCTACCCGCTGGGGCGGCTCGGGGTGCCCGAGGACATCGCCGGCGCGGCCGCGTTCCTCGCCTCCGACCAGGCGGGCTGGATCACCGGACAGACCCTCGTGATCGACGGCGGCATCTTCCTGAACGCCGGCGTCGGGTGATGAGGGCCGCGTAACACGACCGCATCACAAAGGCCGTATAACGGAGCGACGCCTCAGTTGTGACGTCGCCCCCTCGTGCCCCGCTGGGACGCCCGGATGGCCCGGCGGGGCACTGCGGTATGGTCTGCCGACTCATGGCATGGCTGATCGAGGAGCGTGCGCGTGTTCTACCGGATCAAATCTCTGCGGTATGTGGCGGCGGCGGCCTCCATATCCCTGCTCGCCGGGTGTGGTCTGGTGTCCTCCGGCGACGACGGGGACCAGAAGAAGATCGTCGTGGGAACGACCAGTGCCCCCAGCACGCTGGATCCGGCGGCCTCCTGGGACGGCTCATGGGAACTCTTCCGGAACATCTACCAAACTCTGCTGAGCTACCCCTCCGGGGCGTCGGAGCCCGAGCCGGACGCCGCCGAGAGCTGTGCGTTCACCGACGCCTCGAACCGCACGTACCGCTGCACGCTGCGCTCCGGCATGAAGTTCTCCAACGGGGACACCCTCGACGCCAAGGCCGTCAAGCACTCCATCGACCGGATCCTGAAGATCGACCTGGCGGGCGGCCCGGCCGGTCTGCTCGGCAGCCTCGACAACGTCGAGACGCAGGGTGACCGGGACGTCATCTTCGAGCTCAACAAGCCCGACACCACCTTCCCGTTCGTCCTGGCCACCCCTGCCATGTCGATCGTCGACCCCGCCGAGTACCCGGCGAACGCGCTCCGCAAGGACGGCCAGGTCACCGGCTCGGGTCCGTACACCCTCGAGGCGTACGAGGACGGCAAGGAGGCGGATCTCGCCAAGAACGCGAACTACAAGGGGCTGGCCGACCGGAAGAACAGCGCCGTCACCATCCGCTACTTCCAGGACTCGAGCAAGATGTTCGACGCCCTCAAGAAGAAGCAGATCGATGTGATCCTGCGTGGTCTCGCGGCCGAGGACGTCGTCGAACTCCAGACCCATGCCGCTGCGGACGACCTCCAGCTCATCGAGGGCGCCGGCATGGAGATCAGCTACCTGGTCTTCAACCCCAAGGACCCATGGGCGCGGAAGCCGGCCGTCCGTAAGGCGATCGCCCAGCTCATCGACCGTGGCGCCATCGCGAACAAGATCTACAAGAACACGGTCGAACCGCTGTACTCGATGGTGCCCCGCGGGCTCGCCGGGCACACGACCGGCTTCTTCGACCACTTCGGCGAGCCCAGCGCCAAGAAGGCCAAGGACATCCTGACCGCGGCGGGCATCACCCAGAAGGTTCCGCTGACCCTCTGGTACACCACCGACCGCTACGGCTCCGCCACCGCCCCGGAGTTCCAGGAGATCAAGCGGCAGCTGAACGACTCCGGCCTGTTCGACGTCACGGTCAAGGGCCGCCCCTGGAAGAAGTACGTGGAGGGGTACAGCAAGGGCGAGTACCCGGTGTTCGGCCGTGGCTGGTTCCCGGACTTTCCCGACGCGGAGAACTTCATCGCTCCGTTCGTGGGTCAGGAGAACGCGCTCGGCACGCCGTACTCGACTCCGGAGATCACCAACGAGCTGCTGCCCGAGTCCCGCAGGGAGAGCGATCGTGGCGCGGTCGTCAAGCAGTTCGAACGGGCCCAGCAGATCCTCGTCGACGATGCGCGGCTGCTTCCGCTGTGGCAGGGCAAGCAGTACGTGGCGGCCAGCCAGGAGATCGCCGGCGCCGAGCGCGCCCTGGATCCGTCGACGATCATGATGATGTGGGAGCTGCAGCGCAAGACGAGCTGGTAGCCGAGGGCCTCGGTTCTTTTCCGCTGTTGACCGGGAGCTCGTGATCATGAGGTGATGGTCACGAGCTCCCGTGCACGCTCCCGTCGATCATGGGGGGCGACCTCGATTGTCAGTGGGCGCAGGTAGGTTCTGCGGTGTGGAAGCGGCCGTACGTCCTGCGGTCGCGAACTGACCGCACTACGGAGGATGTTGACGTGACCGACACCGCCATGCTGCCCGAGTCCTGGCGCGGCGTTCTCGGCGAGGAGCTCCAGAAGCCCTACTTCAAGGAGCTCGCCGACTTCGTCGAGGAGGAGCGTGCGAAGGGTCCCGTCTACCCGCCGCGTGAAGAGGTCTTCGCAGCGCTGAACGCGACGCCGTACGACCAGGTCAAGGTGCTGATCCTCGGCCAGGACCCGTATCACGGCGAGGGGCAGGGCCACGGCCTGTGCTTCTCCGTCCGGCCCGGTGTGCGGACGCCTCCGTCGCTGCGCAACATCTACAAGGAGATCCAGGAGGAGCTGGGTCACCCCGTTCCGGACAACGGATACCTCATGCCGTGGGCGCAGCAGGGCGTACTGCTGCTGAACGCGGTGCTGACGGTCCGCGCCGGGGAGGCCAACTCGCACAAGGGCAAGGGCTGGGAGAAGTTCACGGACGCGGTGATCCGCGCCGTGGCCGAGCGGCCCGACCCGGCCGTCTTCGTGCTGTGGGGGAACTACGCGCAGAAGAAGCTGCCGCTGATCGACGAGGCGCGGCACGTGGTGGTGAAGGGAGCGCATCCCTCACCGCTCTCGGCCCGGAAGTTCTTCGGCTCGCGTCCCTTCACGCAGATCAACGAGGCGGTGGCCGCGCAGGGGCACGACCCGATCGACTGGCGGATCCCGGATCTCGGCTGACGCCCGGCCCGGCCGACAGCCCACTTGCGACGCTGGCCGGTCCTGTCTCCGGCCCGGCCCCCGTCCACCGAGGCGCCGCGCCTGACCGGGATTGCCGGCGCCGGCCGATACCGTCGCGATGCGTGGGAACGATCGTCGTACGGGCGTGGAGGACGCGGTGGCGGAGCAGCAGGAGCAGGCGGCGGACGACGCCATGATGACCCGCATCGGGCAAGTGATCATGCTGCATCGGGGAGGTGACCGCGTGGAGGCGCGTGACCGCTTCCTCGGTCTCTGGTCGGAGATCGGCGAGGACGGCGACCCGCTCCACCGCTGCACCCTCGCCCACTACATGGCGGACACCCAGGACGACCCGGCGGACGAACTGGCCTGGGACCTGCGCGCACTGTCGGCCGCCGAGGAGCTGACGGACGGGCGGCTGGCCCGGCACCAACAGTCCCTTGCGGTGCGCGCCCTGTATCCCTCGCTGCATCTCAACCTGGCGGCCGACTACATCAAGCTCGGGCGGTCGGAGGCGGCGCGCACCCATCTGAGCCGAGCGCGCGGCGCGGTGGGTGCGCTGGGGGACGACACCTACGGGGACGGCATCCGGGCCGCCATCGGAAGGCTGGAGTTCAGGCTGGGCGATGGGGGAGGGGGAGCTGGCGGGGGAGGAGCCGACGGGGGCGCGGGGCCTTCGCGGGAAGGGCCGCTGGGGCCGCCGCGCCAGGAGCCGTAGCCACGTTGGAGCACGGGGCAGCTCAACCGCCGTACATGTGGCGGCAGGCGGCCTCCTGAGGGCTGTCCGGTTGCCAGCGGCCGTACTCCCTGCCGAGGTCACAGAAATCCATGTCCCACCGGCGGTCAGGCAGCGGCAGGGGCTCCGCGGGTCGCGGACGGAAACGAGGGGTCTTGGGGCGCGCCGACGGCGCCCGGTGGGAGCTGCGGGGCGCCGGTTCCGGTGACGCGGCGCCGGACGTGTGCGGGCCCGAGGACGGCGAGGCGCGGCGGGACGGCTCGATGAGCTCCAGCGCTTCACGGGCCGGCGCCTGCACGATCTGGGGCTCGGTCTTCTCGCCGGTAACCGGCTCCGGTGAGGCGAGGGGCGAAGGGGCCGTCGCGGGCTGCAGGCGGGGTGCGGAGGGGCGCTCCACGGTCACGCAGCCGGAGACCGCCGAGACCGCGGTGGCCGCCATCATCATCAGCAGCGCTGTCGTCGTCGTTCGATGCACCTGCGCAACTCTGCTGTGTGCCACCTCGCTTGGGGAGCGGACAAGCGGAGGTTGCTCCGCATGGGTGACGCCGCGTGACCTGGGCCGCCCTCCCCGATGGGCCGTGCACGCGACGCCCGTACCTCTTCGCCACCCGCCGCCGGCGTGGCTTCAGCCCCCGGTGCATCTCGTCGGCGGGGCCTGGCGCGCCCGTCAGTCGCCTGTCGCCCCGTCGATGCGTTCGCGCAGCAGGTCCGCGTGGCCGTTGTGGCGGGCGTACTCCTCGATCATGTGCACGTAGATCCACCGGAGGTTGAACGGTTCGCCGCTGCGGTGCTTGCCGGTGGCCAGATCGTCCAGCTCGTACTGCGCCGCCAGCGTGCGGGCCGCCTCGATCTCGGCCTGCCAGACCGGGAACGCCGCCTCACGGGTGTCGGACTCGGTGAGGTGGAACTCTCCGTCCAGGTCGGCCTCGCTGTAGTAGAGAGGCGGGGCTTCCTCGTTGGCCAGCACCCTGCGGAACCAGCCACGTTCGACGTCGGCCATGTGCCGGACGAGCCCGAGCAACGACAAGTCCGACGGCGGCACGGAGGCGCGCCTCAGCTGCTCGTCGTCGAGCCCTTCGCACTTCATCGCGAGAGTGGTGCGGTGGAACTCCAGCCATGCCTCGAGCATGGCGCGCTCACCTGCGGTCGTGGGCGTCTTGGTGCGGTGCGTGGACTGTGTGGTCATGGCCGCCATCCTTGCCGAACGCTCCTTGGACCACCACCAGTTATCCGACCACCGGTTGTCCGACCACCAGTTATCGGACGGCTGGTCGTCCGACCACCGCTTATCGGTCGGCTGGTTGCCCGACCGCCGGTTATCCGTCCAGCATTCCCTTCAGCAGCTCCCGGAAGCCCGCCCGCAGCTCCTCCAGGCTCGGCACCGACGCATGGAACGACCCCGCCACGCACGAGAACAGCAGTCCGTCGCACCACGCCACCACCGACAGCGTGTGGCGCTCCGGATCCGGCGAACCCGCCGCGCGTAGCAGCGCGGTGACCGGGTCCCGGAACTGCCGGCCCGTCGCGTCGTAGAAGGCGCGCAGCTCGGGCCTGCGGGTCGCCTCCAGCGCCAACTCGTACCGGGAGACCAGCAGATCGCGGTGGTCCGTCAGATAGCGGTGCAGTGCCAGCGCCAGTCCGTCGGTCAGAGACTGCAGGCCTGCCGCGGGATCGGGCAACTCGTCGGGCGTGAGGACCTGCGCCTCCCGCTCCGCCTGACGTCGTACGACCACCTCGAGGAGCGCCTGACGGGTGCGGGCGAGATTGGACGTCGAGCCCTGTGGGAGCCCGGCCGCCTCGTCCACCGCCCGGTGCGTGAGGCCGCGCAGACCGCGCGCGGCGAGCAGCGCGAGGGCGGTGTCGGCGATCAGTTCGGCGCGAGGGGAGCCGGGGGCGGCGGTGCGTACGGGCATGGCGACAACCTATCGCGCTCACTACGGATGTAGTACGGTCGAGGCGAGCAAGTCACTACAGGTGTAGTCAGCGGGTGTAGTCAGTGGCGACCGGAGCACCCTGGAGGAGACATGACCATGTCCCACGCCATCGTCATCGGCAGCGGTATCGGCGGGCTCACCGCCGCGGTCGCCCTGTACCAGCGCGGCTGGCAGGTCACCGTCCTGGAGCGTGCCGCCTCGCTCGAGCCGGTCGGGGCGGGGATCGCCCTCGCCCCCAACGCGCAGCGCGCCCTGGACGTCGTCGGCCTCGGAGACGAGATCCGCGCGCTCGCCGCCTGGCAGGGCGACGGCGGTATGCGCACGCCCGACGGCCGCTGGGTCTCCCGTACGAGCGCGGAGGCCGCGCGGGAGCGGTTCGGCGGCCCGATCGTCCTGCTCCACCGCGCGACCCTCGTCGACCGCATCGCCTCCCGGCTGCCCGAAGGTGTCATCCGCACAGCGGCACCCGCCGAACTCGCCGATCCCGGTGTCGCGGGCGGCCGCCGCGCCGTCGTCAGCACGCCGGACGGGGACCTGGAGGCCGACCTCGTCGTCGGCGCCGACGGCATCAACTCGGCTGTACGCGGCGCCCTCTTCCCGTCCCACCCGGGACCGTCGTACACCGGGCTCACCGCATGGCGGCTCCTCATCCCGGCCGACGCCGCCCCCGAGCAGCCCTTCGAGCTGCACGAGACCTGGGGCCGCGGCGCGCTCTGGGGCACGCAGCCGCTCAAGGACGGCCGGATCTACGCGTACGCCGCCGCCACGGCGCCCGTCGGCGACCATGCGCCGGACGGCGAACAGACCGAGTTGCTGCGCCGGTTCGGCGACTGGCACGACCCGATCCCGGCGATCATCGCCGCGGCGTCCGGCGGACCGGTCCTGCGCAACGACATCCACCACATGGCCACTCCGCTGCCCGCCTACCACCGGGGCAGGACAGCGCTCATCGGCGACGCAGCGCACGCCATGGCACCCACCCTCGGCCAGGGCGGCAACCAGGCCATCGAGGACGGCATCGTGCTCGCCCACCACACACCACCCGGCGGCGAACTGGGCGCCGGTCTGGCCGCCTACAGCGCCGAGCGGCTGCCGCGCACCTCCGCGATCGTCCGCAAGGCCGCCCAGGTCGCCCGGCTGCAGGCCGTCGACAGCCGCGCGGGTGTGGCCATGCGCACCGCGCTCATGTCCGCCGTCTCCCGGCTCGGGCCCGGGCTCGTCCTGCGCACCTTCGACGGCATCGCCGACTGGCGGCCGCCGCAGCAGCCGTATGCTTCCGGAACACGTGACCGGGTTCGCACCTGACCGGGTGCGTAACCGACGGGTCCGCACGTGAAGGCCCGCACCGGGGCTCCGCCCCCAACCGCCAGGCGAGGAGAACACCTGTGAAGGTCGGCTGCATCGGACTCGGTGACATCGCGCAGAAGGCGTATCTGCCCGTGCTCACCACGCAGCCGGGCGTCGAACTGCATCTGCAGACGCGTACGGCGGCGACGCTCGAGCGGACCGCCGCCATCCACCACATCCCCGCCGAGCGCTGCCACACCGACCTGGACGCACTGCTCGCGCAGGACCTCGACGCGGCCTTCGTGCACGCGCCGACGGAGGTGCACCCCGAGATCGTCGCGCGCCTCCTCGAGGCGGGCGTCGCGACCTACGTCGACAAGCCGCTCGCCTACGAACTCGTGGACTCCGAGCGGCTCGTCGGCCTCGCGGAGGAGCGGAACACCAGCCTCGCCGTGGGCTTCAACCGGCGCTTCGCACCCGGCTACGCCCAGTGCACCGAGCACCCGCGCGATCTGATCGTGATGCAGAAGAACCGCATCGGCCTGCCGGCCCGGCCGCGCACGGTCGTGCTCGACGACTTCATCCACGTCGTCGACACGCTGCGCTTCCTGGCGCCCGGACCCATCGACCACTTCGGGGTACGGGCCCGCCTCGAGAAGGGGCTGCTGCACCACGTCGTCCTGCAGCTGGGCGGGGACGGATTCACCGCGCTCGGCATCATGAACCGGCTCAGCGGCTCCACGGAGGAGATCCTCGAGGTCTCCGGTCAGGACACCAAGCGGCAGGTCCTCAACCTCGCCGAGGTCGTCGACCACAAGGGGCAGCCGAGCGTCCGGCGGCGCGGCGACTGGGTGCCGGTGGCCCGGCAGCGCGGCATCGAGCAGGCCGTGCTCGCGTTCCTCGACGGCGCCCGGGCGGGCAAGGTGCTCAGCGCGCGGGATGCGCTGGCGACCCATGAGCTGTGCGAGCGGGTCGTACGTGCCGTCGAGGAAGAGGCCGCCTGAGGGCGAGTACGACCTCGGCGGCGCACAGCGCGATCAGAACGGCGAGGGCGGTGTGCACGGGCCAGTCGCCGAACCGGACATAGGGGGTCGTGCCCCGGGCCAGCGGCACCTCGTAGACCGCGGCGGCGCTCGCGCTCGTGCCGAGCGGGGCGCCGATCCGCTCGCCGCCCGGGCCGTACACAGCGGAAACCCCGGTGAGCGTGGAGTGCACCATCGGGCGGCCCGTCTCAGCGGCCCGGATCGCCGCCAGGGACGCGTGCTGCTGCGGGGCCCAGCTGTCCTGGAACGTGGACGTCGCCGACTGGGCGAGCAGCACCTGCGCACCGTCTCGGGTGAGGGCGCGGCTCATGTCGGGGAAGGCCGACTCGAAGCAGACCAGCGGCCCGACCGTGGGGCCGCCGTTCACCGGCATCACGACCTGCCGGGTCCCGCGCATACGGTCCTCGCCCGCGGCCTTGCCCACGGAGGTGGCCCAGCCCAGGAAGGAACGGGCCGGTATGTACTCGCCGAACGGCACGAGCCGCATCTTGTCGTAGCGTGCGCCGGTCGGGCCGTCCGGTCCGACGAGGACCGAGCTCTTGTAGATGCCGGGCCGGTCGGCGCGGCGGGCGTCCACGTTCACCAGGATGTCGGCGCCGACCTGCTGGGACAGGGCCGCTATCCGCTGCGCCAGGTCGGGGCGGGCGGAGAGGTCGTAGCCCACGCTGCTCTCGCCCCAGACGACCAGATCCAGGTCCTGACCGGCCAGGGTCCGGGTGAGGGCCTCCTCGCGTGCGAAGCGCTTCTCGGGGCCGCCGACGCCGTTGATGACGCCCGGCTGCACGACGGCGATGCGGGTCCTGCCGTCCGGCTCGGGCCGCGGCGCCCATATCCAGGCCGCGGAGCCGGCAATCGCAACGGCGACCAGCCCGGCCACCGCCGGAAGCCGCGCCGCACGCACCGAAACCAGCGCCGCCACCGCAGTGTTGACGGCGACGAGGGCCAGACTGATCAGCCACACCCCGCCCAGCGATGCGAGCCGCAGCGCCGGCGCGACCTGCCACTGGCTGGAGCCGAGCAGCCCCCACGGGCCGCCCAGTCCCTGCCAGGACCGCACCAGCTCGATCATCAGCCAGCCCGACGGCACGGCGACCAGCGCGGCCAGGACCCGCCCCAGCGACGGTCGGCCGCCCAGCACATGCCGCACCAGCCAGCCCCATGGCGCCCACAGCAGCCCGAGCAGGGCGGCGAGCACGAACGTGAACACGTGAAGGCTGGGCAGCAGCCAGTGGTGCACGGCCAGCATGAAGCCGATGCCGCCGAGCCACCCGTCGAGCACGGCCCGGCGCTCCGTACCGGCCGAGCGCGCCAGCAGGATCCAGGGCACGAGCGCCACGTATGCGAACCACCACAACGCCGGTGCGGGGAAGGCGAACGCGGGCAGACCACCGGCCACGAAGGCCGCCGCGCCGCGCCACCAGGGGGAGTCGAGACGCTCGCGCCACGCGCGCCTGCCGCCGAGCCGAGCGTCGAGTCGTCGCACATCGAGACGGTGTGCGCCGAGCACATCCATGCCGCGCCTCCCAGGTCCCCTGCAGCCCGGCGCCGCCCCCGAGATCGCCGCAGCCCGGTGCCTGCGTCCAGTGTGCGCGTCCGGGACGATCTCGGACAGGGGGCATGGTGGCGTCCCACGGTCAGTACGAGGCCACATGCCCGGTTGGCTACATGCCTGGCTGGGGCGCGCTGCCGCCTGGAAAAGGCCTCAGGTGACCTGCAAGGGGCCTCAGGTGACGGCGGGTGCCTCCTGTGCCTGCGGGCTGCGGCGCCACTTCTCCCGTACGACGACCTGGCGCAGCCGCCAGCCGCCGTCCGTCCGCAGGAGCGAGAACGCGTAACGGCCGCCGCAGACGAAGTCCGGAGCCGTGGACGCCGTGGCGGACGCCCCGTTGCCTTCCGCGAACCGCATCGGATTGACGTAGTCGGCCTGCACACGCGCGGCGTCGCCGGTGTCGTGGTCCAGGATCCCGAACCGCAGTCGTCGGTTGACGATCAGATGCTGCCGCATCGGGAAGAGCTCCATCGCGTCGGCCAGCCACCCGGCGATCTGCGCGGCGTCCCCCTCGATGCCGCCGGCCGAACGGTAGTCCGCCCGGCCGTCGGGGGTGAACAGCCCTCTGTACGCCGCCCAGTCGCCGTCGTCCACGGCCACCGCGTAGTCGGTGATCAGTGCATCGATGGCGAGCCGGTCCATCACGGTCGCGAGTTCCATGCGCTGCGTCATCGGCTCAGTCTTGAGCACACGGCGTGCCGCGCCAAGGGGTTTGCACGAGGCTACGGGACCATGCCGCACAAATGAGTGGCAGTAACCGGACGCCGGGCACCACCCTGATCACCGTGGAAGAAACGAATCTGATCAAGGAAGAGGAAAAGCTGATCGAGAAGGAATCGAAGTTGATCGAACAGGAGCCCAGACAGCGCATACGTGCCGCTCACACGGAGTCCACGATCACCGTGTACCAGGCGTACACCCCGGCGATCGGGCGGCCCGCGGCGCGTAAGGGCCGCTTTCCGGCTGCCTGGAAGCGCGACCGCATGACGTGGATCAAGCCGTCGTTCCTGTGGATGATGTACCGCTGCGGATGGGGCACGAAGGAGGGTCAGGAGACCGTCCTGGCCGTGGAGATCAGCCGCGACGGCTTCGAATGGGCCCTGCGCAACGCCTGCCTCTCCCACTACGTCCACGGACTCCACGCCGACCACGACGAGTGGAAGCGGCAGTTGAAGCAGGCGCACGCGCGCGTGCAGTGGGACCCCGAGCGTGACCTCCACCTGCGGCCGTTGCCGTACCGGTCCCTGCAGCTCGGGCTCTCGGGCGAGGCCGCTCACCGTTACGCGGACGAGTGGACGGTCGGCATCACGGACGTGACTCCGCTCGCCAGGGCGGTCCACGCGCGCGTGCGCGAAGGCGACCTGTCCGGTGCGGCGGAACTGCTTCCCGTGGAGAGGCCGTATCCCGCGGACGAGGAACTCCTCGGGCACCTCAGGTCGTAGCCGGGGACGCCTTCGGACGCAGCCACCCCGGCCCTCCGTCGTGGCCCGCCGGAGTTCGGCCGTCGGCGCCGTAGGATCCCAGCGATGATTCACACCATCGTGCTCGATGTGGGAGAGACCCTCACCAAGGACGACCGGTACTGGGCGTCGTGGGCCGACTGGCTCGACGTGCCGCGGCACACGCTCTCCGCGCTCGTGGGGGCCGTCGTCTCCAGGGGCGGCGACAGTGTCGAGGCCCTGCGCCTTGTGCGACCCGGCATCGACGTCGACGCGGAGTACTACGCCCGGGAGGCGGCGGGGCAGGGCGAGAACCTCGACGAGTCCGACCTCTACCCTGACGCCCGGCCCGCCCTCGCCGAGCTCCTCAAGCTCGGCGTGCGCCTCATCGTCGCCGGGAACCAGACCTCTCGCGTCGCGGAACTGCTGCGGGACCTCGACCTGCCCGTCCATCTCATCGTGACCTCGGGGGACTGGGGCGTGGCGAAGCCGGCCCCGGAGTTCTACGAGCGCGTCCTCGAGGTGGCCCGGGCCGAACCGCAGGAGATCATGTACGTCGGCGACCATCCAGCCAACGACGTCTTCCCCGCCAAGGAGGCCGGGCTGCGCGTCGCCCATATCCGCCGCGGACCGTGGGGGCACTTCTGGGCCGACGACCCGGCCGTCGTCGAGGCGGCGGACTGGCGGATCGACGGCCTCAGGGAGCTGGCGGAGATCAGCCGGCCGACTCGCCCGCGTGCGGGCTGAGGACCCCGGTCGCCACCAGGGCGAACAGCACGATCCCGAGGATCACCCGGTAGTACACGAAGGGCATGAAGCTCTTGGTCGAGATGAACTTCATGAACCACGCGATGACCGCGTATCCTGCCACGAACGCGATGATCGTCGCGAAGATCGTCGGGCCCCACGAGACATGGCCGCCCTCTGCCGCGTCCTTGAGTTCGAAGACTCCGGAGGCGAGCACCGCGGGGATGGCCAGGAGGAACGAGTAGCGGGCGGCGGCCTCGCGCTTGTAGCCCATGAGCAGGCCGCCGCTGATCGTGGCACCGGACCGGGAGACGCCGGGGACCAGCGCCATCGCCTGGCAGACGCCGTAGATCAGGCCGTCCCGTACGCCCAGTTCCTTGAGCGTCTTGCGTTCCTTCACCGCCCGGTGCTTGCCGCCGTTCTCGTCGCGTGCCGCGAGACGGTCGGCTATGCCGAGGATGACGCCCATCACGATGAGCGTGGTGGCGATCAGCCGCAGGTCGCGGAACGGGCCCTCGATCTCGTCTTTGAACGCGACACCCAGCACGCCGATCGGCAGCGAACCGACGATCACCAGCCAGCCCATCTGCGCGTCGTGGTCGCTGCGCATGGCCTTGTCGGCGAGTGACCGGAACCACGCCGAGACGATCCGCACGATGTCCTTGCGGAAGTAGATCAGCACGGCCGTCTCCGTGCCGATCTGGGTGATGGCCGTGAACGCCGCACCCGGGTCGTGCCAGCCGGCGAAGGCCGCGGTCAGCCGCAGATGGGCGCTCGATGAGATGGGGAGGAACTCGGTCAGCCCCTGGACGAGTCCGAGGATGAAGGATTCAAACCAAGACATGAAGTGCGGATCCAAGTGCTGATCAGGAGCTGACCGCGGACTCGCAGGTCAGGGGGCGGGCGTACGGCAGGCGTGACGGTGCTGGTCGGTGGCGGGTGACTGGCTGGGACGGCTGTGGCGGCGGTGATGTGCGCGCACGCGCTGATCAGCGCTCGCCGTGGGGCAGCGTAGCGTCCCTGGGTGACAGGGGTACGACCGGGTGAGGGCCTCACGTCTCCCCCGCGCGGCGTCACGCCTGCTCTACTCCGCGTCGGCCCCGTGTATACCCCCGCCGCCCGGACGGCGACGTGCGCGGGCCTGGCCCTGCCCTCTGCGGTGCGCTGCGAGGGCCAGCAGCGGACCGGCCGCGAGGAGCAGCGCGAGGGCCGCGTACCCGTAGGCGAGAGTGGACAGCGTGGCGACGGCGGCGACCAGGAGGGGGCCGCCCGCGTCACCGAGTTCCCGGCCGAGTTCGGCGGAGCCCATGGTCTGGCCGAGCCGTTCGGTGGGCGTGGCGGTGGCCAGGGCCGCGAAGCCGAGGGGTGTGATGAGCCCTGTGCCGGCCCCGATCAGGACGGCGCCGCTCAACACGCCCACCAGCCCGGGCAGCATCGCGCAGCCCAGTCCCGCCGCCGTGATCAGCAGGCCCGCCGTGAGGCCGCCGCGCGCGGTGAGTCGTCCGTCGTCCAGCGCACGGCCCGCCCTGGGCTGGACGAACGCGGCGCAGGCCGCGAGCACCGACACGGCGGCTCCGGTGGCGACGGTGCCGAGCCCCGCCGCGGCGCCGGACACCGGCAGGAACCCCACGCCCACCGACAGCGCGGCCGTCGCCCCGGCCAGTGCGGCCGTCGGCCCCAGGAAGACCGGATCTGCCAGCCGCCGGGCCAGGTCGAGCAGTGTCTGCCGGGCCTTGGGCAGCGGCGGTACGTGCGGCACGGACAGCGCCGCCCAGAGGGCGACCGCCGCGCCCAGCACGGCCAGTACCGCGAACAGCAGGCGCAGACCGCCGGCCCACACCAGCACGCCGCCCAGCAGTGGACCGAGCGTGTAGCCGATCGACTTGTGGAAGCCGTAGCTGCCGAACGCCCGCCCGTGTCTGACCGCCGGGTTCAACCGTGCCACCAGCGCCGACGCCGACGGCGAGAACGCGGAGGCGGCGGCGCCCTGACCGAGCCGGGCCGCCCACAGCCAGCCGGGGGAGTCCGCCACCACGTACGCGGCGGACGCTGCGGCGAACGCCACGAGCCCGCCCAGCAGCACCGGCCGCGCACCGATCCGGTCGGCGAGCGTCCCGAACAGCGGCTTGAGCAGCACCTCCGCGCCGTCGTACAGGGCGAGCAGCCCGCCCAGTACGAGGAGCGAGGTCACCGCGTCGTCGGAGAAGCCGCCGAGGTTCGCGGCGATGCCGTGTGCGCCGAACGCGGTGGTGAAGCCGGCGGCGTACAGCGGCCACATCTGCCGTCCCGGCGCTGACTTCCCGGGTGAGGTCGTGCTCATCGCCCGTTCCCCGGGTGCCTTCTCAGCGCTCACGCCTAGGAACGTATCGGTTGCCGGCGTCAGCAGTCACTGTCCTGGTCGGCTCATCGGTCCGGGTCCGGAGTGCAAGGGACCGGAGTGACACACCGTGAGTGCACAGGGGCACAGGCCGCCACGGCGATTACGGTGCGTACATGGCATACGGCGTGCTGCTGGCGCTCTGCGCTGCGGTTCTCATGGGCGTGGCGACGGTGCTGCAGGCCCTGGGGGCGCGCATGGAGACCGGCGGCGGGCCGGTGCGGGCGATGTTCCGGTGGCCGTTCCTGGTCGGTGTCGCTGTGGACACGATGGGATTCCTGGCCGAGGTGGTGGCCCTGCGTTCGGTGCCGTTGTTCCTGGTGGAAGCGGCAATCGCGTCGTCGTTGGCGGTCACCGCGGCCGTGGCGGCCGCGGTGCTGCGCGTACGGCTGCGGCCTGCGGAGTGGGGTGCCGTCTTCGCGGTGTGCTGCGGCCTCGCGGTGCTGGCCGTCGCCGCCGGGCACGAGGGCACGAGCGACGGCGATGCCCGACTCCGCTGGGTGACGCTGGCGACATCGGTGGGGCTGGTGGTGCTGGGCTGGGTGGTGAACCGAACCCTCCACCGCGCCCGTGCCGCGGTGCTCGGCGGCATCGCGGGGCTGAGCTTCGGGCTGACCGGGATCGGGGTGCGGCTCCTGCCCGACGACATCACGGTGACGGGCGTGCTGGCCGCGCCGACGGCGTACGCCGTGGTCGTCTCCGGGCTCGGCGGATATCTGCTGCTCATCGAGGCCCTGCGGTCCGGATCGGTCGCCGCGGCGACTGGGGCGATGGTGATCGGCGAGACCGTGTGGCCCGGGTTGTTCGGCGTGGTGTGGCTCGGTGACACGACGCGGCCGGGTTTCGCGCCGCTGGGCATCGCCGGCTTCGTGGTCTCCATCGCGGGCGCCCTGGCACTGGCCCGGTTCGGGGAGGCGGAGCAGACGGCGCCTGAGGGGTCGGGAGGGCCGGGCAGGCCGGAAGATTCGGCGGGGTCTGGGGAGTTGAGGGAGCCGCGGGAGTCGCGGCCGAGGGAAGACACCGAGGACGAGTAAGGGGAGGACGGGCATGCCACCCGGGCGGACGCTCCGCGCCCGGCCTCAGCCGGTCCCGTCCGCGCCACCGTCGTGCCGGGCCAGTGCGCGCTCCAGACGGTCGAAGCGCTCATGCAGGGCCAGGGCGGTCTCATCGCACATGCGGTGTGCGGCACGTTCGGCCGCCTCGGCCGCCGCCGCGAGATGGCCCTGGCGTTTCTGCTCGCGCCCCACGAACCAGGTGGCGATCGCGGCGGTCACCATCCCGTACGTCGTGATGCCGACGGCCATCACGACGGTGGCGACGATCCGGCCCCACAGGGTCACCGGGTACAGGTCGCCGTAGCCGACAGTCGTCGCCGTCTCCACGGACCACCACAGGGCCTTCGGATACGTCGTGATGCTCGCTCCCGGTGCGTCACGCTCGGCGGCGACCACGGCCCAGGACCCCGTGAGCATGGTGACGGCCAGGACCACGGTCGCGCCGCCCGCCGCCTTGAGATGCAGCGAGCGGCCTTCCCGGCCGAGCAGCAACTCGACCGCCTTGGCGAGGAACCCGGGCAGCATGCCCGGGATCCTGCGATACGAGGCTCGGCGCACCGCACGAGGCGCGCCTTCCGGGTCCGCGGGTGCCACCCGTACGGACCCGAGAGGTGGTGGGCTCCGGCGGCCGGTGGTGGGTTGGGAGCAGACACCGCTCACCGAGGAGGCACCCGAGATGAAGCACGCAGCCTGCGTATCCCGTGGCCGTGGCGTGGGGGCGGTGCTGGCCGCAGCGGCACTGATGGCGACTGCGGCGTGCTCTGGCGGCAGCGCCGTCTCGGTGGTCGCCGCACCGACCGCCACGGGACCGACCCCGACGGGCTCACCGCTCACCGAAAGACAGGCGGACACCGCGCTGATCGGCGCCTCCGACCTCGGCTCACCGTGGGAGCAGACGGATCAGGACGCCGCCCACGACGGGCTGCTCGAGGGCGAGGTGGACGGAGGCAGCAAGGACTGCCAGAAGTTCCTCGACCGGCTGGAGGACGGCGATCTGCTGGGCGACAAGACGTCGGAGGACGCCTCCCGCGTGTTCTACAACAGCGCGAACGAGGCGTATCTGGACTACGAGGTCGCGGCGTACAAGGACCAAGCCGACGTGCAGAAGGAGATGGACTGGCTGAAGAAACTGCCGCAGACCTGCGACCAGTTCACGGCCAAGGTCGGCCCCGACAAGACGGACGCCACCGTGCAGGTCATCGAGTTCGGGCTGCCGGACGCGGGTGGCGACCACATCGGCCTGAACACGAAGCTCACCACGAAGGTGGAGGGCGAGGACGCCACTCTCACCCTCGACTCCGCGGCCGTACTCATGGGTCCGAACGGCATCACCCTCACCAACGGCGGGCTGCAGGGCGCGGAGCGGGACGCCACCGAACAGGCCGCGCAGCTGGGCAGCCAGCGACTGCAGCAGGTCATGGAGGGCAAGACACCGGCGGAGACGCCCGGCGAACAGGACTGACCTGCAGTCGACAGGACGACTTGCGACTGCCGAAAGGACCACGGTCGAAGGGACCGCTGCCGAAAGGACCACGGCTGAGAGGACCGTCCAGCGGTCACGGCAGGGGCTGCTCGGTCCAGATGCTCTTGCCCTTCGCGAAGTAGCGCGTGCCCCAGCGCTGCGAGAGCGCGGCTACCAGTTGCAGGCCGCGGCCGCCCTCGTCGGTGTCCCGGGCGCGGCGGATACGAGGCGTGGTCGGGCTTCCGTCGGTGACCTCGCAGATCAGGGAGCGGCTCTTCAGCAGCCGTAGCTGGATGGGGCCCCTCGCATGCCGGACCACGTTGCCGACCAGTTCGCTGGCGAGCAGTTCCGTGGTGTCGACGAGGCCGTCGAGCCGCCAGTCGATGAGCTGCTGCCGGACGTGGTCCCTCGCCTGGCCTGCGGCTATCGGCGCCTCCGGCAGCCACCAGGACGCCACGTCGCCGGCCGGCAGGGCGTGCGTGCAGGCCACAAGCAGGGCGGTGTCGTCGCTGGTCTGCTGCTGTTCGGGGACGAGAGCCGAGGTGAGCGTGTCGCACAGCTGCTCCAGGTACGGCGCGCCGCGTGGCGGACACGCGGCGGGCCGGTCGAACCCTTCGGGCTGGGGGTCCCCCCTGCTCGAGCGAAGCCGAGAGCTCGGGGGAGGGCCGGCGGCGGTGGCGAGGAGGCGGGAGAGATGGCTCATGCCGCTGTCGATGTCGCGGTGCGCCGACTCGACGAGGCCGTCGGTGTACATGACCAGAAGGCTGCCGTCCTCCACCGTCACCTCGGTGGTCTCGAAGGGCGGCGTCGCCGCGCCGAGCGGCGGGTCCGTGGCGAGCGCCGGGAAGTGCACACTGCCGTCAGGACGGACGAGGGCCGGGGGCGGGTGGCCCGCACAGCCGAAGGTGCAGACGCGGGCGACCGGGTCGTACACGGCGTAGAGACAGGTGGCGTAGAAGTCGACGCCCAGATTGCTGACCACGTCGTTGAGGTGGGACAGCACCTCGTCGGGGGGCAGCTCCAGACCGGCCAGGGTGTGGACGGCGGTCCGCAGCCGGCCCATGGTGGCGGCCTCGGACAATCCGTGGCCCATCACGTCGCCGATCACCAGGCAGACCCGCTCGGCCGACAGCGGGATCACGTCGTACCAGTCGCCGCCCACGTCCAGCCCCTCGGTGGCCGGCAGATAGCGTGCGGCCACGGTGACGGCGGGCAGCGACGGCAGTTCCTGGGGCAGCAGGCCGCGCTGCAGCTCCTGGGTGCGGACGTGCTCCGCGTCGTACAGCCGGGCCCGCTCCAGTGCCTGGGCGACGAGCCCGCTGAGCGCAGTCAGCAGGGCTCTGTCCTCGTCGCCGAACCGGCGCGGCTGGGGAAAGGAGATCACACAGCAGCCGATGGGCTGCCCGGAGACGATCAGGGGCAGAAAGGCCCAAGCATGCTTCCCGCCTTCGAATGCGGCCTCCGCGAAAACCGGATAGCGACGGCGCATCTCCGCCCTCGAGGAGATGTACTGCGGAGCGCCGGCCAGGATGGCGTCATTGTTCGGCGCCGTATCCCTGAGACCGATCCGGTCGGGGACCCTGCCAAGGAACTCCCTGTCGTACCCGACGCCTCCAACGACCCGCAGGCCGTCGCCCTCCACCAGCTGGACGACCAGACCGTTGGCGCGGAACGGGGGCAGCACGCGCTCCGCGACGGCCGTCACCACGTCCTGGACGCTGACCGCCTCCGCGAGCGCGGCGTTGAGCTGCTCGATGCGCGCGGTGCGCTCGGCGGCGGCGCCCTCGGCCGCGGTGCGCCGCTCCTCCGCCAGCCGCTTGTCGGTCACGTCCGTGAAGTAGACCGTCAGTCCGTCCGGCACCGGGACCAGGCGCATGTGGTACCAGCGCTGGTCGGTCGGCCACCGGACATCGAAACCGACCGGGATCCGGTCGGCGACGGCCTGCCGGCAGCGGGCCTCCAGCCATGCGACCGGAATACCGGGGAGCGCCCACAGCAGCTTCCCGATGAGGCCCCGCCAGGGGCCGAGGAGGCGCTCGGCCTGCAGGTTCACATAGGCGATCCGCAGGTCGTCGCCCATCGCCAGGAACCCGTCGCTCATGTGCCGCACGGCGCGCCCCACGGAGTCCATGGCGATCCGCTTGTCGGTGGTGTCCCACAGCGTGCCGGCCATGACCGTCGGCTCTCCATCCTCGCCGAGCAGCACCTGGCCGCGCGCCTCGACCCAGCGGATGGTGCCGTCGGGGCGGCAGACCCGGTACTCCGTGACCGAGTAGCCGCGCTTCTCGACGGCTTCCCGGAGGTCGGCCTGCACCCGCGACAGGTCGTCGGGGTGCAGCAGCTCGATGAACGTGTCGAGCTGCCCGTGGAAGGTCTCCGGGTCGAAGCCGAAGAGCTGCATCGTCATCTCGTCCCAGCTCAGCCGCCCGGTGCGCAGGTCCAGGTCCCACGTACCGACCTGGGCTGTCCTCAGCGCCTGCTGGAACCGCGGCCCGGTCCACTGCTTCTCGTCCGCCGACCAGGCCGGGTTTACCGTGCGCGCCTTGGGCAGGCCGGGATTCCGCAGCCGCTCGGACACCCACCCGGCGACCGTTTCCAGGAACTCGCGCTGTGCGGTCGAAGGCGGGCCGGGCGCGGTGGTGACGACCGACAGGACTCCGAACGGGCCACCCGGAGCGGGCAGCGGCACCGCGGCCATTCCCGTGCCGCCGGGGAAGGCATCAGGGTCCTCCTCGTCGCCGGGCGCCGGAAGCCACACCAGAGCGCCCTCGCGCAGGGCAAGCGCAGGGACGGTCTCGTCCTGACGGCCGACGATCTCCCACGCCTTCGTGACCTCGTGAGGCAGCCCGCTCACCGTCACCAGATCGAGTCGCTCGCTCTCGCCGGGAACGCGCTGCAGATGGACCATGCCGCCGAGCCCACCGAGATCGGCCACCGCATGGTGCAGCGCCAGCCTCAGCATCTCGACGCCGGTGTGCTCGTCGCCCAGCCGCATGAGCACCCGCATCCGGGCGGCCTCGGGCCGCTCCGCCGCCGTGCGCGCCGGAGCCTGCGGAAGCAGGGGCCGGCTCTCACTCACCTGACCGGCGCCCTTCCGGGCTCGCCATCACCACAGCATCACTATGCGCTGCGGGGGTGCGAAGAGGAAACGCCCGGTGGTGCCGGGATCCGGTGACGGCCTGGCCCGGACCTGCAGGTCCCCGCCTGGATCGCGGCTCTGCGGCTCCGCGTCATCGCGGTCCGCCTTCGCTCGTCCGTTCGTGTGTTCCTGGTTCCGCGGTGGGCCGCGGATGCCAGGCAGCCCCTCGGCGCTGCCTGCCTATGGCTCAGTGCCCGCGCAGGCGGTGGCGCTTGCACCACGCCAAGACGGCCGCGGCCACACCCGTCACCGCGATGAACCCCATCGCGATCAGGAAGACGGGCGACGTCGGTGTGGAGGCGCGGGCGCCCGCCACCACGTACGCCGCCGTGTTGGGGATCGAGCCGAGCGCCGTGGCGAGCAGGAACGGCAGCCAGCCCATGCGGGACACGGCCGCGCAGTAGTTGGCGGCCCAGAACGGCACGCCGGGGAAGAGCCGTGCCGCCATCATCGACCGGAAGCCGTGCCTGCTCAGCTGACCGTCCGCGGCCTTGAGCCAGCGGGCCCGCAGCAGCGGTCGCAGCGCCTCCTGCCCCAGCAGACGGCCGAGCCCGAATGCGGCGCCCGCGCCGATCACCGTGCCCGCGAGCGCGGCGCCGAGCCCCAGCTGGGAGCCGAACAGGGCGCCCGCCGCGAGGTTGAGCAGCGGCCGCGGGACGAAGGCGACGGTGCACACGCCGTACGCCACCGCGAAGACGACGACCGCGGCCGCGCCGTTCAGGTGCGGCGGCCAGCCGTCGGCCAGCAACCGCTGCGGCTCGAACAGCAGCACAGTCGTGGCGGCGGCCGCGAGCAGCACGACCAACAGGGACAGCCGGGCCCACGGGGACAACAGCACCCTGATACTGCGGGTTGCGAGGCCCACCGGGCCAGGTGCGGCGAAGACCGCGGGCCGGGCGCCGGTGACATCGGCAGGCCGGGCGCTGGCGAGGTCCACCAGGCCCGCGACGGGCAGGGTCGATGCGCTCGTGCTGTTCGCGCTCGTGCCGTTCGAGCCTGCGGGATCGCCGGTGGGCCCGTCCGCGGGGCGGGTGGTGGCGAGGCCGGCTGGTCGGCCGGCGGCGGGGTCGAGCATCCGGGGAGACTAACCGACCCAGGTGAGCAAAAGCCGTATGGTGCGTCTCACGAGCGTCACAGGATCGGGAACACCGACCGCACCGGTCGCAGTGAACTCACCGGCACCGGCACCGGCACCGGCACCGGCCGCGATCCGCAGGCGCGGTCCGCGGGCGGGCCCAGCGGCCGGCTCGCCGCTGCCCTCCCCGCCCTCGCCCCGGGCGCAGGCAGCGACCGTGCGGCTCTCCACGGCCTCACGTCCCCTGAGCCGCCGTCACCTCAGCGCATGGCACGGGCAGCACCCCCGCCCCGCGAAAATTCGGTCGACGTGCCGACGGCGCCTGAGCCATGATCGACGACATGTTCCGGCACGCCTTCCTCGCAGCGCCGTCCGCAGTCGCGGACGCGCCGAAGGCTGCCCTCGTCGCCGCCACCGCAGCCGCATCCGCGGCGGCCGGTGTCGCAACCGACACCGCAACTGCCGCAGCCGCGGCCGCCCTTGTCGCAGTCGCAGCTGCCGCGGCGCCCCTCGACGGCGCCCGAAGCTGACCCTTCCCGGACAGTCCGGCGGACCCCGCAGGGGGAGGGTCGGCAAGGCCCTGGGGTCCACGTCCCGACTCCGCGCCCATCACGCGCGTCGGGACCATCGCTTACGCGTTCCGGAGAGGAACCACAGCCAGCCATGTCCAAGACGGCATACGTGCGCACCAAACCGCACCTCAACATCGGCACCATGGGCCATGTCGACCACGGCAAGACCACCCTGACCGCCGCCATCACCAAGGTGCTGGCCGAGCGCGGCACCGGCACCTTCGTGCCCTTCGACCGCATCGACCGCGCGCCCGAGGAGGCCCAGCGCGGCATCACCATCAACATCGCGCACGTCGAGTACGAGACCGACACCCGTCACTACGCGCACGTCGACATGCCCGGCCATGCCGACTACGTCAAGAACATGGTCACCGGCGCGGCCCAGCTCGACGGGGCGATCCTCGTCGTCTCCGCGCTCGACGGGATCATGCCGCAGACCGCGGAGCACGTACTGCTCGCCCGCCAGGTCGGCGTCGACCACATCGTCGTCGCCCTCAACAAGGCCGACGCGGGCGACCCGGAGCTGACGGACCTCGTCGAGCTGGAGGTCCGCGAGCTGCTGTCCGCGCACGGGTACGGCGGCGAGTCCGTGCCAGTCGTGCGGGTGTCCGGCCTGCGTGCCCTGGAGGGCGACCCGCAATGGACGGCGGCGATCGAGGCGCTCCTTGACGCCGTGGACACGTATGTCCCGATGCCCGAGCGGTACGTGGACGCGCCGTTCCTGCTGCCCGTGGAGAACGTCCTCACCATCACGGGCCGCGGCACGGTCGTCACCGGCGCCATCGAGCGGGGCACGGTGCGGGTCGGCGACCGCGTGCAGGTCATCGGCGCGGACACCGAGACCGTGGTGACCGGCCTCGAGACCTTCGGCAAGCCCATGACGGAGGCGCAGGCCGGGGACAACGTGGCGCTGCTACTGCGCGGCGTGCCGCGCGACGCGGTGCGCCGCGGCCACGTCGTCGCCGCACCGGGCAGCGTCACGCCCAGCCGTCGCTTCACCGCGCAGGTGTACGTCCTGTCGGCGCGCGAGGGCGGCCGGACGACGCCCGTCGCGACCGGGTACCGGCCGCAGTTCTACATTCGTACCGCGGACGTGGTCGGCGACATCGACCTCGGCGCGACAGCGGTCGCCCGGCCCGGCGACACCGTCACCATGACGGTCGAACTGGGCCGCGACATCCCCCTCGAGCCGGGCCTCGGCTTCGCCATCCGCGAGGGCGGACGCACGGTGGGGGCCGGGACGGTCACGACGGTCGGCGATGCGGGCGCTGTCCCGCCCGCCCCGCCCGCTCCGGCGGTCGTCTGACGGCGGTCGGCAGGAGTTGAGGTCCGGTCGGCAGGAGTCGAGGTCCGGCCGACCGGCTCGCGTGTCCGGTCGGCCGGTGTCGACGGTCCGTTCTGCCGGTCTCTGGTGTGCCCGTCTCCCGTACGGCGCAGGACGGGCACACCACGGCCATCCGGTGACCACGCCGCGCGAGGCAGGGGCACGCGCGCGTGCGGGCCGGCGCGGTCCCGCCCGCCCCAGCGGCCGTCTGACGGCGGCCGGCGGGAGCCGACGAACCGGTCGGTGCACGGTACGGCCGGCGGAGCCCACAGTCCGGCCGGCGAATGCCGCTGCCCGCTCCCGCATACGCCGCAGCGGGCGCGACGCCACGGCAGGGGCACCACGCGTGCGTACCCGCGCTCGCAAGGACCCGCCGTGGGCGTCCCACCGCTCGCAGGGCACGCGCGCGTCCGGCTCCACCAGGCCGAGGCAGCGCCCCTCGCGCCGGCGGGCGGGACGTCCAGTGGGCGGGACACACGCGGGCGGGACGCACAATAGAGCCGTGGAAGAGCCGATACCCGTCACCCGCCCCGTCGATCACGGCGTCACCAAACTCCTTCCCGACGTGGACCGGGACCGGGCGTGGCTGCTCACGGTCGACGGGGCGCCCCAGTCGTACGTGGACCTCGACGAGCCGGCGCACCTGGAGTTCGAGTACGCGCAGCGGCTCGGGCACGTCCTCGACACCGCCGGGGCACCGGGCCGCCCCCTCGACGTACTGCACCTCGGCGGCGGCGCGCTCACCCTGCCCCGCTATCTCGCCGCCACCCGGCCCGGCTCACGTCAGCAGGTCGTGGAGGCCGACCGCGCCCTGCTCGCGCTCGTCACCGAACACCTGCCCCTCCCCGACGGCGCGGACATCACGGTGCACGGCGCGGACGCCCGCGCATGGCTGGAAAGCGCCCCACCCGCCTCCGTGGACATCCTGGTCGCGGACGTGTTCGGCGGGTCACGCGTCCCCGCGCACCTCACCTCGCTCGCGTACGCGCGCGCCGCCGAGCGGGTGCTGCGGCCCGGAGGCCTCTACGCGGCGAACCTCGCCGACGGCGCGCCCTTCGCCTTCCTCCGCTCCCAACTCGCAACCTTCTCCGCGGTCTTCCCGGAGCTCGCGATGATCGCCGAGCCGGCCGTCCTACGAGGCCGTCGCTTCGGCAACGCCGTGCTCGTCGCGTCGCACGAGCCGATCGACATCGTGTCACTGTCCCGGCGTACCGCCGCCGACGCCTTCCCCGCACGAGTCGAACACGGGCCCGCCCTGCGCGCCTTCATCGGGGACGCGGCACCGGTACGCGACGAGGACGCGGTGGCGTCGCCCGAACCACCGGCCGGCGCCTTCAGCGTGGGCTGACCCGCGCTCCCGGCACGTCATCCGAAGCCCCGTCCCCGGCCTCGGCCCGACCAACAGACCCGGTACCGGGGCCGGCAGTCCCGGTACCGGCGCCCTCAGCCTGCACGACCTCCGTCGTACGCCGCCGCAGGTTCCGTACGTCCGGTACGAACAGCACCGCCGCCGTGACCAGGACCACCATGGCCGCGCAGCCCCACAGGGACGCCGTACGCCCGAAGGCGCTCTCCGCCGGGCCCGCCAGGGCGGTGGCCAGCGGAACCATGGCGATCGAGCCGAACCAGTCGTAGGCCGAGACGCGGGACAGCTTGTCCTCGGGGATCTCCTGGTGCAGGGCCGTCATCCAGGACACGCCGAACACCTCGATGGCCACGCCGCTGACGAACATCACCGCGGCCAGCCCGGCCACGGGCAGCGGCACCGCGAGCGCGGCGGACGGTGCGGCGAGCGGGAACACGCACAGGGTCCCGGCGAACAGCAGTCGCCGCGGCTTCCACCGCATCATCAGCAGCGCACCTCCGACCGTGCCCGCCCCGAACGCGCCGAGCGCCAGACCCCACGGCCCCGCCCCGCCCAGCTCGTCCCGGGCGACCAGCGGACCGAAGACCGACTCCGCGGCGCCGACGACCGCCACCACGACCGAGAACTGAGCGACGATCGACCACAGCCAGGGCCGTCCCACGAACTCCCGCCAGCCGTCCCGCAGATCCGCCAGCATGCCCCCGCCGGGCTCGCGCGGCGGAATGTGACTCACGTCCAGGAACGCCCGCAGCGCCCCGGCCACCGCGAACGCCACCGCGTCCACCAAGAGCACCCAGCCAGGACCGACCGCCGCGACCATCGCCCCGCCGAGGGCCGCGCCGCCCAGCCCTGCACCCTGCATCGCCATGCGGAACAGCGCGAACGCCCGGCCGGCCTGCTCCCCGCTGACGGACGACATCAGCATGCCCTCGGCCGCCGGATTGAAGAAGGCCTGGCCCGTGCCGCCGAGCGCGGTCAGCAGCATCATCTGCCACAGCTGCGGGTCGCCGGCGAGGACGAGCACGGCGAACGCACCCTGCGACACGAAGTTGAGGGCGTTGGCGGCGACCATCACGCGGTGCCGCGGCAGCCGGTCCGCGACCGCACCGCCGATCAGCAGGAAGACCACGAGGGGGAGCGTGCGGGCCGCGGCCACCAGACCCACGTCGCCGCCGTCGCCCCCCGCGTCGAGGACCGCGAACGCCGCCGCGATCAGCGCGCCCTGGCTGCCCAGGTTCGTCACCACCGCGGCGGCGGTCAGCAGCGTGTAGTTGCGGCCCGCCCAGTCGGGGCGGCGGAGACGTCTCGGAGAGGCAGAGGCGGCGGCAGTCTTCACCGAGGGACTATCGCCGCCGCCGGGCCGACTTGCCAAACCGATTTTTCGACGATACGGGTGTGCGGCCGGAGATTCTCCCCGGTCGCCCCCCCGGATCACCCCTCCTCGGGCTCGCCGCTCAGCCGTACCGTGCTGAGGATCTTCTTCACCGTCGCGTCCGGGACCTCCTCGCTCACGCCCTTGGCGCCGTAGAACGTCCACGAGACGAAGTCGCCCTTGGAGTTCTTGAAGGCGAACGTGGTGGCCTTGCCGTCCGAGGCGCACTTATTGGTCTTCTCGACCCCGGTCGAATAGGTCGTCGCGACGCTGCCCTTGATGCCGGCCGTGGTCGTGTACGACTCCGGCTTGCCTATCTTGAGCTTCTTCTTGTCGGCATCCTTCTGATCGGTGTAGCCGCCGAACACCCACCACGCCGAGTCGTTACGGGCGACGTCCTCGGTGTTCTTGGCGCCGTTCTGCCCCTTGGTGCCCGCCGCGGCGAGCTCTCTGTCCTCCGTGCGCCCGTCCTTGTCCGAGTCGGTGATGCACCACTTCTCCTTGAGGAACGCGGGCGCCGACATGCCGATGAGCGCTGAACCGTCCCCCTTCTTCTCGTCCTCGAAGCCGATGAAGAGGCCCGACGACTTGACCGTCCATTCCGCCGGTACGTCGAAGGCGGTGCCCCACTTGGGGTTCACCACGACCTTCCAGCCGGGGATCGTCGGCTTGATGTCGTCGCTGTCGCGCGGGTTTGCTCCGCCGGTCGCGTCCGTGGCGGTGGGCTCCGCGGACTTGGTCGCCGCCGACGACTTCGCCGGGCCGGGTCCCGCGGAGTCGTCCTTGTCGCCGCCCAGGACCAGAAAGCCGGTGACGCCTGCGGCCACGACGACGGCGGTGGCCGCGACGATCGCGGTGATCTTCGTCGCCCTGGCGTCGTCACGCGGCGGCTGGGGCGGGCCGGGCGGCACCGCCGGAGTCCCCCACTGCTGCCCCGGCTGCTGCCCGTAGGGCTGCTGGGCTGCGTACGGCTGTTGCGCGTATCCGGGCTGCGGGGTCCCGGGCTGCGGGTACCCGGGCGACGCGTAACCGGGCTGCTGCGCATAGGGGTTCGGCTGCTGGTACCCCGGCTGCTGGTACGGGTTGTGCTGCTGTCCCTGCTGGTCCTGACCCCCCGCGTGCTGACCCTGCGGGTTCTGGTCCTGCGGATTCTGCTCGCCCCCGGGCGGCTGCTGTCCTGGCCACATGGACCGTAACCCTAGCCGCGCCCGGGAACGATTTGGTCACCACTCTTCGCCAGTGACGTACCGGATCCCGGCCGATGCGCGAACTGCCCTGTGCCCGTGCCGTCTGGAATGTGACGTGCCGTCAAGGGAGCGGCAGTCAGGGTGCGTTCAGCCGTCGCCGCCGTGACGGTGGCGGATGGTGATTCATCCCTGGCCAAGGAGCGCTACCCGTGGGTAACATTCGGCCTCATGAGCGCTGACCAGATGTCGATCGGCGAGATGCTCGCCGCCACGGTGCCGATGGCCCGCACAATGAACCTCGAGTTCCTCGAGACCTCGCCGGAGAAGGCCGTGGTGGCCCTGCCGGACCAGAGCGACTACCACAACCACGTCGGCGGACCGCACGCCGGCGCGATGTTCACACTGGGCGAGACCGCCAGCGGGACGATCGTCCTCGCCGCCTTCGGGGACCAGCTGACCCGGGCCGTGCCGCTCGCCGTCAGCGCCGACATCGCGTACAAGAAGCTCGCCATGGGGCGCGTCACCGCGACCGCGACCCTCGGCCGACCGGCCGCCGACGTGATCGCCGAGCTCGACGCCGGGAAGCGGCCCGAGTTCCCGGTGTCCATCGCGATCCAGCGCGAGGACGGCGCCGTCACGGGCGAGATGTCCGTTGTGTGGACGCTCCGCCCCAACGGCTGACGTCACGGCGCCCGCGGCGCGGCGGCGACGGTGGTCAGGGTGCCTCCAGGGCTCCGTGGGGGTCGGGTGACGGGGGCCAGCAGGTAGGCTGCCCGCACGCGCGCTCGGAAGTGGGAGCGCAGGCCGGGTCGACGCACAGAACGGGAGGGACCGGCGTTGCACGTCCAGGAATGGCTCGAGACGGTGCCGGCGGTCAGCATCTACGCCCTGGTGGGTGTGGTCATCGGCCTGGAGAGCCTGGGCATCCCGCTGCCGGGCGAGATCATCCTCGTCTCGTCCGCGCTGCTCGCCTCCCAGCACGGGGACATCAACCCGGTCGTCCTCGGCGCTTGCGCCACCGCGGGCGCGATCATCGGTGATTCGATCGGCTACGCGATCGGGCGCAAGGGCGGACGGCCCTTGCTCGCCTGGCTCGGCCGCAGGTTCCCGAAGCACTTCAGCGAAGGCCACGTCGCGACCGCGGAGCGGTCCTTCGAGAAGTGGGGCATGTGGGCGGTGTTCTTCGGCCGCTTCGTCGCCCTGCTGCGCATCTTCGCCGGCCCGCTCGCCGGCGTCCTGCGCATGCCGTACTGGAAGTTCCTGATCGCCAACGTGCTGGGTGGCATTCTCTGGGCCGGCGGCACCACCGCGGTCATCTACTACGTGGGGATCGTCGCCGAGTCGTGGCTGAAGCGGTTCTCGTGGCTCGGCCTCGTCGTGGCCCTGGCCATCGGCCTCCTCTCGATGCTGATCCTCAAACGGAAGACGAAGAAGGCCGCGGCCGGGACGGCGCAGGCGGCGGACTCCACCGAGCCTCAGCCGGTCCCGGCCGGCGACTGATCGCCGGCGCCCGACCCAGCCCGTTGTGATCTTCGCCCCAGCGGGCGCCCGTACGCGCCCGTGTCCCCTACGGTGCTCTCGGCGCGGCGTACCAGCGGTAAGGAGTCGGAAGTGACAGGTCAGGCAGGGCGGTCGGGGCAAGGGCACCAGGCGGGGCAGGCGCTGATCCGCGGAGTCGGCGGACAGGAGCCGAAGGTCTCCGAGGACGCCTTCGTCGCTCCGACGTCCGTCGTGCTCGGCGACGTCGTCATGGCCGCGGGCTCGAGCGTCTGGTACCAGACCGTGCTCCGCGGAGACGGCGGCCCGATCGTCCTCGGGGCAGACAGCAACATCCAGGACAATTCCACCGTGCACGTGGACCCGGGCTTCCCGGTCACGATCGGGGAGCGGGTGTCCGTCGGGCACAACGCGGTCCTGCACGGCTGCACGGTGGAGGACGACGTCCTCATCGGCATGGGCGCCACGGTGCTGAACGGCGCGCGAATCGGCACGGGCTCGCTGGTCGCCGCCCAGGCGCTCGTTCCGCAGGGCATGCAGGTGCCGCCCGGCTCGCTGGTCGCGGGCGTGCCCGCCAAGGTCAAGCGCAGCCTCACCGACGAAGAGCTCGAGGGCATCAAGCTGAACGCCGCCGTGTACGTGGAGCTGGCGAAGCGGCACCGAGAGGCGTTCTCGGACGACGAGGGCTGAGCCGAACGCTCAGACGAGGGCTGATCGGGCGCAACGCGGAGTCCGGCGGAGACCGACGCGGTGTGAAGTCCGGCGGCGTGGGGTGAAGATCACAGCTGTTCGCCCTCTGGCTCGTACTCCCGCTGAGTACCGTGAGCGGGTGCCGAAAAGCAAGAACATGTTCTCGTCCCTGACCGCGTGGCGGCGCCGCGTCACGCAGCGCGCCGTCCATGTGGGATGGGCGTGGGTGCAGCGGACGGGTGCCGTCACCGCCGAGCGGCCGGGCAGCCTCCGCTTCGGCACGCTCGGACACGGCACGAGGCTTGCCTTCCCCCAGGGGACCGTCTTCGGCGAGCCCTGGATCCATCTCGGTGACCACTGCATCATCGGCGAACAGGTCACCCTGACGGCCGGGTTGATGCCCGACCTCGACCTCGGGCCCGACCCCATCCTGCGCATCGGCAACGGTGTGGTGCTCGGCCGCGGCAGCCACGTCATCGCCGACACGACGGTGACCATCGGTTCCGACTGCTACTTCGGGCCCTACGTGTACGTCACGTCCACGAACCACTCGTACGACGACCCGCACGAGCCCATCGGCAAGCAGTGGCCGCGGATGGAGCCGGTCGAGATCGGTCCGGGCTGCTGGATCGGGACCGGGGCGGTGATCCTGCCGGGCGCGAGGATCGGCCGCAACGTGGTGGTCGCGGCGGGCGCGGTCGTACGCGGATCCGTCCCCGACCATGCGGTCGTGGCCGGCGCACCGGCCCGTGTCGTACGCCGCTGGGACCCGGACCAGGGCTGGCAGCCGCCGCTGCGCACTCCCGCCCCGGTGCCGATTCCGGAGGGGGTCACTCCGGAGCAGCTGCGGGCGTTGGCGGAGCTGCAGGCGGGTCCCGATCCTGAGGAGGACTCGTCTGAGACGGTGTCGGGGCTCGGCGGGGGTGTTCCGGAGGTGCGGCCGGGCGAAGCTGCGCCGGTTGTGGAGTCGGGTGGCGGCACGTCGGCTTGAGGGCCGGCGGCGTCAGTCGAGTCAGCCGCTCGCCAGTAGGACCGTACCGACCAGAGCCAGGCCCGCCCCCGCCGCCTGTACGCCGCGCAGCCGCTCACTGAGCACACCGCGCGCGGCGAGAGCGGTGACCACCGGATAGAGCGAGGCCAGGACCGCGGCCACCGTGATGGGACCGTTCTGGGCTGCGAGCGAGTACGTGCCGTTGGCCGCCACATCCGCCAGACCGACGAAGCCCAGCGCCGGGACCGCCGGCCAAAGGGTGCGCCATCCGGCCCCCTCCGGCAGCGCCGAGCCGCCGCGCCGCACGGAGGCGTACAGGGCCGTGCCGCCCGCGATCACATTGGTCAGGCGCTGCACGAACAGCGCCAGGAAGAGACCGGCGATCGTCGTCGACGCCTCGGCGATCAGCACCATCACCGTGCCGAAGCCGAAGGCCGCGACCAGGGTCAGGGCGATCGCCTGCCGCTGCACCGGCGCCCCGCGCCACTGCGGCCCGCCCGCGAGCACGACCCCGGCAACGGCCACCGCGATACCCGCGTACTGCAGCAGTCCGGGCCGCTCACCGAGGATCAGCCCGATGCCCACCGGGACGGAGACACCCAGGGTGCCGAGCGGCGATACGACACCCATCGGGCCGAGAGCGAGCGCCTTGTAGAAGGAGAGCATGGCGACCGGACCGACCAGGCCCGCGGCGGCGGCGAACCACAGTTGCGGCCCTGCCTCGCTCCAGGCGCCGGTCGCGATCACGATCACGCCGAGGACGACCGTGGCGATCGCCTGCGAGGCGACGACCACGGTGAGGGCCGGAAGGCGTCGCGTCAGCAGCCCGCCGCCGAAGTCGGCCAGGCCCCACAGGAGGCTGGTGGCCAGGGCGAAGAGTGCTGTCATGGTCGACCTCGCAGTACAGTGCAGTGAACCTCGGTTGCACCCCACCGTAGTTCATTAGATTGAACTCTGTCATCCAGAATATTGGACGGAACGTGTCGGATCTCGACCTGCTGACTCAGTCCCTGGCGCGCAACGTCAAGCGTTGTCGCAACGAGCGCGGCTTCACTCTGGAGGCCCTCGCCGCCCGCGCCGGAGTCAGCCGCGGCATGCTCATCCAGATCGAGCAGGCCCGCACCAACCCCAGCCTCGGCACCGTCGTCAAGATCGGGGACGCCCTCGGGGTCAGCATCACGACCCTGCTCGACTACGAACAGGGGCCCAAGGTCCGGATCGTCCCGCCCGAGCAGGCGGTGCGCCTGTGGCACACCGAGGCGGGCAGCTTCAACCGGCTGCTGGCCGGTATGGAGGCCCCGGGTCCGCTGGAGATGTGGCAGTGGCGGCTCATGCCGGGGGAAGGCAGCAGCTCCGACCCGCACCCTGCCGGAACCGTCGAGCTGATCCATGTCACGGCGGGCGAGCTCACCCTCGTCGTGGACCGCGCGGAGTACGCCGTACCGACGGGCACGAGCGCGTCCTTCGAGGCCAACGCCACGCACGCGTACCGCAACGACGGCGACGAGCCGCTGGAGATGACGATGACCGTCTCGGTGCCGGCGGTGCGCTGAGGCGGTCTGATGTGCCGGGCCGCTGCCGTGGGCTCGGCCGGGTCCTGCCGCGGGTTCGGTGTGCCGGTCGCCGCTCGCGGTGCGGCTGTTAGCGTGCGGTTATGCGTGCACCCATCGGAAACTTCGACGACGTCCGGACCGCTCCCGACAGCCTGGACCTGCTGACCCAGCCCGTCGCAGACGCCGTACGCCACTGGCGCGGCACCGTGCCCGCAGAACAACTGCTCTACGTCGACAGCGACCCGGCCGTCGCCGACACCGCCGTCTTCGTCGAGCACTACGGCCCCGACCTGCTGGAGACGTCCGCGAACTGCGTGGTGGTGGCCGGCAAGCGCGCAGGCGAGACCAGCCTCGCCGCCTGTCTCGTGCTCTCCCGCACCCGGGTCGACGTCAACGGCGTGGTACGCCGCCAACTGGGCGCACGCAAGGCCTCGTTCGCGCCCATGGAGACCGCGACCGGCGCGACGGGCATGGAGTACGGCGGCATCACCCCGATCGGCCTGCCCGCCGACTGGCCGCTCCTGGTCGACGCGGCCGTCGTGGACCTGCCGCATGTCCTCATCGGCAGCGGCAGCCGCCGCGGCAAGCTCATCGTGCCGGGCAAGGTGTTCGCGGAGCTTCCGGGTGCGGTGGTGCTCGAGGGCCTCGGCATCGTCGGCTGAGGCCGGGCGGTCGAACGGCCGAACGGGCGGACCCGGGCCGAACGGGCGGACCCGCCCGCGCCGCGACCCCGCCCGAGACCCGGCCTCAGCCCAGCCGCGGAATCTCGATGGCCGGGCAGCGGTCCATGACCATGTCGAGGCCCGCGGCGCGGGTCCGCTCGTACGCGGCCTCGTCGATCACGTCGAGCTGGAACCAGATCGCCTTCGCACCGATCGCCACGGCTTCGTCGGCGACCGCCCCGGCGAGGTGGGAGTTCACGAAGACGTCCACGACGTCCACGTCGAAGGGGATGTCGGCGAGAGAGGCGTACCCCTTCTCGCCATGCACCGTCTCGGCCTTCGGGTGGACGGGGACGATGCGCTTGCCGTAGCGCTGCAGGACGCCGGCCACGCCGTAGGCCGCGCGGCGCTGGTTGTTGGACAGGCCCACCACGGCCCAGGTGTCCCCCAGTTCGGTCAGCATCTTCCGAACGACTGCCGGATCGCCGTACACGTCCTGTCTCCTCTGCGCCGCGAGTTTGGTCTCTGCGCAGAACATCGCGGATCCTCTGGCGATTCCCTCTGCTCGCGAGCCGGTGCCGATCGGTCGGCGAAACCGGTTTCCTTCACCCGCCCTTTCGGCGCAAGATGTACCCCGCACGCCCGGGCCGGCCACCCGACCCACCCGCACACCAGCCCCGAGGGCCGCTCGGAGCACGACAGGAGAGTCCCGTGAAACCCGCCCCTTACCTTGCCGCGGACGACCGCTACTCCGGCATGCAGTACCAGCGCTGCGGCCGCAGCGGGGTGCTGCTGCCCAAGGTCTCGCTCGGTCTGTGGCACAACTTCGGTGACACCGCTCCGCTGGAGACACAGCGCGCCGTGCTGCGGCGGGCCTTCGACCGCGGCGTCACCCACTTCGACCTCGCCAACAACTACGGCCCGCCCTACGGCAGCGCGGAGGCCAACTTCGGCACGATCTTCGCGCAGGACTTCCGCCCGTACCGGGACGAGCTGTTCATCGCCACCAAGGCGGGTTACGACATGTGGCCCGGGCCGTACGGCGAGTGGGGTTCGCGGAAGTACCTGCTCGCGAGCCTGGACCAGTCGCTGGAGCGCATGGGCCTCGACTACGTCGACGTCTTCTACTCGCACCGCCCGGACCCCGACACCCCCATCGAGGAGACCGTGGGCGCCCTCGACACCGCGGTGCGCCAGGGGAAGGCGCTGTACGCGGGACTGTCCAACTACAGCCCGGAGCAGATGGTGCGGGCCGCGGCGGTGCTCAAGGAGCTCGGGACGCCGCTGCTGATCAACCAGCACCCGTACAGCATGCTGGACCGCGGGATCGAGCGCAGCGGTCTGATCGCCGCGTCCGCCGAGGCTGGCGCCGGTGTCATCGCCTTCTCGCCGCTCGCGCAGGGCCAGTTGACCGACCGCTATCTCGACGGTGTGCCCGCCGACTCGCGGATGGCCATCGGTCACTTCCTCAAGAGAGACGCCCTCACCGAGGAGAAGGTGGCTCTGCTCCACGCGCTCAACAAGTTCGCGGGTGACCGCGGGAACACGCTCGCGCAGCTCGCCCTCGCCTGGGTGCTGCGTGACCCGCGCGTCACCTCCGTGCTCATCGGGGCGAGCAGTGTCGCGCAGCTGGACCAGAACCTGGGCGTGCTGGACGTACCGCCCTTCGACGAGGGTGAACTCGCCCAGCTGGACGAGCTGCTGGGGTAGTCGAGGCCGGTTTCTGTTCTCTGCCGAAGGGGCGGGCAGCATGCGTGCTGCCCGCCCCTTTCGTGTCCCACCATGGAAACCGGTCGCTGTGTGCTTTAACGGTCGATCCGGCGTAGTCGGCTCCGCAGGCGTACTTGGACCGGGCTGCTTTCGACTTCAAGTCCATTGACCCTCCGCTTCGCGCACGCCTAGCGTAGAGACCGGTTGCTATAGACGGTTGCTGTACGACGACAGCTGATGCCGTCACCGATCCCGAGCCGGAGGCCATTGCTCATCGGGCTGGGCCCCGCAGACGCTCGGATCGCCCCGGCCGCCTCGGCCGGCCGCGCGGCGCTGCCGCTCGTCGAGGTCGAGCTCGCCGGGCACGGCCGCACCGGCACGTCCGGCAAGCGCCATGTCGACGGTCTGGTGTCGCGTCGGCTCCGCTACGAGAGCCATGAGACGGCGGACGACCAGCTCACCGTACGCCTGGCCGACCCGGAGACGGACCTGCGTGCCGCGCCGTGACGCTGGTCCACGGGCCGTCGTCGAGGGTGGAGCTCGACCACGCGGGCTCCCGGCTGCGGGTGTCGCTGCCGGAACCGTACTCGGCGGTACTTCTGCGGCTGCACCACGCCCGAGCTGCACTATCGTGAGCGCCGACGGGGATGGACCTCTGGGGCGAGGAGAGGCAAAGTGGCAGGGACAGCCGGGAGACCGGGGGGTATGTCCGGCGGTGAGGCCTCGACGGTGAGGGATGTCGCCAAGCGCGCCGGTGTGTCGCCGTCGACGGTGTCCCGCGTGCTGGGCGGCACGTATCCGGTGGCCACGGCGACCCGCGCCAAGGTCCTCAAGGCCATGCGCGAACTGGACTACGTGGTCAACGCCCATGCCCGTGCCCTGGGCGGCTCCACGAACAAGACGGTCGCCTTCGTCGTCGACGACGTGACCGGCCCCTTCTACGCCCATATCGCGCGCGGAGTGGAGGAACAGGCATCGGCCGAGGGCCGGCTGTGCATGCTCTGCACCACGCACGGCGACCCCCAACGCGTCCTCGCCGTCGTGGAGTTGATGCGGGAGCAGCGGGCCGACTGCGTGATCGTCGTGGGCGGCGCCTGGGAGGACAAGGCCTACCAGGACCGGATGACGCACTTCGCGCACGCCCTGGACCGGGCGGGCTCGCGACTGGGGCTGGTGGGCCGTCCGCCGCTGGGGGACGGGGTGCCCGCGACGGTCGTCGAGTACGACAACGAGGGCGGCGCCTTCGCCATGACCACGCATCTGCTGAGCCAGGGCCACCGGCGGATCGCCTATCTGGGCCGGATACCCCAGCTGTCCACCAGCAGGGAGCGCCTGCAGGGCTTCGCCAGCGCCCACGAGATGCTGGGCCTCAGCCCCGACCCCAGGCTGATCAAGGACGGCGTCTTCTCACGCAGCTACGGCTATCAGGCCACCCGGGAACTCCTCGCCTCCAAGGCCGACTTCAGCGCGATCTTCGCGGCCACGGACATGGTGGCCGCGGGCGTGCTGCAGGCGTTGCGCGAGGGCGGGGTGCGCGTGCCCGAGGACGTCTCGGTGGCCGGATACGACGACATCCCCGTGGCGCTCGACATGTATCCGCAGCTCACCACGGTGAACGTGCCGCACGAGGAGCTGGGCCGTACCGCCGTGCGCCTCGCGCTCCACCGCGACGAGCTGCCCGACAGCCAGCACCAGGTGCTGGGCACCCACATCGTCGTCAGGGGGTCGACCCGGCGCCGCGGGAAGTGACGCGGACCGGGCGCTGTGGCCCCCGTTGCCGCCGGGCGGCTCCGGACTATCGCCGCTTCCGGTGGCGCGGTCGAAATTTTCGGTTCGGTACCGGGTGGTGCCGGTTGTCTCGGGTGCCGCCATCATGGACACCGGTTTCCCCCACACGCTTGCCTCTCTGGAGCATCACCATGCCGCACGGTCGGCCCCAAGTCCTCGTCTACACCCGTACCACCGCCTATCGGCACGACTCCATCCCGGACGGTATCCGTGCCTTCCAGGAGCTCGGTGCGGAAAACGGTTTCGACGTCCAGGCGACGGAGGAGCCGGAGGCGTTCGATGGCGGGCTCGACCGGTACGCGGCTGTGGTGTTCCTCTCCACCAGCGGTGAAGTCCTCACACCGCGGGGGAGGGAGCAGCTGAAGGGATACTGCGCCTCCGGCGGCGGCTTCATGGGTGTGCACGCGGCAGCCTGCACCGAGTACGACTGGCCGTTCTACGGCGAGCTGCTTGGCGCACGCTTCGCCCGCCACCCCGAGCTGCAGCCAGGCGTCCTCACCATCGAGGACAAGGAGCACCCGGCCACTCGCCACCTGGACGCCATGTGGGCGTTCACCGACGAGTGGTACGACTTCCGGGCCAGTCCGCGCGGTGCCGTGCGCGTACTGGCCTGTGCCGACGAGTCCTCGTACGAGGACGGGGGGATGGGGGACGACCATCCGCTCGTCTGGTGTCACGAGTACGGCGGCGCCCGGGTGTTCTACACCGCGCTCGGCCACACCGCCGAGGCCTACGACGATCCGGACTTCCGCGCCCATCTGCTCGGCGGCCTCCGCCACGTGGCGCACATGACCTGATCGCCCGCGGCCGCAGCGCGCGGCAAGGACCGGGCCACCCCGGTGTGATCTTGCGCCACACCGGGGTGGCCCCCCAACGGCACGCACGTCTCCGAAAGTCCGACCCCCACCAGACAGGAGAGACACGTGAGCCGCACGAACACGCACAGAAAGCACTTAGCCAGCGGTATCAGTCGTCGCGGGATGCTGAAGGCCGCCGGCGGGCTCGCACTCGCCGGAGCTGCGGGCGCCGCCACCACGGCCCTCACCGGCGGCACCGCGGGCGCTGCCCCGGCCACCTTCACGCACCCCGGCATGCTGCACATCTGGGGCGACCTCAACCGGGCGAAGGTACGGGTGGCCGCAGGGACCGATCCCTGGCTCTCCGGCTGGAACCGGCTGACCGCCAACTCCCACTCCCAGTCGACCTGGACGCCCAACCCGCAGGCCACCATCATCCGCGGCGGCACCGGCCAGAACTACGGGATCCTCTACAACGACATCCACGCGGCCTACCAGAACGCGTTGCGGTGGTGGGTCACCGGTTCCACCGCACACGGCGACTGCGCCCGGAACATCCTCAACGCCTGGTCGGCCACGCTGACCTCGGTCACCGGGAACGCCGACCGGTTCCTCGCCGCAGGCATCTACGGCTACCAGTTCGCCAACGCGGCCGAGCTGATGCGCGGCTACTCCGGGTTCGACCTGGAACGCTTCAAGCGGATGATGCTCAACGTGTTCTACCCGCTGAACAACCAGTTCCTCACGGGGCACAACGACGCCTGCATCACCAACTACTGGGCGAACTGGGACTTGTGCAACATGAACTCGATCCTGGCGATCGGGATCCTGTGCGACGACGCCGCCAAGTACGACCAGGCCGTCAACTACTTCAAGAACGGTGCGGGCAACGGCGCCATCAAGAACGCCATCCCCTTCGTCTACGACAGCCAGGGGCTCGCCCAGTGGCAGGAGTCGGGCCGCGACCAGGGCCACACCGTCATGGGCATCGGGCAGATGGGCGCCTTCTGCGAGATGGCCTGGAACCAGGGCGAGGACCTGTACGACTACGACAATCGCCGCTTCGAGAAAGCGGCCCAGTACGTCGCGAAGTACAACCTCGGTGAGGACGTCCCGTTCACCAAGTACACCTGGGGTACCGGCCAGAACTGCGCGTACAGCGAGCACACCGTGATCTCGTCCGCGAGCCGCGGGCAGCTCCGGCCGGTGTGGGAGATCCTCCACTACCACTACGCCAGGCGCCGCAACCGGTCCGTCCCGTACATCTCCCGCATGGCGGCGCAGGTCTACCCCGAGGGCGGCGGCGGGGACTATGGCTCGACCAGCGGCGGCTACGACCAGACCGGTTTCGGCACGCTGGCGTACGCGAAGTGAGTCCCCGGTCCCTGTCCTGACCTGACCTGACCTGACCTGCAGGGCAGGCGCCGGTCGCGGCACGCGCGCGTGGCGGCCCCCTCCGTCACGCGCGCGTGCCGTCACGCTCCGTACCGCCGGCCCTGCGGCGGTCGCGCACCGCATACGCTGGCCCGATGCAGGACGAGTACCGCACGGTGGGCCGCGAGGGCGTGCACGAGATCGAGATCAACCGCTCGCGCTTCCTGTGCGCGCTCGCGCCCGCTGCCACCGAGCAGGAGGCCCAGGACTTCGTCGCCCGCGTCCGCAAGGACCACGCGAACGCCACCCACAACTGCTACGCGTACGTCATCGGCGCCGACGCGGCCGTGCAGAAGGCGAGCGACGACGGCGAGCCCGGCGGCACCGCGGGCGTGCCCATGCTCCAGATGCTGATGCGCCGCGACATGCGCTACGTCGTCGCCGTGGTAACCCGCTACTACGGCGGGGTCAAGCTCGGCGCGGGCGGACTCATCCGCGCCTACGGGGGAGCGGTCGGCGAGGCGCTCGACACACTCGGCACCGTCACCCGCAGGCGTTTCCGGCTCGCCACAGTCACCGTCGACCACCAGCGCGCCGGCAAGGTCCAGAACGATCTGCGGGCGACGGGACGCGAGGTCCGCGACGTCCGCTACGGCGAGGCGGTCACTATCGAGATCGGGCTGCCGGACGCCGATGTCGAGGCCTTCCGCGCCTGGCTCGCCGATGCGACGGCGGGCACGGCGGGGTTCGAGCTGGGCGGAGAGGCGTACGGGGACGCCTGACGGACCGCGGCACCCAGCCGCGTCACGCGACGCGAGGGGTGCGCGCTACCAATCCGATTGAAGCTTCAAACGGATGGGCGGTAGGGTGTGGCCATGCCCACGACGTCACGCTGGCTCAACGCCGAGGAGCAACGGGCCTGGCTGGCCTATGTCGACTTCTCCACCCTGCTCACCGACTACCTGAACCGGCAGCTGCGGCGCGACGCCGGCATGACCCACGCCGACTACAGCCTGTTGGCCCACCTCTCCTCGGCGCCCGACCACGCCCTGGGCATGTCCGACCTGGCCCGGCGCCTGAAGATCACCCGCAGCCGGCTCACCCACGCGGTGAACCGGCTGCGCGAGGCCGGCCTCGTCGACCGGCGTGAGGACCCTGCCGACGGCCGCGGCCAGCTCGCCATCCTCACCGACGAGGGCCACGCCCTGCTCGACCAGGCCGCTCCCGGCCACGTGGAGGCCGTACGCCGGGCCGTCTTCGACGCCCTCACCCCCGAACAGGTGCGGCAACTCGCCGAGATCGGCGAAACGATCAGCGACGCCCTGCACCGCGTCGAGACCGCCGAGCTTGACCCGGCGGTGCTGCCCTGGCGCCGCCGGTAGCGCACCATCCGACGCACCCCCTTGGAGGGCGTGGGCCGCGCCTGCCCGCAGGCCGTCATCCCCGCCGACCGCTTGCCCACTCGGCCGGGTGGCTGTGTATACAGGTCGCATGGGGCAGGCACCGGTGGATGAGGCGCAGGGCATGCTCTTCCTCACGGAGGGTCTGCCGGTGTATGCCGGGCAGTACGTGCACGAGGGCACCCTTGCGCCGCACACGCACAGCTTCGTGGAGGTCGTGGTCGTCATCGGCGGCGACGGCGTGCACCACGCGCTGGGGGGTCGTCGGCGGCTCGGGGCCGGAGACGTGCTGCTGCTGCGGCCGGGGGTCTGGCACGGCTACGAGGACTGCCGCGGTCTGGAGATCTACAACTGCTGCTTCAGCACCGAGCTGCTGCGGCGCGAGCTGGCGTGGATGCGCGACGACCCGTTGCTGGGCCATCTGCTGTGGACGGGGCCGCGCTCGGCGCACCGCAGGGGGCTGCTCGGCTTCCGCCTCGACGCGGTGGCGCTCGCCGAGAGCCGGAGCCATCTAGACGCCCTGGACGGACTGCGGCACGCGTCGGTCGGGCTGCACCGGGCCGACCTCATGGGCCTGCTGTCCCTGCTCCTCGGCGTACTGGCGCGCGCAGCGGCCGCGGAGTGTCCGGACCGTCCGGAGGCGCGAGGGCGGACGCACCCCGCCGTCGTACGGGCCATGCGGTTGCTGGAGGAGCGGCCCGCGCATCCGTGGACGGTGCCGGAGCTGGCCGATGAGCTTCACCTGTCACCGGGCTATCTGACGCGCCTGTTCAAGTCGGTCACCGGGCAGCCCCCCATGGCCTATCTGTCGCAGCATCGCGTGGAGCTGGCCGCGGCCATGCTGCTGCACACCGAACTCCCGGTCGGGCGCATCGGCCGGGAGGTCGGCTGGCCGGACCCGAACCTGTTCGCCCGCCGGTTTCGCGCCCATGCCGGGCTGAGCGCGACCGCCTACCGGAAGAGGTTCGCGGACGGCGGGAGCCACCAGGCGGTGAGTCCTCAGCGGTGAGCCGCCACGCGATGAGTCGTCACGCGGTGAGCCGTCAGGAGGTCAGCGTCAGGCGGTGAGGGCCGGCGCCGAGCGTCAGCGCGCTGCGGCCGTGCGCACCGGAAAGGCGCAGGCCGGTGGCCGCCACTGGTGCGGCATCGGCACGGACGGCGGACCACGTCCCCGGCGGAAGGACGAAGACACCCGACGCGCCGACGGGTATCTCGACGTCCGCGGTGAACGACGACCCGTCGGCCTCCCACCGGATCGCCGCAGTGCCGTAAGGAGTGCTCAACTCGGCGCGTGCCCAGGTCAGTTGTCCGCCCGGTACGGGTGCAAAGACGATCCGGCGGTAGCCGGGGGCGTCCGGATCGGGGGCGAGGCCGGTCACCGTGCGGTAGAGCCAGGCGGCGACCGCGCCGTACGCGTAGTGGTTGAAGGACATCATCGACCCGCCGCCGTCCATGCCGCCGGCGTGGATGGCGTCGTCCTCGCCGATGGCGTCCCACCGTTCCCACACGGTTGTCGCGCCGTGCCGCACCTGGTGCAGCCAGCCTGGGCAGCGGTCGTTGAGCAGCAGTTGGTACGCCTCATCGTGGTGTCCCGTGGCGGTGAGCGCGGGCAGCACCAGAGGGGTGCCCAGGAATCCGGTGGCGATCCGGCCTTCTGCCTTGCGTACGAGACCGGCGAGGTGTTCGCCGATCCGCCCTCGGTCGGCGGCGGGCGCGATGCCGAGTTGGAGGGCGATCGCACAGCCGGTCTGTGTGGTGGCAGCCACCGTCCCGTACCTGCCCCATGCCGCCTGCGCCGCGCGGTCGCCCAACTCGGCGTAGCGGTCCGCTTCGTCCGTGCGTCCGAGGATCCGCGCGGCCCGCGCCAGGAGCCGGGCGCTGTGGGCAAGACAGGATGTGGCCACGAACTCGGTCGGCGTGGTCGCCTCGTGCGGCCGGTCCGGAGGGGCGCCCGGGTCCAGCCAGTCGCCGAAGTGGAAGTCGCCCGACCAGATGCCGTCGGCGTCCAGACGGCCGGCGCACCAGTCGACCCAGCCGCGCATCGAGTCGTACTGGCCTTCCAGTACGTCCAGGTCTCCGTACGCCTCGTACAGCGCCCAGGGGACGGTCACCGCGGCATCTCCCCAGCCGGCGCTGCCGTACTCCCAGTCCTCGTCGCCCAGGAGGTGCAGGACATTGGGGACGACGTGGGGCACGCAGCCGTCGGCGCGCTGGTCCGCGACCAGGTCGCGCAGCCAGTTCCGGAGGAACGAGCGGCTGTCGAAGGTGTGACAGGCCGTGGGCGCGAACACCTGGATGTCGCCGGTCCAGCCCAGACGCTCGTCACGCTGCGGGCAGTCGGTGGGCAGGGACAGGAAGTTGCCGCGCTGGGACCAGACGGTGTTCTCGTACAGGCGGTTGACGTCCGGGTCGGAGCAGGCGAAGTGGCCGGTACGGGCCAGGTCCGATGCGACCACGACCACCTCCACGTCGCTGATCGTCACGCCGGGCTCCGCGGTGATGTCGGCGTACCGGAAGCCGTGGAAGGTGAACTGCGGGGTGAGCTGTACGGGCCCGGTGCCGGACAACACGTACCGGTCGGTGGAGGTGGCGCCCCGCAGTGGAGCGGTGTGCAACTGACCTGCGGCGTCGAGCACTTCGGCGTGCTGTACGGTCACGGCCCGGCCCTCGGCGCCCTCGGCCGTGATCCGCAGGTACCCGGTGACGTTCTGCCCTGCATCGACGCGCAGCCCGCCCCGCGGGGCCGGGGAAAGGGCCGGGCGCCGGGTCTCCACGGCCCGTACGGCGGGCATGGTCCGCTGCTCCAGCGCGGGAGGGAGGTCCAGGAGCTCGACCGGAGACCATGCGCTGTCGTCGAATCCCGGCCGCTGCCACCCCTCGGGGCGGCGGCGCAGGTCGATGACGCTGCCCTCGTACAGCCCGGCCGACAGCACATCCCCGGTCGCCGCCCGCCAGGTGCCGTCGGTGGCGACCACGAGGCGCTGCCCGTCGGCGAGGGTGACTTCGAGCTGGGCGAGGAGGGCCGAGGCGTCGCCGTAGACGTTGCGTTTGGGCGGAGAGAGCCACGTGAGGGTGCCCCGGTACCAGCCGTCGCCCACCGTGGCGCTGATGACGTTCGCGCCCGCCTTCAGCAGCGGAGTGACGTCGTACGTGGCGTACAGCAGGCGGTGTCCGTAGCTGGTCCACCCCGGCTCCAGCAGGTCTTCGCTCACCGCCAGGCCGTTGACGCGGGTGTCGTGCACGCCGAGCGCGGTGACGTACAGGCGCGCGGTCCGTACGTGCGTGGGCAGGTGGAACTCGCGGCGGAAGACCGGGGCGGGGCCTGGCCCGCTGTGGCCCACTTCGCTTCCGAGCGCGATGGGACGGGCCGGCCAGTCCGACCGCTCCAGCAACGCGGCCTCCACCCGTGCCGGGTCGCTCCACGCCGTCCACCCGCGATCGGTGCACACCCGCACCCGCCACCAGCGCACCTCCCTGCTGCGCAGCGCGGGACCGGCCATCACCACGTCCTGCCGGCGCTCCGAGTGCACCACCCCGCTGCCGGCCACCCCGTTGCGGAAGCCGTCGTCGGACGCGGTCTGCACCTCGTAGCACCGTTGCCGGGCGGACGAGCGCTCCGAACCGAGCCGCCAGCTCAGCAGCGGCCGGGCAGCGGCCGTCGCGACGAGGCCCGAGTCGTCGGCGGTGCGCAGGCCCACCACATTGACCGTCGGATCAGTGGATTCACTCGCGGCAGCGGACATGGCCATCACGAAACAGGTCTCCTGCGTCCCTCGGGAAAGTGATCTGAACGTGCGCTCACGGCACGCGCGCGTGGCATCCATCACGTCAGCCAGTGGGGAAGAGCCCGCGGAACGGCCCGCAGGTCACCTCTGTCTCCTCGATGATTCCGCTGTCCACGGCAGGGTTCCTAGGCCGTTCCGCACCGCGACGAGGACGAAACTGCCATCGGGGTGAGCCATCCGCCCGTGGTCGCTCGGGCCGGGTGGCAAACTAAGGTCGGTGAGGGACGCGGTGCCGGCCGACACCGGCGTGGCCGCTGCTGACAGTGGTGCCCGTGCCGGAATCGTGCTGGTCTCGGGGGCGGAGGAACGGAAAACATGCAGGTCGGAGTGGTGCTGTGAGAATCCTGCACACCTCCGACTGGCATCTCGGCCGTGCGTTCCACCGCGTGAGCATGCTCGATGCCCAGGCCGAGTTCATACGGCACCTCGTCGCCACCGTGCGTGAGCGCGACGTGGACGCCGTCGTCGTCTCGGGAGACGTGTACGACAGGGCGGTGCCGCCGCTCGCGGCCGTCGAGCTGTTCGACGACGCACTGCACCGGCTCGCGGAGCTCGGCGTGCCCACCGTGATGATCTCGGGCAACCACGACTCCGCGCGCCGCCTCGGTGTCGGTGCCGGACTCATCGGCCGCGCGGGCATCCATCTGCGCACCGAGCCGGCCGCCGCCGGAACTCCCGTGGTCCTCCCGGACGAGCACGGGGACGTGGCGTTCTACGGACTGCCGTACCTCGAACCGGCACTGGTCAAGGACGAGTTCGGGGTCGAGAAGCCCGGCCATGAGGCGGTGCTGGCGGCCGCCATGGACAGGGTGCGCGCCGACCTCGCTACGCGCGCAGGCGGCACCCGGTCCGTCGTCCTCGCGCACGCCTTCGTCACCGGCGGCGAAGCCAGCGACAGCGAGCGCGACATCACCGTCGGGGGCGTCGCCTCCGTGCCGTCCGGGGTCTTCGACGGCGTCGACTACGTGGCGCTCGGGCATCTGCACGGCAGCCAGACCATCACCGAGCGGGTGCGCTACTCGGGGTCTCCTCTTCCGTACTCCTTCTCGGAGGCCGACCACCGCAAGAGCATGTGGCTCGTCGACCTCGGGCCGGCCGGCGAGCTGGGCACGGAGCGCGTCGACTGCCCGGTGCCGCGGGCGCTCGCCCGCATCAGGGGGCGGCTGGACGAACTGCTCGAGGATCCGGGACTCGCCCGCCACGCAGAGGCGTGGGTCGAGGCAACCCTCACCGACCCGGTGCGCCCCGCCGAGCCCATGGCGCGGCTCACCGAGCGCTTTCCCCACACCCTCAGCCTCGTCTTCGAGCCCGACCGGGCCCCCGAGGACCCGGACGTGTCGTACGGGCAGCGCCTCAAGGGGCGCAGCGACCAGCAGATCGCGGAGGACTTCGTGGCCCATGTGCGCGGTGCGGGACCCGACGAGCGGGAACGCGAGGTGCTGCGGGACGCGTTCGACGCCGTGCGCGCCGACGACGCGGTCCTGCAGGACGGCGTGCGCGAGGGCCGGCGCGGGGGCTCGGGCGGGGAATCGCGCGAGAGCACGGGCCGGCGCGAGGTGGCCCGGTGAGGCTGCATCGGCTGCGTATGACGGCCTTCGGGCCCTTCGGCACCACTCAGGAGGTGGACTTCGACGACCTGTCGGCCGCCGGGCTGTTCCTGCTGCACGGCCCGACCGGTGCCGGGAAGACGTCCGTTCTGGACGCCGTGTGCTACGGGCTCTACGGCTCGGTACCGGGTGCCCGGCAGGCCGCCGCAGGCCAGGGCACGAACCTGCGCAGCGACCACGCGGCACCCGCCACCCGCACCGAGGTGTGCCTCGAACTCACCGTTGCTGGGCGCCGGCTGGAAATCACCAGGCAGCCGCCGTGGGAGCGCCCGAAGAAGCGCGGCACGGGCACCACGACGGAGAAGGCGCAGAGCTGGCTGCGCGAGTACGACGCCACGGCCGGCTCCTGGAAGGACCTCAGCCGCTCCCACCAGGAGATCGGTGAGGAGATCAGCCAGCTGATCGGCATGAGCAAGGAGCAGTTCTGCCAGGTCGTGCTGTTGCCCCAGGGCGACTTCGCGCGCTTCCTGCGGGCCGACGCGGAAGCGCGAGGCAAGCTGCTCGGGCGGCTCTTCGACACCGGCAGGTTCGCCGCCGTCGAGCAGCGCCTGGCCGAGCGGCGGCGCGGCACCGAGGCCGAAGTGCGCGACGGGGACACGCAGTTGCTCGCCGACGCGCACCGTATGCAGCAGGCCGCGGGGGACCGCGTGGAGCTGACCCTGCCCGACCTGGCGCCCGGCGACCCGGGTCTTGCCGAGGCCGTGCTGGCCTGGGCCGCCGTCGCGCGCGCCGGCGCCCGCGAGCGGCTCACCATCGCGCACGCCGCCCTGTCGGCCGCCGAGTCGGCAGGGGCCGCGGTACAGCGGCAGCTCGCCGACGCCCGGGAAGTGGCCCGGCTGCAGCGCCGGTTCGCCGAGGCGCGCGAACGGGCCGAGCGGCTGGAGGCGCGTGCGGACGAGTACCGCATGTACCGGGCCCGTATGGAGCGCGGCCGCAAGGCCGAGGCGGTGGCACCCGCGCTGGACCTGCGCGAGGCCGCCGAGCGCGAGCACCGCCGGGCCGCTGCGGAAGAGGCACGCGCGCGTGCCGCACTGCCCGAGAGGTTCGCGGACGCCGGTGCGTCCGGGCTCGCGGCCGCCGCCCGCAAGGCCGCCGAGGAGCTCGGCGGCCTCGACTCGGCCCGCCGAGCCGACCAGCGCCTGGCCGAAGTGGCCACCGAGCGCGCCGAACTGGACCGCCAGGAGCGTGCCGACGAGGACATCCTCCAGGACGCGGCGAGCTGGCTCGACGGGTGGGACGAGACACGCGCCGCCCTCCAGGGACGCATCGACGCCGCCCAGGAGGCGGCGACGCGCGCCGAGCACTTCGCCGGTCGGCTCGAGCCGGCTCGGGACAGGCTGGCCGCCGCCCGACGCCGCGACCAGCTCTCCGCCGAGGCCACCGAGGCGCATGAGCGGTCCATGACCGCCCGTGAGCGTGCCACAGCCGCCCGCGAGCACTGGCTGACGCTCAAGGAACAGCGCCTGCAGAACATCGCCGCCGAGCTCGCCGCGAACCTCACCGACGGCGAGCCCTGCGCCGTCTGCGGCGCCACCGAACACCCCGCGCCCGCCCCGAAGGCCGCAGGCCACGTCGACCAGCAGGCCGAGGACGCCGCGCTGGCCGCCCACCGCCGCGCCGACGACACACGCGCCGATGCCGAGCAGCGGCTGGGTGTCGTACGCGCACAGCTCGCCGCCGCCACGGAGGCGGCGGGTGACGCCACCACGTCTCAACTCGCCGAAGATTACGAGGAGTTGCAGCGTCAGCATGCGGAGGCGCGCGGCCTGGCGTCCGGGCTGCACCCGGCCCGTGAGGCACTGGACCGGGCCGGGCGCGAGCACGAGCGCAGGCTCGCCGCCCGGCAGGAGGCCGGGCAGCGGGCCGCGTCGCGCGCCTCCCGGCGCGACCTCCTCGACCGCGAAAGGGCTTCGCTGGAGGAGGAGTTGGCCCAAGCGCGCGGCGCCGCGGTCAGCGTCGCGGCAAGGGCCGCCCAGCTGGAACGGCAGGCGGCCATGCTGACCGAGGCCGCCGACGCCGCCAGGACCGCCGAGGAGACCGCCAAGCGGCGCAAGGACGCCGACGCGCGACTCGCCGACGCCGCCTTCCGCGCCGGGTTCGACACGCCGGAGGCCGCCGCGACCGCCCTGCTCGACGACGCACAGCACCGCGAGCTCCAGCACCGCATCGACGCCTGGCAGCACGAGGACATGGCCGTACGATCCGTCCTCGCGGAACCCGACACGTCCGCTGCTGCCGACCTGCCGCCCGCGGACGTCCGGGCCGTCGAGCAGACCGCCGACCTGGCCGACCGGCGGGTGCGCGACGCGGCGTCCGCGCGGGACGCGGCCGCACGGCGGTGCACCGAACTGGACCGGCTGTCCACGAGGTGCGCGGCATCGGTCCGCCGACTGGCGCCGCTGCGCGACGAGTACGATCGCGTGGCCCGCCTCGCCGGGCTCGCGGCGGGCACCTCCGCGGACAACGAGCGCAAGATGCGCCTCGAGTCGTACGTGCTCGCCGCCCGCCTCGAACAGGTCGCGGCCGCCGCGACCGCGCGGCTGCAGCGCATGTCGTCCGGCCGGTACACGCTGGTGCACTCCGACGACCGCACGGGACGCGGCCGTTCGGGCCTCGGCCTGCATGTCGTCGACGCCTGGACGGGCCGCGAGCGCGACACCGCCACGCTCTCCGGCGGCGAGACCTTCTTCGCGTCGCTCGCGCTCGCGCTGGGCCTCGCCGACGTCGTGACCGACGAGGCGGGCGGGGTCCGCCTCGACACGCTGTTCATCGACGAGGGCTTCGGCAGCCTCGACGACCAGACGCTCGACGAGGTCCTGGACGTCCTCGACTCCCTCCGGGAGCGCGACCGCAGCGTCGGCATCGTCAGCCATGTCGCGGATCTGCGCCGCCGTGTCCACGCGCAGTTGGAGGTCGTCAAGGGCAGGTCCGGGTCGGTGCTGCGGCAGCGCGCGATCAGCGGGTAGCCGGGACGATCAGGGCCGGCCTACAGCGCAGACGCCCCGGGATCAGCGTGTGACGGGGCGGCGCGGCAGCGGCGAGGAGTACACGACGCTCGTGGTGACCGACCCCAGCGCCCCGATCTTGCCCGAGATCTCCTCGAGATGGCTCATCGAGCGTGCGGCGACCTTGATCACGAAGCAGTCGTCGCCGGTGACGTGGTGGGCCTCGAGGATCTCGGGTGTCGCGGCGACCAGGTCGTGGAACGGCTTGTAGTTGCCGTTCGGATAGCGCAGCCGGACGAACGCGAGGATGGGCAGGCCGACCCGCTCCGGGTCGACCACGGCCGCGTACCCCTGGATGACGCCCGCCTCCTCGAGCCGGCGCACCCGCTCGGTGACGGCGCTCGGGGACATGGAGACGGCGCGCGCGAGCTCCGCGTAGCTGGCGCGGCCGTCGTGCTGCAGGGCCTCGAGGATGCGCCAGTCGGTGGCGTCCGTGGAATAACCGGTCATGGCCGAGAGATACCAGGGGAATCCTCGGCCGATCAAGCCGGATGCCGGGAATCGTGCCTTCAGCGTGACGATCATGAACCGTAGATTTGCTCACGCCCAGGCAGCAGAACCCCAGACCCTGCGGAGGACCGACACCATGACCGCCACCCGCCCTACTTCCGGCATCAGCACGGCAGCCACCAACCCGGTTCTGCGGGTGCCCCCGGCATCGCCCGCCGCTGCCGCCGCGTACTTCGGCGCGAGTCTCGCCTTCCACGCCGACGTGTCCGACGTGGCGGCCGCGATCGCCGGCGACCCCGGCTTCGTCGTCGTCGACTCCCGGTCCACCGAGGCCTGGGACCAGGGCCATGTGCCCGGCGCGGTCCACCTGCCGACCGCACTCATACCGCAGCAGGCCGAGCAGCTGCTCGACAGGTCCGTGCCCGTCGTCACGTACTGCTGGGGTCCCGGCTGCAACGGCGCGACGCGCGCCGCACTGGCCCTCGCCGAACTCGGCTACCAGGTCAAGGAGATGCTCGGCGGCTTCGAGTACTGGGTCCGCGAGGGCTTCGCATACGAGACCTGGCAGGGCCCCGACCAGCGCTCGGCCGACCCGCTGACGGCGCCGGTGGAGGGGGACGACTGCGGGTGCTGAGGGGCACGCCCCTACCCGGTCGCTCGGCGGCGGCCACCGCTCGATGGTGGCGCGGCGACCCGAAAATCGCGTGCCGACGGCGGTACCGGAGCGCACCATGATCTGCATGCCCCGACTTCCGCAACCCACCGCGGCACAGTTGCGCCGCGACCCGCTTCCGCTGCGCGGCCGCACCGCGCTCGTCACCGGTGCCAGCCGCCGCGGAGGCATCGGGTACGCAGTGGCCCGCCGCCTCGCCGCGTACGGGGCGAGCGTCTATCTGCACCACCACGTGCCGCACGACGCCGACCGGCCCTGGGGCGCCGACCGGCCGGAGGACGTCGTCGCCGGGGTACGGGAGGCCCGGGCCGACCCCGACGCCCGGGTTCTCGACAGGCCCGGCGACCTGTCCGATCCCGCGGCCCCGGCCGAGCTCGTCCGTACGGCCGCCGAGGCGCTCGGCGGCCGCCTCGACATCCTCGTCGCCAACCACGCGCTCAGCGGTGACGACGGACCTCTCGACACGATCGACGCCCGGATGCTGGACGCACACTGGGCGGTCGACACGCGGTCCGTGATCCTGCTCGTCCAGGCCTTCGCCCGGCTGCGCGCCGAACTCCCGCCCCGTACACCGGGCGGGCGGGTGGTGATGATGACGTCGGGACAGGACATCGCCGGCGGTATGGCGGGTGAGATCGCGTACGGGCTGCAGAAGGGCGCCCTGGCCTCCGTCACACGTTCCCTCGCGACGACGCTCGCCGCGTACGCGATCACCGTGAACACCGTCAACCCGGGCCCGGTGGACACCGATTACCTGTCAGGCGAGGCGTACGACAGGATCGCCGCCATGTTCCCGGCGGGCCGGTGGGGCATGCCCGACGACCCGGCCCGGCTCATCTCCTGGCTGGCGACGGACGAGGCCGAGTGGATCACGGGCGAGGTCATCAACTCGGAGGGCGGCTTCCGCCGTTGAGGTAGCGCGTCCACGCACCGGCGGCCCGGGCGCGTCCGCCTGTACGGACGTGCGCGGGCCACCGGATGGTCGGGGCCGGCTCAGAGGTTCGACAGCTCGTCGACCAGGTCGTCGAGGCCCAGCGAACCCTGTGACAGGGCCGCCATGTGCCAGGCCTTCGCGTCGAAGGCGTCGCCGTGCCGCTTCCTGGCGTTCTCGCGGCCGAGCAGCCAGGCGCGCTCACCGAGTTTGTAGCCGATGGCCTGGCCCGGGATGGACAGGTACCGGGTCAGCTCGCTCTCGACGAAGTCCGCCGGCCGGCTGCTGTGCGCCGCGAAGAACTCCTGGGCCAGCTCCGGGGTCCAGCGCTCACCGGGGTGGAATGGCGAGTCCGCCGGAATCTCCAGCTCCAGGTGCATGCCGATGTCGACGATGACGCGCGCCGCGCGCATCATCTGCGCGTCGAGGTAGCCGAGCCGCCGCTCCGCGTCGGTGAGGAAGCCGAGTTCGTCCATGAGCCGCTCCGCGTACAGCGCCCAGCCCTCGACGTTGGCGCTCACTCCGCCGACGCTCGCCTGATAGCGGGACAGGTCTTCCCGGACATGCGTCCACTGCGCCAGCTGGAGGTGGTGGCCGGGAACACCCTCGTGGTACCAGGTCGACACCAGGTCGTAGACCGGGAAGCGCGTCTGCCCCATGGTCGGCAGCCAGGTGCACCCGGGGCGCGAGAAGTCCTCCGACGGAGGCGTGTAGTACGGAGCCGCGGCGCTCCCCGGCGGAGCGATACGGGACTCGACCCTCCGTACCCGCTCGGCGAGGTCGAAGTGCGTGCCGTCCAGCGTCTCGATCGCCTCGTCCATGAGGCCCTGGAGCCAGCGCTGCACCTCGTCGACGCCCTCGATGTGCGTGCCGTGCTCGTCGAGATGGGCCAGTGCCACCCAGGGCGTGGCCGCACCGGGCTGGATCTTCTCGGCCTCGGCCTTCATCTCGCCCAGGAGCCGGTGGTACTCGGACCAGCCGTACGCGTACGCCTCGTCGAGATCGAGGTCCGTGCCGTTGTAGTAGCGGGACCAGCGGGCGTACCGCTCCCGGCCGACCGTGTTCGGCGCGCCTTCGATCGTCGGCGCGTACACGTCGCGCATCCAGTCGCGCAGGGCGGCGACGGCGGCGGTGGCCTGGCCCGCGGCCTCGTCCAGCTCGGCCCGCACTGCGTCCGGCCCTGCGGAGGCGAAGTCCTCGAACCAGCCGCGACCGGAGCCGGTGTCCGCCCACTCGGACAGCTGCTCGACGAAGGTCGCGGTGGGGCGCGGACCCGCGTACAACTTCCGTTCCAGACCGAGCGTGAGCGACTCGCGGTAGCCCTCCAGGGCGGCCGGTACGGCACGCAGCCGCTCGGCGATGGCGGCCCAGTCCTCCTCCGTCTGCGCGGGCGTCACGGTGAACACCGTGCGCACCGAGTGCGCGGGCGAGGACAGATTGCTGACGGCACGCAGCCCCTCGTCGGCGTCGTGCACGGCCAGCTCGGCGGCGAGCCGCTCGCGCAGCAGCTTTCCGCAGCGGCGCTCGATACCGTTGTCCGCGCCGGGTCGGCGCTCGGCCTCGTCGAGCCGGGCGAGGGTGCGCCGGGAGAGCTCCGCGAGCGCCTCCTGGCCCGCGGGGGAGTAGTCGGGCAGCTTGCTGGAACTCTCCTTCACACCGAGATACGTGCCGGTCACGGGGTCGAGGGCGATGAGCTCGTCGACGTAGGCGTCGGCGACCTCACGGGGCAGCGGGCTCTGGCTCTGGCTCGTGGTCTCTGACATACGGCCATCCTCGTACGGGGCACCGGGGCGCGTCATGGGGATTCGGGCGTCACGGCGGTTCGAGGGTGACGTGGCCGGCGTTCACGCAGGTTCGGGAGGCAGGAGCGGGCCGCACTCCCACTGCTGGAAGATCAACCGGGTTTCGACGCGCGCGACCTCGCGGCGTGCCGTGAACTCGTCGAGCACCAGCCGTTGCAGGTCCGCCGCGTCGGCCACGGCGACATGGACGAGGTAGTCGTCCGGGCCCGTGAGATGGAAGACGGTGCGTGCCTCCGGCAGCGCCCGGATCCGCTCGACGAACGGCCCGACGAGCTCCCGCCGGTGCGGGCGCACCTGCACCGAGAGCAGCGCCTCAAGGCCGCGCCCCAGCTTCGCCGGGTCCAGGCGCAGGCGGTGGCCCAGGATCACCCCCGAGCGGCGCAGCCGCGCCACCCGGTCCAGGCAGGTCGAGGGCGCGACGCCGACCTGCGCGGCGAGGTCGCGGTACGTGGTGCGTGCGTCGTTCTGCAGGAGCCGCAGAATGTGCAGATCCACCGGATCGAGTACGACAGATTCGGGCATCGGCCGAACGTAGCACGGTGTACTGCGCCAAGACCCCGGCCGTTGTTCACGCTGTCGCCCATGGACACCGACATCGCAGACGACACCGCACGCAGAGTCCCCACGTCCGGCTCCGCGGCCGTCCGGGCGCTGGCCACCGAAGCCGTCCATGCCGGCCGCGACGACCTCGCCGCGCTCGGCCTGCACGCACCCCCCATCGATCTGTCCACCACCTACCCGTCGTACGACAGCCGTGGCGAGGCCGCCCGGATCGACGCGTTCGCAGCCGACGGCACCGAGCCGTCCGGGACGCCTGTCTACGGGCGCCTCGGCAATCCGACCGTCGCCCGCTTCGAGAGGGCGATCGCGCGGTTGGAAGGCACCGAGAGTGCGGTCGCCTTCGCCAGCGGCATGGCCGCGCTCACCGCGGTCCTGCTGGTGCGCAGCTCCGTCGGCCTGCGCCATGTGGTCGCCGTGCGCCCGCTGTACGGCTGCAGCGACCATCTGCTGACCGCCGGGCTGCTCGGCTCGGAGGTCACCTGGACCGACCCGGCCGGAATCGCGGACGCCCTGCGGCCCGACACCGGCCTCGTACTCGTCGAGTCGCCCGCCAACCCGACGCTCGCCGAAGTCGACCTGCGCGCCGTCGCGCACGACTGCGGCTCCGTGCCGCTGCTCGCTGACAACACCTTCGCCACGCCCGTGCTGCAGCGGCCTGCCGAGTCGGGCGCGCGGCTGGTGCTGCACAGCGCCACCAAGTACCTGGGCGGGCACGGCGACGTACTGGGCGGAGTGGTGGCCTGCGACGAGGAGTTCGCGCGCCGCCTGCGGCAGGTGCGGTTCGCCACCGGCGGCGTACTGCATCCGCTGGCCGGCTATCTGCTGCTGCGGGGACTGGCGACCCTGCCGGTACGCGTGCGTGCGGCATCGGCGACGGCGGCGGAACTGGCGCGCAGGCTGGCCGCCGATCCGCGCGTCGCCCGTGTCCACTACCCGCGGCTCGGCGGTGCCATGGTCGCCTTCGAGGTACGTGGCGACCCGCACGAGGTGATCGCCGGGGTACGGCTGATCACTCCGGCCGTCAGCCTCGGCAGCGTCGACACGCTCATCCAGCACCCGACGTCCATCAGCCATCGGCTCGTGGCCGCAGACGACCGCCGGTCGTGCGGCGTCAGCGACCGGCTGCTGCGCCTGTCGGTCGGCCTCGAGGACGTCGACGACCTGTGGCGCGATCTGGAGCGTGCGCTCGGCGGGGACCGGGGTGAGTGAACGGCCGGGCGGGGCGGCCCGGTTCTGGCCGCCCCGCCCATCCGTTCCAGTTGTGGGTCGTAGCGCCGGCACCTCGTGAGCGCCGGTCGCGTCAGTACCGCCGGTCCCGTGCGAACTCCGGGTCCTGGCCGATCCCGTTCGCGTGGTCGTACGGCAGCCGCGAACGCACCGGTGTCGCGTCGAGGCGGGCCGTGATCACCAGCGTGCCCTCCTCGATCTGGTAGTCGAGGGGCAGTCCGAGGCCGCGCATGGCGGCGACCATCCCCGTATTGGAGGCCTGCGTGACCGCGTACACGCTCTCTGCGCCCGCCTCTACGGCCATCGTGACCAGGCGGCCGAGGAGTTCGCTGCCGATGCCGCGGCCCTGCCACTCGTCCTCGACGAGCAGCGCGACCTCCGTCTCGTCGCCGTCCCACAGGAGATGGCCGAGGGCGACGATGCGGCCGGCGTCGGTCCCCACGGCCAGGGTGCGGCCGAAGCGCGGGCTGAGCAGGTGGTTGAGGTAGCGGTCGGCGTCGCCGACGGGGCCGTGGTACCGCATGTTCAGGGTGCGCTTGGAGCACCGCTCGTGCATGGCCTTGGCGGCCTCGAGGTCGGCGGTGCCGGCCCTGCGTACCGTTATGGCGCTGCCCTGCGGCAGCGTCAGCACGTCCTTGCTGCGCGGCACGCGCGGGCCCAGCCGGGTGTCCAGCTCGACGAGCGCGCGGGCGCGCGCGAACTCGGTGGGCGTGAACGGCAGATATGGCCGCTCCACCGTGATCACCCCGCCTTCGGGCGCCCGCAGCCGCATCACGGTGTCCTCGAGAGCCCCCTCGACAGGAGCGGTCTCGCTCGTGCCGTTGTCGGCCGAGGCGGCGGGCAGTGAGCGGATCGTGCACCTGCCGAGCAACTGGCGTAGCGCCAGCGGCAGTTCGGCGTCGTCCAGGGCGGTACGCGTGGCCAGGCTCAGGACGCGGGTCGGGGCGTCCACCAGATCGTGGGCGTCGGCCCGTTCGATCCAGATGTCGGTGCCGCCCGCTCGGGAGATGGCGCGGGTGATCTCGCCGGCGGGCAGCTCGGCGGGAGCACGCAGCAGGAACTCGTCGACGGTGCCCTGTGCCAGCGGATGCGTCTGCAGGCTCAGGATGTCGACCTGGTGGTGTGCGAGCGCGGTGCACAGCGCGGCCAGCGATCCGGGCTCGTCCCGGACGGTGGTCCGCATCCGCCACAGCGTCGTCGTGTCGGCGGACGGTGCCGCGGGAGCGGACAGCCCGGTGGCGGCGGTCGCCCCGGTTGCTGAGGGCCCGGTCTGCTCGGCGGTGGCGAGCGGCCGGGTGCCGGTATCGCCTGTCGGAGGAGCGTGGCCGTGGCGTCGTGACCACCATGTGTGGAACGCCGCCGTGGCGATCAGTGCGACGGCCGAGACCACCAGCAGGGCGGGGCCGTCGGGCCCGTGCCCCACCAGGTTCGCCACGCCGTCGGCCACCGCAACGGCCGTGAACAGTGCCGCCAGTTCGACCACGTCCCGCCGCCAGTGGTGAACGGGACGGCCGTGCTTTGCACGGGTTACGTCAGACATCTCTCGCTTCATGCATCCACTGTGAAGGAGAGGTGTTGCGTGATCACGAACGGATTGTGACTGAGGGGTAAAGCGAGAACTGTCCTTTTTGCAGTGGTTTCACATTCAATGGCGCATGCCGTAAAGCCGCAGGTCAGGACAGTGTGGGGCAGCCTGGGCAGCGCACGGCGCGCTCAGGGGGGTGCGGGTTCTGTCAGCCGTACGGAGCAGTGGCGGCGGGCGCCCTGAGCGGGCGACCCGCCGCACACGTCGGACCGGACGGTCGCGAGGCTCGTCGGTGCGGACCGGCTACTGCCCCACGCGCCCCGGCTGCAGCACCTTCGTGAACAGCACCGAACCGCCCGTGGCGCGCAGCCGGACGGTCAGTTCGCCGCTGTCACCGTCGATGTCGACCTCGCCGAAGTATTGCGGGGACTCCATCGGAGACACGTTGCCCGTCGTCGGCGCCTGTACGAAGACTCGGTCGGGGCCGAAGGTGCCGTCCAGCGCGTTCGCGGGGAAGCCGCCCGCCGCCAGCGGACCCGAGACGAACTCCCAGAACGGCTCGAAGTCCGTGAAGGCCGCGCGCGACGGGTCGTAGTGCTGCGCCGACGTGTGGTGTACGTCCGCGGTCAGCCACAGCGTGCCGGTGATCCGGTTGTGCTTGATGAAACGCAGCAGTTCGGCGATCTGCAGCTCACGGCCGAGCGGCGCGCCCGGGTCGCCCTGCGCGACGGCCTCGAAGTCCGTCGCGCCGTCGGGCACGACAAGGCCGAGCGGCATGTCGGCGGCGATCACCTTCCACACCGCACGTGAACGCGACAGCTCCTTCTTCAGCCAGCTCAGCTGCTCCGCGCCCATGATGCCTGTGGTGTCGTCGGGCTGGCGGTCGGGCGAGTTGGCGTTGCGGTAGGTGCGCATGTCCAGCACGAAGACGTCCAGCAGCGGGCCGTGGTTCACGACCCGGTAGACGCGGCCGTCCTCGCCCGTAGAGGGCAGCGTGGAGATCGGGAAGTACTCGCTGAAGGCCTGACGGGCGTGCGCGGCCAGCGTGTCGACGTCCTTGATCGTGTACCGGCTGTCGGTGAGGATCTGGCCCGGGTACCAGTTGTTGCGGACCTCGTGGTCGTCCCACTGCGTGATCGTCGGCACCTGCGCGTTGAACCGGCGTACGTTCTCGTCGAGCAGCGTGTAGCGGAAGTTGCCCCGGTACTCGGCGAGCGTCTCAGCGACCTTGGACTTCTCCTCGGTGGTGACGTTCCGCCAGACACGGCCGTCGGGCAGCGTCACCGTCGACGACAGCGGCCCGTCCGCGTAGATGTTGTCACCGCTGCTCAGGAAGAAGTCCGGGTCGAGGCGGCGCATGTCCTCGTACGCGTAGAGGCCGCCGATGTCCGGGTTGATGCCCCAGCCCTGCCCCACGATGTCGCCCGACCACAGGAACCGTACGCCCGCGCGCCGCTTGGCGGGCGCGGTGCGGAAGGTGCCCGGCACCGGCTCGCCGGTGCGGCGGTAGTCCTCGGGGTCGGCCAGCGTCACGCGGTAGTGGATCTGCTCGCCGGGCGGCAGGCCGCGCAGCGGAACCGTACCTGTGAAGTCCGTGTCCGGGCCGAGGAGCGGGCCCTGCCATCTGCGCGGATTGCGGAAGGACTCGGTGGCGGCGGTCTCCACGATCATCCGCGCCGGCCGGTCGGAACGCGCCCACACCAGGCCCGTGGAGGCGGTCACGTCTCCCGCCTGCACTCCCCAGGCGGTACGCGGCCGTCCCGACAGCGCCTGAGCGGGCACCGCGGACGCCAGGACGCCCGCGGAGGGCAGGGCCAGCGCGGCGGACGCGGCGAGGGAGCCGCGCAGCACGGAGCGCCGGCCGGGGGTCGGGTTGTGAGTCATGGATGGCCTCCAGTGACGGTTCGGACCAAGGTGCGATGCCACAACTACTCGGGCGCCGCAGCGCACACACAAACCCCAAGTGAACAACTCGCCGCAGGCATAGGGGAACAGGACGCGCGGCGCTGCGGTCGTCGGTGGCCGTGGCTGCGCGAAGGCCCCCGGCGGGCTGGAAATCCAGCCCGCCGGGGGCACCTCCTGAAGGACTCCCCAAGCGTTGGCTGGGGAGTCGGCTGAGGGACTTTGAGGCCGAGTCCGAAGGGCTCAGTTGCTGGTGTCCAGGACGATCCGAGCGACGAGCGCCGGGTCGTCGTTCATCGGGACATGTCCGCATCCGGGCAGCCGTACCAGGTGCGCACCGGGGATGACGCGCTTGGCGCGGACGCCCTGGCGGTGCAGCAGCAGACGGTCGCGCGTACCCCAGGCGACGGTGACCGGGAGTCCCGGAACGTCGTCCTTGAAGAGCACCTGTCGCCCCGCGGTGAGCGTCTGGGCGAACCCGGTCGCATTGCGCAGCGCCAGCGTCTCGGCGACCACGGCCTCGGCCGGACGGCGGCCCGGGCGTGCGTAGATGGTGCTGGTCAGCGCGGCCCTCCCGGCCGCTGTGCGGGAGAGCCGTTCGATCATCGGGACAGGCAGCAGCCGTGCCCCCTGCCGCATCGCGAGCAGCGTGCTGAAGGCGTACCGGCGCTCGGCCTCCGTCCAGAACCCCGCGGGCGCCAGCGCCGTGACGGACCGTACGAGGTTCTCGCGGCCCAGTTCGAGGGCGAGCAGCCCGCCCAGCGAATTGCCCGCGACATGCGGGCGTTCGATCTCCAGTGCCGTACAGAGCGAGCCGAGTGCGGGCACCACGGTGGACAGGTCGTAGGTCAGCCCGTCGGGCAGCGCGGGGGACTCGCCGAAGCCGGGCAGGTCGACCGCTATGACGTCGCGCTCGGTCGCCAGGATGTCGATCACCGGGTCCCACGCCTGACGGTGGTGGCCGATGCCGTGCAGCAGGAGGAGCGGTTCGCCCGCGCCCACGCGTGTGTAGGCGAGGGACACCGTTCGGGGGCCATGGGGGGATTCGACCGGAAAGGAGACCGTTTGGGCCATGCTGCTGACTCCTCGTCTGGTGGCGCACCGGAGTCCCGTGAGCGCAGGCTCAGTTGGCCCGTCGGGACCGCTCGGAGGACCGGCGTGTAGACAGCTTGTCAGCAAAGGCTACTGGCGGGTAGACCCCGGTACGCGGTTTCGTGACGGGAGGCCGCAGAAGAGAACGCGGTCGCGCTCCCCGCGCGCCCCGTTGTCCGTCCCGTCCCGGTCGGGGAGCCCGAATTCCCCTGGACAGGATCAGACCGCTCCGCTGGGATGGGGGTGTGGCCACCGACACCGCGACCGATGTCTTCGAAGAACACCGGCCCGTGCTGATGGGAGTCGCCTACCGCATGCTCGGCCGCGTGGCCGACGCGGAGGACGTCGTCCAGGAGGCATGGCTGCGCTGGTCGTCCGGCGACCGGGCGGACGTGCGGGAGCCGCGCGGCTATCTGGTGCGGATCACCACGCGCCTGGCCCTCGACCGGCTCCGCCACGTCCAGTCCCGGCGCGAGACCTACGTGGGGCCCTGGCTGCCCGAGCCGCTGGTCACGGACTTCGGCCCCACCGTCGCGGACACGGAGGAACGCGCCGTCCTCGCCGACTCCGTCTCGTTCGCCGTCCTGGTCGTCCTGGAGTCGCTGTCGCCCCTGGAGCGCGCGGTGTTCGTGCTGCGGGAGGCCTTCGGATTCCCGTTCGCCGACATCGCCGCCACGCTCGACCGCAGCGAGTCTGCGGTGCGCCAGCTGGCGGGGCGGGCACGCAAGCACGTCGACGAGCGCAGGCCGCGCTACCAGGTGGACCCCACCGAGCGGCGCGACCTGACCGAGCGGTTCCTGACCGCGGCGGCGGGTGGTGACATCGAGGGGCTTATGTCCCTGCTGGCACCCGACGTCCAGCTCGTGAGCGACAGCGGAGGCAAGTCCAAGGCGCCGCTGCGCGTCATCGAATCGGCCGACAAGGTGGGCCGCTTCCTCGCCGCGGTGGGCCGCGAGGGGATCCCGGCGCTGGAGATCCGTGTTCTGGAGCTCAACGGCGGCCCGGCGGCGCTCGCCCTCTCCGGCGGCAAGCCCGACACGGTCTTCCAGCTGGAGATCGCCGACGGGCGGATCCAGCGCATCTACCTGGTACGCAACCCGGACAAGCTCGTCTCCCTCGCCTCGCACTGACCGGTACGCACGCGCGCGTGCCGATCACGAACAGTCCGTGAACACTCCCATGGACCCGGCCTGCCCTGCCGTAGCTGATCGAGGATTGGTCTTGACCAAGGGTGGGGCGCGGCTTATGGTCGCAGGCATAGTGCAGGAACCTTTAATAAACAAGGCGCTGAAACGCCGCCGGGGACACGGCGATTGCGGAGGACAGGGTGGGGACCACTCAGCTGGAAACGGTGCCGGAGCCGAAGTACTGGCACCTCAAGACCGTGCTCAGTGAGGCACTCGACGCCGAGTTCTCGGTCGGCGAGATCCTCCCCAACGAGCGCGATCTGGCCGCCCGCTTCGGGGTCGCCCGGGCCACGCTCCGGCAGGCACTCGAGCAGCTCGAGCTCGAGGGGCGCCTGCAGCGCCGCCGTGGGGTCGGTACCACCGTCGCGCCGCCGCGTATGGGTGTGGCCGTGGGGGCCGCCGAGCACGTGTGGCCGGGCGCCGTCGGCGAAGCCTGGAAGGCGGCGGACTGCACCCAGTCGGTTCCGCCCGCGGCCGTGGCCCGCATCCTGGAGACCGGGGATGACGAGACGGTGCACACGGTGCGCCGCATGCGCATGACGCACGGCCAGCCGGTCGCCGCCGAGCTGCTCTACATCCCCGCTTCCTCGGTGCCCGACCTCTCCGCGATCGAGGCGCCGTCCGGGCCGGCACGCGCGCGTGCCGTTCTGCGAGAGCTGCAGCGGCTCGGGCTCGAAGGACAGGACAGTGCCGTCGAGCTCGGCTCGGCCCGCGCGGACGACGCCAAGGTGCTCGACCGGCTGCCCGGCGCGCCGGTGCTGGTCGTCACGACCCGTTTCCTCGCCGAGGGCCGTACGGCCGCGGTCTCCGTGGCCACGTACCGCGCCGACACCTGCCGTCTCACCTTCGGCGACTCCGGCGGCGTCGAGATCCACCACGATGCGGAGCGCCGCGCCTCCTGACCGTGACCGCGGCCAGGGCGAGGCACGTGAGCCTCACCGCCTTCCTCCTTGCAGTCCCGCAAGGAGGAAGGCCTTTTGCTTCCGGCAGGACAACGACCTCTCACGGTCGGCGGCTGCGGCCTCACCTCCGCGCCGTGACCGTCCCCTCCACCGCGAACAGCTGCTCCTCGACATGGTCGAGCGCAAGCCGCAGCGCGCCCGTCGCGACGGCCGCCTCGCCGAGGATCGACAGAGCGACCCGCGGGGGCCGCAGACAGTAGCGGGCCAGCTCGCGGCGCAGCGGTTCCAGTACGCCGTCCAGACCGGCCGCCCAGCCGCCGACCACGACGAGCTCGGGGTCGAGCGCCAGCACCAGCGCCGCGACGTCGTGCACGAGTCGCTGGATGAAGCGGTCGACGGCCTCCAGGGCCCGCTCGTCTCCACTGCGGGCCTGCGCGAAGACCTCCGCGACCGCCTGCTCGTCCAGTGGATGCAGCGGCTCGTCCGTCGTCGACAGAAGCGTCTCCGGGGTGGCCTCGCGGCCCAGCAGGTGCAGTGCCCCGATCTCTCCGGCCGCCCCGCCGTACCCGCGGTGCAGCCGCCCGCCGATGAGTGAGCCGGCGCCGGGACTCAGGCCCGCCATCACGAACACGACGTCGTCGGACTCGGTCGCCGCGCCCTTCCAGTGCTCGGCGACGGCGGCCGCGTTGGCGTCGTTCTCCACGAGCACCGGGCATTTGAAGGACCGCCGGAGCCGCTCGCCCAGTTGCAGCCCCGTCCACTCGGGCAGGGCCGTGCCCAGACGTATCGTGCCGTCGGCCTCCACGATGCCGGGCGTGCCCACGCCGACGGCCCGCAGGGAACCACGTGCGACGCCGGCCCTGCGCAGCAGGTCGGCGACCGCCGTACGCAACCGCTCCAGCCGCTCGTCGGCGGGCGCGGACTCGTCGACGTCCTTCGACGCCGTGGCGAGCATCCGGCCCTCCAGATCGGCGAGGACGGCGGACACCCGGTGCGGCCCGATCTCAAGGCCGAGCAGATGACCGGCCTCCGCCCGGAACCGGAACCGCCGGGCGGGCCGCCCCTGCTTCCTGGTCGCACCCTCCTCGGCGGCCGTCTCGACCACGAGCCCGGCCTCGACCAGGCCCTCGACGACGCCCTCGACGGTCGGCCGGGACAGCCCGGTCACCCTGGTGATCTCGGTGAGCGTCGCAGGATCCGCGGCGCGCAGCGCATGCAGCACCACGGCGGAATTGATCCGCCGCAGCAGAGAGGGATCCCCGCCGGTCAGCAGCCCCAACGTCCGTCCTCCCAGCTCGTGCGCGTGTGGGGCGGATGGTACCTGCCGTATGGAACAGCGGCGAGACGGGAGGGTTGCACCGGTTGAACCGTGCCGGGCGCTCACCCCGGCTGTCGCCCGGTGGCTCACCCCGGTGAGACGAACCCCGACTCGTACGCCGCGATGACGGCCTGCGTGCGGTCCCGTGCCCCCAGTTTCGCCAGTACGGCGCTGACGTGGGACTTGACCGTCTCCGTGCCGATCAGGAGGCGCTCGGCGATCTCTGCGTTGGCCAGGCCGCGTGCCATCAGTCGGAGCACGTCCGCCTCGCGGTCGGTCAGCGCGGCCCGCTCCATCGCCGCGCGCGCCGTCGCGTTGCCGCTGTCCTTGCCGTACTCGGCCGCCAGCCGCCGGACCGCCGCCGGGAACAGCAGCGAGTCGCCCTCCGCGACAAGCCGCACGGCGTGCACGATCTCGGCGGGCCGCGCGCGCTTCAGCAGAAACCCGTCGGCGCCCGCACGCAGCGCCCCGTACACGTACTCGTCGTTCTCGAACGTAGTCACCACGAGGATCTTCGGCGGCTCCGGCACGGAGCGCAGCACCGCGCGCGTGGCCTCGATCCCGTCCATCAGCGGCATGCGTACGTCCATGGCGACGACGTCCGGCCGCAGCCGGCGCACCAGGGGGATGACGGCGGCTCCGTCGGCGGCCTCACCGACCACCTCGATGTCCGGTTGCGCCTCGAGGACGGCGCGCAGGCCCGCGCGTACGAGTGGTTCGTCGTCGACCAGCAGCACGGTGAGCGGCACGTGGTCAGCCTAGATCAGCCAAGCGGCAGTTCGACGTGCACCTGCCACTCGCCGTCCTCCTGGCCCGCACGGACGTGGCCGCCGAGCAGTCCGGCCCGTTCACGCATCCCGCGCAGCCCGCTTCCGCTGCCACCGCCTGTAACGGTCACGGCCGTGGTGGGCAGTGGATTGCGTACGTCCATCCTCAGGCCCGTGCGGTCCACGGTGATGCGGACGCGTACCGGCACCGCCCCCGCGTGCCGCAGCACATTGGTGAGGGCCTCCTGAAGCATCCGGTAGCCCTCCCGGGACACGGGCCCCGGCACCTGGTCGAGGGGGCCGGTCACCTCGGCGTCGACCTTCGCACCCGATGCACGCGCCGAGTCGAACAGGCGGTCCGCCTCGCCGAGTGCGGGCCGGCTGCTCACGGGCTGCTCCGCCTCGCGCAGCACCAGCAGTACGCGCTCCAGGTCCTCCAGGGCCGCCCGTCCCGTCTCCTCGATCGCGTCCAGCGCCTTCTCGGTGAACTCCGGGTCGGCGGCGGCGCGTGCGGCTCCCGCCTGTACGACGGCGACGGTCAGCGCATGCCCGATGGAGTCGTGCAACTCCCGGGCGATCCGGTTGCGTTCAAGCAGTTGCTCGGTGCGCTCTTCCAGCGCGGCCAGCCGCTCCTTGGGAGACGGCCCGAGCAGGCGGCGGGCGGCCGCGGCCATCATGGGCCCGACCGCGGCCACCACCAACACCAGGACCAGAGGCGGAACGGGGACGAGTAGCGCGTACGCCGAGTGATGTCCGGTGACTGGAATGAGGGGATCCGCGCCGGTGGGGGACCCCGCCGCGGCTCCGACGAGCGCCAGTGAGAGCGCCATGAGCTGGCCGGTCACAAAGGCGATGACACAGCCGACCTCCAGCCGGAGCACCATCCACACCGCGGTCCTGCCCCGGTCGCTCCACGAGGTGGACGGCGCCGCCGAGATACCGGGATCCTCGCTGCCGTCCTTCACGCGCGCGTGCGGCCCGGGAAAGAGCATCAGCCGTGCTTGCAGCCCCTCGGCCAGCCGCATAGCGGGCACCATGGCGGCCGCCACGAGCAGTGGGATGGGAACGAGGGGAACCAGCGCCCACTCCGCCAACGACAGATCGACGAACCCCGGATAGACCAGGCCGCAGACGAACGCGATGAACGCGCCGACCAGCATGTGCAGCCAGCGGGTGTAGGTGACCGCACGGGTCAGCGGTCGCAAGAAGCGGGGCAGCCGGGGCATGCCGTCATCGTTCCAGGGGGCTTCGCGCGACGGCTCCCCCGCGAGGGGGAGATGGAAGCCACCCACGGGGGAGGCCCGGTCACCGCCCCGGCCGCAACCCTGATGCCATGACGAGCATCGACATCAGCAACCTGACCAAGGAGTACGGAACTACCCGGGCCGTGGACCGCCTCACCTTCACCGTCGAACCGGGCCGGGTCACCGGATTCCTCGGCCCCAACGGCGCCGGCAAGTCCACCACCATGCGCCTCGCTCTCGGCCTCGACCGGCCGACATCCGGCACGGCCACCATCGGCGGACGGCCCTACGCCACCATCGAAGAACCGCTGCGCCAGGTGGGCGCGCTGCTCGACGCCCAGGCGGCGCACGGCTCCCGCACCGCCCGGAACCATCTGCGCGCCCTCGCCGTCAGCAACCGCCTCCCGGCACGCCGCGTCGACGAGGTCCTGGAGGAGGCCGGACTCGCCTCCGTGGCCGGCCGCCGCATCAAGACCTTCTCGCTCGGCATGCGCCAGCGCCTCGGCATCGCGGCCGCCCTCCTCGGCGATCCGCAGGTCGTCCTGCTGGACGAGCCCTCCAACGGCCTCGACCCCGAAGGCATCATCTGGGTCCGCGAGTTGCTGCGCCGCCTCGCCCGTGAAGGCCGTACGGTGCTCGTCTCGAGTCACCTGATGAACGAGACCGCAAGCTTCGCCGACCACCTCGTCGTCCTCGGCCGGGGCAAGCTGCTCGCGGACACCCCGATGCAGGACTTCCTCGACGCACACAGCCACGCGCGCGTGCGGGTGCGTACGACTGATCCGGCACGGCTGCGCGCCGCGCTCGTACGCAAGGGGTACGAGGTCGCGCAGAGCGACGACGGCCGGTGGACCGTCGAGGACGCCAAGGCCGCGGAGATCGGCGCGCTCGCCGCCGCAGAAGGCATCCCCGTAGTGGAACTCGCCGACGAACAGGCCTCGTTGGAGCAGGCCTACCTCGCCCTCACCGCTGACGACACGGAGTTCACGGCCGTGTCCCCGACCACCCCGCAGGAGGTCTGAAGCCATGTCGACCACGGCCGTTCTCCACTCCGAATGGATCAAGATCCGGTCGGTGCGCGCCAGTTTCGGATCGCTCATCGCGGTCTTCGCGGTCACCCTAGCCATCACCTTGCTCGTCTACCCCACCGTGGGCCAGGCAGAGGCGGACAACCCGGACGCCGAGCCGCTCTTCGGCGCCTTCTACGCGCTGAACTTCGCCCAGATCGCGGCGATCAGCTTCGGGGCGACCGCCGTCTCTTCCGAGTACCTGAACGGCGCGCTGCGCATCTCGCTGTCCGCCGTGCCGAACCGAGGCCTGTTCTACGCCGCCAAGATGGCGATCGTGGCCGTCGCCGCGCTCGTCGTGGGCCTCGTCACCAGCAACGCGTCGTTCCTTGTGGGCCAGGCGTTCATGGGGGAGTACACCATCGGGCTGAGCCACCCGGGGGCTGTGCGCGCCTGCATCGGGGGCGGGATCTATCTCGCGCTCATGGCACTCTTCGCCGCCGGTCTGACCGCCCTGCTGCGCAGCGCGGTCGCCGTACTGAGCATTCTCATTCCCTTCATCCTGATCGTCTCGTTCGTGGTCGGTGACGTGGCGAAGGGCGCCGCCGAGTATCTGCCGGACCGGGCCGGCCAACAGGTGCTCCACCAGGACCCGGTGGGCAGCCTCGGTCCCTGGAGCGGCCTCGCCGTCACGGCGGTTTGGGCGGCGGCCGCGGTGGTGGCCGGCTGGTGGGCCGTTCGCCGCAGGGATGCCTGACGTCGGACCGGGCGGCAGACACCGACTCGTAGGCCCAGACCGGGCGAAAGGACACCGACTGGTAGGCCCGGAGGCTGGTTGTCAGTGCATGCCGGTTTACTGGACGACATGAGCACCGCACAGCACCTGGACACCGTCCTCCTGCTGTGCTCCCGGGAGTTCCCGGCCGAGCACGGCAGGTGGGACGGTGGATTCTGCGGTCCCGGTTACCACATAGCTGAGCTAGCGGTGTTCGACGGATTCCGGGGCGGCGACTGCTCCGAGGCGCTCGAGGCGAGGGAGCAGTACGAGGCCGAGTGCGTGGCACTGTCCGAGCGGCTGACGAAGCGCTGGGGACTGCCTGTGCCGGTCAGCCTGTACAGCCTGCTGCACCGCTCCATGGGCGACGGCGAGGACATACCCGAGCCGTGGCGCATGCTCAGCGCACGCGTGCAGGATGCGCAGCTGTGGCAGACCGACGAACGCTGGGTCGCGCTCGGCGGCTCTCCATGGGGTGAGGAGTCGCCCTTTCAGCTCCTTGCCGCCGTCACCGAGGTCGACCCGCCGTGACCTGCGCGGGTCCGGAGCAACTCCCGTGCCACCATGGCCCCTTGAAGCACCCCAGCAGCCATGCACGGCCCGTACGGAGGAGCAGCGAACGTGAGCGACAGCACCGGGCAGGCGCCGGACGAGCGGATCGACAGCCACATCGCACACAACGCCCGTGTGTGGAACTACTGGCTGGGCGGCAAGGACCACTATCCCGTGGACGAGCAGGTCGGCGAGCAGGTGACATCGATGTACCCCAGCATCGGTGAGGTGGCGCGCGCCGACCGGGCGTTCCTCGGCAGGGTGGTCGGCCTCCTGGCCGGGGAGGCGGAGATCCGCCAGTTCCTCGACATCGGCACCGGACTGCCCACCGTCGAGAACACGCACGAGGTGGCCCAGCGCATCGCCCCCGACGCCCGCATCGTCTACGTCGACAACGACCCCATCGTGCTCACGCACGCCCGCGTATTGCTCACCAGTTCGCCCGAAGGAGCCACCAGCTACGTCGACGCGGACGCGCACCAACCCGACGCCATCCTGCGGGCCGCAGCCGCGACCCTCGACTTCGACCGTCCCATCGCGGTCATGATGCTGGGCATCCTGAACTTCATCCTGGACACCGACGAGGCCCGCGCAATCGTCCGGCGCCTCATGAACGCCGTGCCCTCCGGAAGCTATCTCGCGGTCACCCACCCCACCCTGGAGCTGGGCGGCGAGGGCAACGCCGAGGCGATGAAGTTCTGGAACGAGAACGCCACGCCCCCGATCACCGCCCGGAGCAGGGCGGAGGTCGAGAGCTTCCTCGAGGGCCTGGAGATCCTCGAGCCGGGCATCGTCTCGTGCGCGCGCTGGCGCCCGGACGCGGCGGCTGAGGAGGCGCCGGTGGTGGCCCAGTTCGGGGTGGTCGCGCGGAAGCCCTGATCCTGGGCGGAAAACCTGATCTTGAGCTGCAGCCGTGGTCGTCGGGGTGGGTCTTGGACCTCAGAGGGGCCCTGGCCGTCGGCGTGAGTCCCTGGCCCTCAGCGGGAGCCCTGATAGTCGGCCCAAGGCCTGAGCATCGGCGGGGCCTGAGTCCAGCGGGGCACCCTGGGTTCGGCGGGAGCGTTGAGGGCCGGCGGGAGCGCTGAGGGTTGGCGGGGCCTCAAGGCCCGGGGAGGCCCTGAGTGTCGTCGGCCTCGGAGGCGGCTGCGCGCAGGCGGCCGAACTCCTCCGCCATCGTCGCCGCCGTCCAGTGCGCGTTGAGCCCGCTCGGGTTGGGCAGCACCCACACCCGGCTGCCGCCGATCGTCCGCTCCTGTGGCCCGATCCCGGCCCGACGCTCACCGAACGCCGCGCGATAGGCGGTCACGCCCACCACGGCGAGCCACCGCGGCCGCAGCCGCTCCACCTTGCCGGCCAGGATGCGGCCGCCCTCGCGGTACTCGTCCGCGGTCAGCTCGTCGGCGCGGGCGGTGGCGCGGGCCACGACATTCGTGATGCCGAGGCCGTACGTGAGCAACTCCTCCTGCGCCGCGGGGATCAGTAGCCGGGGCGTGAACCCCGACAGATGCAGCACGGGCCAGAAGCGGTTGCCCGGGCGGGCGAAGTGATGGCCGGTAGCGGCCGTCATCAGGCCCGGGTTGATGCCGCAGAAGAGAACGCGGAGACCGTCCGCGACCACATCGGGCACGATGCGGTCGCGGGCGGCCTCGAGATCGGCGGCAGTCAGCCGCGTCTGCCCATTGCTCCTCCGCGTCAGAGGATCGCCCCCGGCGTGTAGCCGGCCGCCTCCGGACGCTCCTTGACGATCTCCTCGATCCGTGCGACCACGGCCGCCACCTGGTCGCTCGCGGCGCCGGTGAAGGACAGCTTGTCGGCCATCAGCGCGTCGAGCTGCTCCCGGTCCAGCGGGATGCGCTCGTCCGCGGCGAGCTTGTCGAGGAGTTCGTTGCGCTCGGCGCCCTGCTCGCGCATCGCGAGCGCCGACGCCACCGCGTTCTCCTTGATGGCCTCGTGCGCGAGCTCCCGGCCCACGCCCGCCCGCACCGCGCCCATCAGCACCTTCGTCGTCGCGAGGAAGGGCAGGTAGCGGTCCAGCTCCCGCGCGACGACCGCCGGGAACGCACCGAACTCGTCGAGAACCGTCAGGAACGTCTCAAGGAGACCGTCGAGCGCGAAGAACGCGTCCGGCAGCGCGACCCGGCGCACCACCGAGCAGGACACGTCGCCCTCGTTCCACTGGTCGCCCGCCAGCTCACCGGTCATCGAGGCGTAGCCGCGCAGGATCACCATGAGGCCGTTGACGCGCTCGCACGAACGGGTGTTCATCTTGTGCGGCATCGCCGACGAGCCGACCTGGCCCGGCTTGAAGCCCTCGGTCACCAGCTCGTGGCCGGCCATCAGCCGGATCGTCTTGGCGAGCGACGACGGCGCCGCGGCCAGCTGCACCAGCGCCGTCACGACCTCGTAGTCGAGGGAGCGCGGGTAGACCTGGCCGACCGAGGTGAAGGCCTGCGAGAAGCCGAGGTGCTGCGCGATGCGCTGCTCCAGCTCGGCGAGCCTCCCGGCGTCGCCGCCGAGCAGGTCGAGCATGTCCTGGGCGGTGCCGACCGGGCCCTTGATGCCGCGCAGCGGGTAGCGGGTCAGCAGCTCCTCGACCCGGCCGTACGCCACCAGCAGCTCGTCGGCGGCCGTCGCGAAACGCTTGCCGAGGGTGGTCGCCTGCGCGGCGACGTTGTGCGAGCGGCCCGCCATGACCAGCTCGCCGTACTCGCCGGCGAGCTTGCCGAGCCGCGCCAGCACGGCGACCGTGCGGTCGCGGATGAGCTCCAGCGAGAGCCGGATCTGCAGCTGCTCGACGTTCTCCGTCAGGTCGCGGGAGGTCATGCCCTTGTGGACGTGCTCGTGGCCGGCGAGGGCGTTGAACTCCTCGATCCGGGCCTTCACGTCGTGCCGGGTGATCTTCTCGCGCTCGGCGATCGAGCTCAGGTCGACCTGGTCGAGGACCAGCTCGTAGTCGGCGATGACGCCGTCCGGCACCTCGATCCCGAGGTCCTTCTGGGCGCGCAGCACGGCGAGCCAGAGCTGACGCTCCAGCTTCACCTTCTGCTCGGGGGACCACAGAGTGGCGAGCTCGGCCGAGGCATAGCGGCCGGCGAGGACGTTCGGGATGCGGGGCTTGGGAGACGCAGTCACGTGGACGAATTCTACTGGCGATTCGTGCAGGCCAGCGCCCGGCCCCGATTCGTCGGAAGCTACGAAGGGGTACGGGGCCGTCCTTGCAGGCGCCGACCCGTACCCCGACCTAGCACGACGGCCTAAGCGATCGGACCCTCGTACGGCAGGAGTTCCGGCCGCTTCGGCGGGCGGCCGTCGCCGGAGGAGCGGCCCGTGAGGCGGCGGCCGATCCACGGCAGGAGGTACTGGCGGGCGAACCGGGCGTCGGCGATCCGCCGGGTCGCCCAGTTCGGCGGCACGGGAGCAGGCAGTGGCGCCCGCCAGTCGTCCTCGGGTTCGTACCCGAGGGTCTCCCACACCGCTTCGGCCACCCGGCGGTGTCCTTCGGGCGTCAGATGCAGCCGGTCCACGTCCCACATCCGCTGGTCGGACAGGGCGGGCACCCCGAAGAGGTCGACCACGAGCGCGCCGTGGCGTGCCGCGAGCGTGTCGACGCAGTCGAACAGCTCTTCCATGCGCGGGCGGAACCGCTCCAGTACCGGGCCGGTCCGGCCCGGGCTGCGCATCAGCACCAGCTGCTTGCAGTTCGGGGCGAGGCGCTCCACCGCCTCCTCCAGGAGTCCGCGGACCCTGCCCATGTCGCACTTGGGCCGGAGCGTGTCGTTGAGGCCGCCGACCAGGGTGACGACGTCCGCCTGCATCTCGGCTGCCGCGTCCACCTGCTCCTCGACGATCTGGCCGATGAGCTTGCCGCGGACCGCGAGGTTGGCGTATCGGAAGCCGGGCGTGTGGGCCGCCATCCGTTCCGCCAGGAGATCGGCCCAGCCGCGGTACGAGCCGTCGGGGAGGAGGTCCGACATGCCCTCGGTGAAGCTGTCGCCTATCGCGACGAGACTTGTGTAGTTTGCATTGATCTCCATGGCGGAGCGATGCTATCGCGCTCCGCGCGCCGCAGTTCTCGGGGCCGTCCCGCTTACGGGTGCCGCCGACGGTGCGCCCTCAGGGAACCTGTGCACAGGCCGTACGCGAGGCTCGAGCAGGCCCGGCGGCAGCCGCAGGCGGCCCCGACCCGGCCACCGGCACGTGGCGAGCCGGGGCCGGCACCGAGGGGATCGACTGTCAGACCGGCTGGCCGAACAGTTCCCGCAGTACGTCCTCCATCGTCACCAGGCCCGCGAGGCGGCCGTCGGAGCCGATGACCGCTGCGAGGTGGGTGCGGCTGCCGCGCATGGCGGTCAGTACATCGTCCAGCGGTGTGGTCTCGCGTACCCGGGCGATGGGCCGCATGTCGCTGATCTGGAAGGGCAGATCGCGGGGCGTCACATCGAGGGCGTCCTTGACGTGTAGATAGCCCACGATCCGGCGGCCGTCGTCGACGACGGGGAACCGGGAGAACCCGGACTCCGCCGCGAGCCGCTCGAGCTGCTCGGGGGTGACGCCCACGTGCACGTAGACGAGCCGCTCCAGCGGCAGCACCACGTCGCGTACGGGACGACGGCCCAGCTCAAGGGCGTCGTGCAGCCGCTCGCGGGCACGCTCGTCGATGAGCCCCGCCTCGCCGGAGTCCTTGACCAGCCGGGCGAGCTCGTCGTCCGAGAACGTCGCCGCCACCTCGCCCTTCGGCTCTACGCGGAGCAGCTTGAGCAGGGCGTTCGCGAAGGCGTTGACCGTGAAGATCACCGGGCGCAGCGCCCGGGCCACGGTCACCAGCGGCGGGCCGAGCAGCAGCGCGGTCCGCACCGGCTCGGCCAGCGCGACGTTCTTCGGGATCATCTCGCCGAGCAGCATGTGCAGATACGTAGCGACGACCAGCGCGATCACGAACGAGATCGGGTGGACCAGACCGTGCGGAACGCCGACCGCGTCGAACACCGGCTCAAGCAGATGCGCGATCGCGGGCTCCGCGACCACACCCAGAACCAGCGTGCACAGCGTGATGCCGAGCTGCGCGGCCGCCATCAGCGCCGACACATGCTCCAGTCCCCACAGCACGCTGCGCGCGCGCAGGCTGTGCTGCTCACGGCGCGCACCCCGCTCGGCGTACTCCTCGATCTGGCTGCGCCGGACCGAGATCAGCGCGAACTCGGCGCCCACGAAGAAGGCGTTGACGACCAGCGTCGCCAGGGCGATCAGCAGCTGGACGGCGGTCATCGTCCCTCCTCCGCGTCATCGGTGTTCGTCGGCGCGTGCAGCAGCACGCGGGCGGCCCGGCGGCCACTGGCGTCGACCACGTCGAGCCGCCATCCGTCGACCTCGACCCGGTCGCCGACCTTCGGGATCCGGCCGATCTCGGCGGCGACGAGCCCGGCGAGCGTCTCGTACGGGCCCTCGGGAGCCCGCAGCCCGACGCGTTCGAGCTGGTCGGTACGGGTGGCGCCGTCGGCCGAGTACAGCTGGCGGCCGTCCTCGTCCGTCCCGGCGGGGGCCAGGTCCGGCGTCTCGTGCGGGTCGTGCTCGTCGCGTACCTCGCCGACGACCTCCTCGACGATGTCCTCCAGGGTTGCGACGCCTGCGGTGCCGCCGTACTCGTCGATGACCACGGCCATCGTGCGCTTGCCCGAGAGCCGGTCCAGCAGCCGGTCCACGGTCAGCGACTCGGGGACGAACAGGGGCTCGCGCATCACCTCGGTGACGGGCGTGCGCGCGCGGCGCTCGGCGTGTACAGACAGCACGTCCTTGATGTGGACGATGCCGATGACCGAGTCGAGGCTGCCGCGGTAGACGGGGAAGCGGGACAGGCCGGTCGCGCGGGTCGCGTTGGCGACGTCCTCGCAGGTCGCCTGCGCCTCGAGCGCGATGACCTGCACGCGCGGCGTCATCACGTTCTCCGCGGTGAGATCGGCGAGGTTGAGGGTCCGTACGAAGAGCTCGGCCGTGTCGGCCTCCAGCGCGCCCTCCTTGGCGGAGTGGCGGGCCAGGGCGACCAGCTCCTGGGGCCCGCGGGCGGAGGCGAGCTCCTCAGCGGGCTCGATGCCGAGGCGGCGCACCGCGTGGTTCGCGGTGTTGTTGAGATGCCCGATGAACGGCCGGAACGCGGCACTGAACCAGCGCTGCGGATTGCCCACAGCCTTGGCAACCGTAAGCGGCGAGGAGATCGCCCAGTTCTTGGGCACCAGCTCGCCGACGACCATCAGGAAGACGGTCGACAGGGCCGTGCCGATGACCAGGGCAATGGACGAGGCGGTGCCCCGGGAGATGCCGAGGGCCTGCAGCGGGCCCGTGATCATCTTGGCGATGGACGGCTCGGCGAGCATGCCGACGACCAGGTTGGTGACGGTGATGCCGAGCTGTGCGCCGGACAGCTGGAAGGTGAGGTTCCGCACTGCCTTCAGGGCACCGGCGGCGCCGCGCTCACCTCGCTCCACGGCGCGCTCGAGTTCGCCGCGCTCCACGGTGGTAAGCGAGAACTCCGCTGCGACGAACGCGCCGCAGGCCAGCGAGAGCAGCACGGCCAAGGCGAGCAGGAGCACTTCGGTCATCGGGTCACCTCCGTCCCATGGTCAGCCAGGGCCGGGGGCATTGCGCGATGGGTGGTACTGGGAGGCTCGCCCATGGGCGGACGCTCACACCTTTCCTAGGAGCCGAATGTCCCACCCATGGTAAAGGATCGGCAAAGTGGTGCGCGTGTTCCCCTGGCGCGCCTCCTCCGTCGCCTGTCAGGCGTGGCGCGCTGTCTCGTTCCGCTGCAGCACCATCGCGTCGCCACGGCGGCCGCCGAGCCCTACGAACCGCTCCTCCGCGGGGGCCGGCAGCGCCGAGCCCTTGGCGGCGGTGCTCCGGTGCACTGCCAGCCGGTACAAGTGGCGGCGCCGGCCATCGGATCTTGGCGGCTCACAAACCTCCGGGAGTGCTGCCGGTGCTTACAGTGGCTTGACCCAGCGCCGCCAGTGGTCCTCGCGATGGTAGCCAGCCGCGGCCCAGGTGTGGTGTGCCCGTTCGTTGACTTCGAGGACCATGGCGTCGACCCGTCGCCCTCCCAGGGTGCTGAATCGTTGTTCTGCCGCTTGCATCAGGGCGGTGGCGATGCCTTGGCGGCGGCAGTCGGGGCGTACGGCCAGTCGGTAGGCGGAGCATCGCCATCCGTCGAAGCCGGCTATGACGGTTCCCGTGAGGAGGCCGTCGCGCTCTGCGAGGAGCAGGGCTTCGGGGTCCGTTGTGATGAGTCGGGCCACGCCGTCGTAGTCGTCACTGATGCTCGTTCCTTCCGCGGCTTCGCGCCAGAACTGCAGCACGGTGTCGATGTCCGCGAGGGTGGCGCAGCGGATGTGAAGATCGCTCATGGGGCGAGCCAAGCAGAGCGCCGGCCTGTCTGGCGAACGGTTTCCGTGCCGAGGCATCGAGAGAGGGGTGAGCTTGGTCCCGGGTTCGCGCAAGCCGCGAGTGAACCCCTGGGCAGGGAGACGTTCCAGTCCAGCCGCCATCACTGCACCTGCACGTGTTCGGCCACGCCGAGATCGAGGCGTTCCGGCGCTCCCGCTCCCCGCAAGGCCTGGACCGTACGCTGGGCCGCACCGAGATCGTCACCAGGAACTCCATCCGCCAGTGCTTGCCCGAGGGCTGGCGCGTCGTGGGCGCCCATGCCTCCCGGCGCCTCTGAAGCGCTCGGGGCTATCGACATGAGGAGCAGCAGATGATCACTACCAAGCAGGAAGCCGCGGCGGCGGTCCGTTCGGCCAAGGCGCGGCTCGGGGTGACCTGGGCTCAACTCGCCGAGGCGGCCGGCCGGCCCGTCGCCTGGACCACGGCCGCCCTCCTCGGCCAGCACCCGATGAGTCCGGCGGAGGCCGAGGCTGCGGCGTCCCTTCTCGACCTCGGCAAGGACGCCGCCGAGGCCTTCCAGCTCCAGCCCACCCGTGGTGCGCTGGACGCCGCTGTCCCGGTGGATCCGACGATCTACCGGTTCTACGAGGTGCTGCAGGTCTATGGGCCGACGATCAAGGAGCTCATCCACGAGCAGTGCGGCGACGGCATCATGAGCGCCATCAATTTCCGCCTCGACGTCCAGCGCGTCCCCGACCCCGCAGGAGACCGCGTCGTGGTGGTCCTCGACGGAAAGTTCCTCCCCTACCAGTGGTGACGTAGCCAGACATCACGGTTGCCGCGCCCCCACGGCCCACCGCCGACGCGTCGGCCGGGATCGACCAGGCCATGCGCGGCGGCGCACACGGACGTGGGCGACCTCGGACACATCATGCCGGTAGTCCAGCCCATGGCGGCGGCCGGCGGCGACGGGCCCCTTCCACGGCAACACCATCTACACCGCCGGCCACGCTGAGCCGGGAGGAGCCCTTCCACAGCGGCGAGCGCGGCTGACCCCACCGCGCCACCCGCCTGCCGGAGCACCGGCAGGCGGGGCGGCGAAGCCAGGACGCCGGCCGGCCATGACCCTCGCCACCCACGCGGTGGAGGCTCGCGCTGACGCGCGGCAGGCGTTTTCCCGCCGCGCGACCCGGCGGAAGAACGAAGACCGGCGCGACGACGGAGGCGGCGACCCGGCTGGGGCCCGGGTGCGGGGCCTGAGGCGTCGAGACCGAAGAACGATCCGGCCGGTCCGGCCACCGGCACCGCCCGCGTCATGCGGGGCGGCTCCCGCAGAAGCATTTCCGGCATGCGGGCGGTCGGCCACATCCCTGCCCGTTCGACGGCCTGACCGCAGCCGTACGACCGGTCATCGCCCCGCCCTTGCGCAGATCACTCCCCGCGCAACCGCTCGATCACCGCCCCGAACGCCTCCATGTACGGCTCAAGAACGGTCAGGTACGTAAAGCCGTACCGCTCGCGCTGTGCTCGCAGCTGGGCGGTGATCTGGTCCAGGGTGCCGACCGCCATGATCGGCAGAGCGAGCACCTGCTCCTCGGTGAGATTGGGTAGGTGCGGCAGGGCCTCCTGCACGGCGGCCCGCCGGTCCTCGGTGACGGCGACGACTTGAAGGAGCAGATTCAGCTCGGCGGGCTCGGCGCGCCCGGCTGCGAGGCGCCGGTACGTCGCCACGCGCTCGTCGAGCTCCTCGGCGGTGATCGGGGCGAGCGTGCCGGTGGTGCTGTCCGGCACCGAACGCGCGCCCGTGAACGCCGCGATGTCCGCGTGTTCGGCCGTGAGCTTCAGCATCCGGTCGCCGTTGGCGCCGATCAGGATCGGTACCCGGGGCTTCTGCACCGGTTGCGGCTGGTGTTCGGGCGAGACCAGAAGCCGGTCCAGCTCCTCGATGGTGTGCCGCAGATGCGCGACGCGTTCACCCGGTGATCCGTACGGCAGGCCCGCGGTGTCGTGCTCGGCCTGGACGTATCCGGTGCCGAGCCCCAGTTCGAGCCGGCCGCCGGTCAGGGCGTCCGTGGTGGCCACCTCACGGGCCAGCAGCGCGGGGTTCCAGAAGCCCGCGTTCAGCACGAACGTGCCGACGCGCGGCCGCTCGGTGGCGTCGGCCGCGGCGACCAGCGCGGGGAACGGCGCCGGCAAGCCCAGATGGTCGGGGACCAGGATCACGTCGTATCCGAGCTCCTCGGCCCGGCGGCACTTCTTGCGCCATTCGTCACCGGGGACGGAACTGAACAGGTTGACGCCGAAACGGAACGGCCGCGCCATGAACTCTCCTCACTTCTAGGTGACTTGAGGACTCATAGGTGACTTGAGGGGCTGATCGGGCGTACTGGTCGCGAGTACATCACTCGTGCGCGATGGCCGCCAGCACATTCATGCGCGAGGCGCGCAGCGCGGGCAGCAGTGCCGCCACGATGCCGACGACCGCCGAACCCACCACGACGGCGACGATCGTCCCCCACGGGATCGCGAACGCCGTCATGCCCTCGAGCGCCAGCACCTGCTGAATGGCGACACCCCACACCAGCCCGAGGCCGAGGCCCAGCACCGCGCCGAACACCGCGATCACCACCGACTCCAGCCGGATCATCCGGCGCAGCTGGCGGCGGCCGAGCCCGATGGCGCGCAGCAGTCCGATCTCGCGGGTGCGCTCGACGACCGACAGCGCCAGGGTGTTGACGACCCCGAGCACCGCGATGATGATCGCCAGCCCGAGCAGCGCGTACACGAGGTAGAGCATCACCGCGATCTGGTCGTGGACCAGGTCCTTGTAGTCGGCCTGGTCACGGACCTGGACCTGCGGATACGGGTCGAGGGCCTTGTCGAGCCGCGCGCGCAGGGTGTCGGGTTCCGTGCCCGGAGCGGCGTTCACGTAGAGCGCGGAATCCTGGCCGCCGGGGACGTACTTCTCGAGCGTGCCGAGGCCCATGAAGATCCCGCCCTGCATGCCGAAGCTGTCCGAGCCGCCCTGGTCGGTGAGCGCCCCTACCTTCAGGTCGGCTGTGCGTCCGGCCGGGAACTCCACCGGCAGCGTGGCGCCGACCCGCACGCCGTGCTCCTTGGCGAAGTCCCCGTCCATGGCGATGCTGCCGGACGCGAGGGCGGTGGCCGTGTCCCCTTCGGCGTACGTGATGTGGGCGACGTCGTCGAGCTGCGCGTCGTAGCCCGAGGCTGTGGACTCGACCCGCTTGCCGTCCGGGAGCCGCACCGCGAGGGGTGCGAAGCGCTGGCGCACGACCAGACCCGCCCCGTCGGTGGCGCGCACCTTGTCGGTGATCTCCCTCGGGAACGGCGTGAAGTTGCTGTTCTGCACGATGAAATCGGCGCCCAGCGTCTTGTCGATCTGCTGGTCGAAGGACTTGGTCATCGACGCGCTCGCCACGGACATGCCGCCCACCAGGGCGAGCCCCACCATCAGTGCCGCCGCCGTCGCGCCGGTGCGACGCGGGTTGCGCAGCGCGTTGCGCTGGCTCATCCGGCCCACCGGCCCGAAGAGCGCGGGAAACGCGCCGCCGAGCACGCGGATCAGCGGACGCACGAGCAGCGGACCGGCGATCACGGTGGCGATGAGCGTGAGCACGACGCCGAGCCCGAGCAGCGGTGCGGCCTGCCCCGTCTTGTCGGCCGACGCGCAGCCTACGAGGGCGGCGCCGCCGGCCACGGCGAACACCGAACCCAGCACCGCACGCAGCCTGAGCGGCCGCCCCGCATCGGCGATCTCGGCGTCGGCTAGGGCCGCCATCGGCGAGACCCGCGCGGCCCTGCGGGCCGGAAGGTACGCCGCGACGAACGTGACGCCGACCCCGACGACGTATGCGGCGACGGGTGTGGCCCAGCCGATCACCATCTCGGTGGACTTCAGGTTCATGCCGATCTGGCCCATCAGCGCGATCAGCCCGAAGGCCAGCCCGATGCCGACGCCCAGGCCGACCGTCGAACTGACCAGCCCCAGCAGCAGCGCCTCGGTGAGCACGGACCGGCGCACCTGCCGCCGGTCGGCGCCCAGCGCACGCAGCAGCCCCAGTTCACGGGTGCGCTGGGCGATCAGCATCGAGAAGGTGTTGACGATCAGGAAGACGCCCACGAGCACGGCGATGCCCGCGAAGCCGAGCATCACGTACTTGATGACGTCGAGGAAGCCGCCCAGCTGGGCCGCGGAGGACTCGGCCTCCTCGCCCGCGGTCTTCAGCTCGTACGTCGAGCCCAGCACACCGGCGATGCGCGCCTTGAGCTCCTTGTCGCTCACGCCGGGGGCCGCGTCCACGGAGATGCCCGTGGCCACGTCCTCGCTGCCCAGCAGCTTGCTCTGCGCGGTCGGCGTGTCGAGGAAGACCAGCGCGGCGCCCGGATTGGTGGTGGTGAACGTGGCGATGCCGACGACCTCGACCTTGAACGAGCCCGGCGCGGCCAGCACGGTGAGGGTGTCGCCGATCTGCACATGCTTCTTCTCGGCGGTGTCCGCGTCGAGCAGCGCCTCGCCCGGGCCTCGCGGTGCATGACCCGAGGTCAGTTCGACCGGGCTGCGCTCGGTCACGTACCAGTTGGTGGCTATGGTGGGGGCGCCCGTGGTCGGGCCCACGGGTTCGTTCCTGTCGTCGACGACCGTGATGTTCTCGACCTCGGCGTCGACATGGGCGGCGGCGACTCCGTCGATCTTCGCCACCTTGTCCACGAGATCCGCCGGGACGGTCGGGATGTTCCCCGAAGGCACGGCCTCGTTGAGGTCCTCCTTCGGACCGACCTTCACATCCGCGGCGGTGGAGGCGAAGAGCCGGTCGAACGTCCGGCTCACCGTGTCCGAGAAGATCAGGCTGCCCGAGACGAAAGCCACCGACAGCACGATGGCCAGCGCGGAGAGCAGCAGCCGCCCCTTGTGCGCGAGGAAACTCCTGAGCGTCGCCTTCAGCACGGATGCCCGCCTCAGTCCTTGCGCAGGGGATCGAGTACATCGCTGGAGCCGCCCGCCGTCCGGGTGGTGTCGAAGCCGGGCGGCTGCGCGCCTCCCCCGGAGAAGAGGCGCATGCGTTCCAGTACGGCCTCCGCCGTGGGCTCCGGCATCTCGTCGACGATCCGGCCGTCCGCGAGGAACAGCACCAGATCGGAGTGGGCGGCCGCGCCGGGATCGTGGGTCACCATCACCACCGTCTGACCGAGCTGGTCGACCGCCTCGCGCAGAAAACCCAGCACCTCCAGGCCCGCCCGTGAGTCGAGGTTGCCCGTGGGTTCGTCCGCGAAGATCAGCTCGGGACGGGAGGCGAGCGCCCGCGCGCAGGCCACGCGCTGCTGCTGTCCGCCGGACAGCTGCGCGGGCCGGTGCCCCAGTCGGTCGCGCAGCCCCAGCGTGTCGATGACCTGGTCGAGCCAGGCGGGGTCGGGGGTGCGGCCCGCGATGTCCATCGGCAGCGTGATGTTCTCGGCGGCGTCGAGGGTCGGGATGAGGTTGAACGACTGGAAGATGAAGCCGATCCGGTCCCTGCGCAGCCGCGTCAGCTCGCGGTCCTTGAGGCCGGTGATCTCGGTGTCGCCGAGCCACACCTGGCCCGCGGAGACCGTGTCGAGCCCCGCCAGGCAGTGCATCAGCGTCGACTTTCCGGAGCCGGACGGGCCCATGACCGCCGTGAAGCGTCCGCGCGCGATGTCGACGTCGACCGAGTCGAGTGCGCGCACCGTCGTCTCGCCGGATCCGTACGCCTTGGTCAGGGCGCGGGCACGGGCGGCGACCCCGTCGGCGTCCGCGCGGTCTGGAGCCGTGTCTGCAGCCGGTGTGGACAAGGCCGCCTCCTGTCGTGGCCGTCCGTTTCCCCTACGCCGACAGAGCGTAGTGTGAGGCGCCGCACACTTGGTATCCGTCCGAAGTCGGTGACCCCGAGGTGTATGTAAGGGGCACCTTCACGATGGCCCTGTGTGCTCTTGCCGGTGCTAGCAGGTGCGCGCTAGCTTCGGAGTATGGCCAAGACCCAGTTGAACGTACGCGTGGACGAGGACACCGCACGGGCCGCGCGCGAACGCGCACTCGCGCGCGGGATGAGCGTCAACCGCTACATCGAAGAACTGGTCAAACAGGACACCGGCGAGGTCGGGCACACGTTCGTGGAGGCGGCGTCCGACTTCATGAAGCAGTACGAATCCGTCTTCGCGGAGGAGTTCGGCTCGGAGCGTGAAGGTCGTCGCTGAGCCGTTGAACGTGAAGATCGATCTTGCCTGGCTCCTCATGATCGCCGAACAGAAGACTCCCGGAGACCCCCAGGTCACCGACTGGGGCGCCCTCGTCGCCGCCGTCAGCCGGCACGAGGCGGAGATCTTCGGCATCCCCGTCTACGACAACCCGCACGCCCGGGCCGCAGCGCTCCTCCAGCTCCTGCTGCACATCCCGGCGCTCGAACGCTCCAACGCGTTGTTCGCGTCGGCCGTCGCGTACGCCTATCTCGTCGCCAGCGGCCTCAAGGTCGTCACGCCGCCGGAGCAGGTCCGCGACCTGGCCCAGCTGGTGAAGAACGGCGACGCCACCCTGCACGACATCGCGGCCGAACTGCGCCAGTGGAGCCTGTAGGCACACTCGGGCATCGGTGCCGCCCTGCAGTGGGGGCCACGGTGATGCGCGAGGACGGCTGCGTACAGATCGCCGGCCGAATCAAGGACACGATCATCCGGGGGATGTCTCCGGGCCCGGAGCGGTGCGTCGTGCCCAGTAACGCCTAGGCCTTCGGCGCTTCCGGGCGCCCTCCAAATGGCGGCACGAGTGAGATTTGCGTGCTTTCCAACTTGCTCTCTGACAAAGTGCACTACTGCTTGGTCATTTTGAGCGAAAAGGGAAGCGGTCATGGGAAAGTCGACGGGTCTCGCTGTGCGGTATGCCCTGGTTGTATTGTCATACGTGACGCTTTCGCCCACGCTTCTCTCGGCGCCTGCCTTCTCTGTTCCGCGGGAATCGGGGAGGGAATCAGAGCAGACATCAGCCAGGATCCCCTTCACGCAGCGCTATCACTCGGTACAGCGCGGCGGGATTGTCCGGGCCGCCAACTCCGCCATCACCTGTCAGGTCGCGCATGATCCTGCGGCCGCCTCGTGCGCGGAGGTTCAGCGAGGCGCACAGGAGGGCGTCAACGGCGACTTCGACATGCTCTACACCGACGTCGACGACGACCCCAACACCTACAACTCGAGCCGCGCCGAGCTGGCCCTGCCGGCCCACTCCCGGGTCAGCTACGCCCGGCTGTACTGGGGAGGCAATCTGCGGGTCGGTGAGCAGAAGCCGCCCAAGGACAACGGGCGGGTGCTCTTCGCCGAGCCGGGTGGGGAGTACAAGGAGGTGCTGGCGGACACCCCTGTCGCCCACCGCACAGCCGGTGGCAGCGATGCGTTCCAGGCCTCGGCCGATGTCACTCCGCTGGTACGCCAGAGCGAGGCAGGCCGGTACACCGTGGCCCAGATCAATGTCGCCAAGGGACACTCGGCGGTCGGCGCCTGGGGCGGCTGGACACTCGTGGTCGCCTATGAGAACGAGCAGCAACCGCTGCGGAACCTCGCCGTCTGGGACGGATTCGAAACGCTCGGCGCGGCCGGTAGGACTCAGTCCGTGAAGCTGGCCGGTCTCGACATCCCCGCCGGGGCAACCGGTCGGGCCGGCGTCGTCTCGTACGACGGGGACCGCTCCGTGAAGGGCGACGCGCTGAGCGTCACCACAGGTCGATTCCGGCCGGTCAGCCTCAGCAATTCCGCTAATCCGGCGAACAATGTGATGAATTCGACCATCACGGATTTCGGTCGCCCTGTGATCAAACGGCAGCCCGATTATGTGAATACTCTGGGATATGACTCCGACGTATTCGACCTGAAGCCTGCTCTCTCCCATGGCGGGGACAGCTTGAACTTCCGCTTCTCCGCCGAAAGTGGCGAGTATTTCCTCGGCGCACTCTTCGTACAAGCGGATTCGCGACGCTGAAACGTTTCTTCCCGCGCTCCTCGGTGCCCGATCGCCGGGCCAGGTACAAAGAGAGCCGCACTTGTTGCCAAAAAGTAGAACCGCGAACCACCGGCTGACGGTTTTTCACCTGGTTCAGCCGGTGGAAGGGGGAGTCGCTCGCGTGGTCACCGACCTCGTAGGGGCCCAAGTCCTGGAAGGAATCAGGGTCGTTGTGGCCTGTCCGCCGGGCACCGGTTTTTCATCGGCGCTCGCCGACGCGGGCGCTGAGGTCCACGCATGGCAGGCCGGCCGCGCCCCGGGCCCCGGACTGCCCGGGGAGACGGCGTCCGTATCCCGTCTGATCCGCGTGAGAAGGCCCGATGTGGTCCATGCGCACAGCTCCAAGGCCGGTCTCGCCGCGCGGCTCGCTGTGCGTGGGTGCATCCCGACGGTGTTCCAGCCCCACGCCTGGTCCTTCGAGGCGGTGGGCGGCGCGACAGCGCGCGTCGCGCTGGCCTGGGAGCGGTACGCCGCCCGGTGGGCGGAGTGCATCCTGTGCGTCAGCGAGGCCGAACGCAGGGCCGGCGAAGCAGCCGGAATCGCCGCCCGCTGGACGGTGATCCGCAACGGTGTCGACCTTCGTTGGTTCGGTGCCGACGACACCACGGCGCCCTCCTTAGAAGAAACGATTCTTCAGCTGTCTCGCACCCCCGCGCAGGGCCCCGTGGTCGTCTGCGTCGGCCGCCTGTGCCGGCAGAAGGGCCAGGACGTACTCCTGCGGGCGTGGCCCGAGATCGCCCGCGCGGTTCCCGACGCCCGGCTGGTGCTGGTCGGTGACGGCCCGGACCGCGAGCGATTGCGGACACTCGCCTCATCCGGAGTCCTCTTCGCCGGAGCGGTCGACGGCGCTCGTGACTGGATGCGGGCCGCCGACGTCGTCGTCCTGCCCTCCCGCTGGGAAGGCATGGCCCTGGCCCCGCTCGAAGCCATGGCCTGTGGCCGCCCTGTCGTCCTCACCGATGTCAGCGGGGCCAGGGAGAGCCTGCCACCGGGCCATGACCGCCACTGCCTCGTACCGCCGGACGATCCGCGGGCGCTGGCGGACGCCGTCGGCCGGCTGCTGAAGAACCATCGGCTGCGGGACTCCCTGGGCCGCCAGGCCCGCTCCCATGCACGGGCGAACTTCGATGTGCAGTACACGGTCACCGCGGTCTCGGAGCTGTACCGGCAGCTCCTCGGCCTGCCCCAACTCACGACGACGGAGCGCATCAGCAGATGACGATGGACAGCACACGTGCTCCCCATGTGGGCCAGGTCGGTGGTCAGGCAACTCCGGTACGGCGCCTGGCCCCCTCGGTCCACCCGCCGCGCAGCTCCTTTGACAACCTGCTGCCCGAGCCGCTGAGACCCAGACGGTTGCGGCATCGCCGTACCGCCGTCCCCCTCTTCGCCGTCGACGTCCTCGCCCTGGTCCTCACCGCCGCTGTGGTGCCAGGGCCGCAGCGGCCGGCGGCCGTGCTCGTACCGCTGCTGATGCTGCATGTGGCGCTGCACACCCGCCGAGGTCTTTACCGGCGGCGGCTGTCGACGTCGGCACTTCTCGAACTGCCCGCACTGCTCGGCCATGCGCTGATCCTGTGGTGCATGGCGGCAGCGGGCCTTGCGGCTGTCGGACCTCAGCACGTGCTGGGCTGGGAGGCGCTGGCCGCCGCGGTGACCGCGCAGACGCTCATCGGCTGCGCGGGCCGGAGCGTCGTCCACCAGTTCCAGCGCTGGTCGGACGCCCGGCACACCCGATCCACGCTGATCGTCGACGATGGAGCCTCCGCCCAACAGATCAGCTCTGTGCTGCGCGCACTCACCGGATACGGGATGCGCCCGGTGGGCCTGGTGAGATCCGGCCCGGCCGCCACCGCCGACAGCGAGGCCTCGGTGCTGCCTCTCCTGGCCGCCTATGAGGACATCGGCAGGGCCGTCGTCCAGACCACGGTGCGCCACGCCCTCTTCGTGCGGTCTGCCCACGCAGAACCCGAAGACCCCGCGCTCGTCCAGCTCTTCACCGAGCACGGCGTACAGATGTGGGTTGTCGACGCGGCAGTCCCCGCACAGCCGGCCGCACCGTCGGCCGCGCTGCCGGACCATCTGTGGGGTTTCGCCGTACGGCCCCTGCATCCCCGCCTCCACCACCCCGTAGCCCGCTGGAGCAAGCGCGGCCTCGACATCTGTCTGGCCGTCCTCGCCCTGCTCGCGGCCGCGCCCGTGATGGCGCTCTGCGCCCTGGCCGTCCGCATCTCCGACGGGCCAGGCGTCATCTTCCGGCAGGAGCGGACCGGGCAGGGCGGTCGTACCTTCACGCTGCTGAAGTTCCGGACCCTGCGCCCTGCGGACGAGTACGAGTCCGCCACCCGGTGGAGTGTCGCCATGGACCACCGGATGAGCCACGTCGGCAGTCTGCTGCGGCGGAACTCCCTCGATGAACTGCCGCAGTTGTGGAACGTACTGCGCGGGGACATGAGCCTGGTCGGGCCCCGGCCTGAACGCCCGTACTTCGTCTCGAAGTTCTCCCACACCTATCCGGGCTACCGGGCCAGACACCGTATGCCCGTCGGCATCACCGGTCTCGCCCAGGTCAACGGATTGCGCGGCGACACCTCCATCGAGGACCGTGCGCGCTTCGACAACCACTACATCGACACGTGGTCGCTCTGGCAGGACGTCTGCATCCTGCTCCGCACCGCAGGCTCGCTCTTCCGGCCGGGGGGAAGCTGACCTTGACCACCACCCTGCCGACCGCAACGCCGCTGCCCGCGCAGCGGATGTCCTCCCTCTCCCGCTGGTGGCCGCTCGCACCTGCGATCGCCCCCGTGCTCCTGTTGGCCGTACCCGTCGAGTACGGGGACGGATCGAGCACCTCCACCCATGTCTCCGTCGCCGATGTGGCGTCGGCGTTCCTGGTGCTGTTCTGCGCGTTACGTCTCCTGCGTCACCGGGCCCGCCCGCTGACGCCCGCCGCCGCCTTCGTCCTGGGCATCCCGGCGGCCGGCTTCGCCGTCGCCACCATCACCGCCGCCGATCCGGTCGCCGCCCTCCCCGGCTTCGTCCGCTACCTCCAGGTCTTCGTGTTGGTACCGACCGCCGTCGCACTTCTGCTCAGGGACGCCAGGGACTTCCGGGTGGTGGCCGGATCCTTCGTCGTACTCGCCCTGATCCAGGGGGTCTTGGGCGTCCACCAGTACGTGACCGGCACCGGCGCCTCCTACATGGGCTCGGACATCCGGGCGGTGGGCACCTTCGGGCCCACCGACGTCATGGGTATGGCGACGGTGGTCGCCTATGGACTGGTGATCGCCACCGGTCTCGCGCTCCGCCCCGCGCATGACGCGCCGCGCTGGCTGCGCCCCGCAGCGGTGGCCACCGCCGTGGCCCTCACCGTCCCTCTCGCGCTCTCCTTCAGCCGGGGAGCGTGGATCGCGACACTGCTCGGGGGCGTCGCGGTCATGCTGCTCGCCGGCCTGCGGCAGGCGGCGCGCGCGCTGGCGGCGGTGGTCGCCGTCACGGTCGTACTCGTCGGCGGCTTCGGTGTCGGCTCCCAGGCCATCTCGACGCGGCTCAGCAGCATCACGCAGGTCACCGACGCTCCCGACCAGTCGGTCACCGACCGGTACGCCATGTGGGCCGCCGCAGTGAGCATGTGGCGCGAGGAGCCCGCGACCGGAGTGGGCCTCAAAGGGTTTCCCGCCCACCGCGACGGCCACTCCTCGCTCGGGCTCTCCGCGGCCAGCGACACCGCGGGAGCGGGCCGGGCCTTCCAGCGCCAGCCCCTGCTCTCGCCGCACAACATGTATCTGCTGGTCCTCAGCGAGCAGGGCCTCGTCGGCGCCACCGCGCTGATCGGCAGCTGGGCCGCACTGCTGGTGGGAGGGGTGCGCCGGCTGGCCGGAGCGCGTAGATCCCGTAAGGCCGCCGTGGACTGCGGACTGATGGCCATGGGGCTGATGATCTGGCAGACCGTCGACTTCCTGTACGCGGACATCGGCGGTCCTTCGACCGCCCTCACCGGCATCGTGCTCGGCCTCATTGCGTGGTGGGCGCTGGTTGAGCCCGAGACGTCGAGCACGTCGAGCAGCGTATGAACGAAGCGACAACGGGCATGGGCCCGGGCGCCGACATCCGTCTGACTGTGCCGCCGCCGGCCGTCGTGCTCTACCCGTCGAAGCGCCCGCCGGGGCCGCCACGACTGGGACGGGCGCTGGCCAGGGCCGCGGCGGTCACCGCCGCTCTGACGGTGGCGGGATCGCTGCTGGGTCTGGTCCGCGACCAGACCATTGCGCGCCTCTTCGGCGCGGGCACCGACAGCGACGCGTTCCTGATCGCCTGGACCGTGCCGGAGATGGCGTCGACGCTGCTCATCGAGGACGCGATGGCGCTGGTGCTGGTCCCGGCCTTCAGCCACGCGCTCGCCAGGCGTGCGGCGGGGGACTCCCCGGACCCCGTACGCAGCCTGGTGTCCGCCACGCTGCCACGGCTGTTCATGCTGCTGTCGTGTGCCGCCGGGGCGCTGATCCTGGGTGCGCAGGTGGTCGTGGAGATCCTGGCGCCTGGGCTCACCCGTCCCCAACTCGCCGTGAATTGCACCCGGTTGACGGCCATCACCGTGCTCACCTTCGGAATCAGCGGCTACATCAGTGCGGCGCTGCGGGCCCACCGAAGTTTTCTGCCGCCGGCCGCGATCTACGTCGCGTACAACGTCGGCATCATCGTGACCATGGTGCTGCTGCACTCCCTGTGGGGTGTACGGGCCGCGGCGGCCGGAGTCGCCGCAGGCAGCGCGCTGATGGTACTGGTTCAACTGCCCGCCTTCGTACGGCATGTGGCCGTGAAGCGGCGTCGGAGAAGGTCCCGCCGCCATGGCGGCCGTGCCCCGGTCCGTACCGCACGTCCCGCGCTCCTCGGCTCCGGCGTCCTCGCGCCCGTCATCCTCTTCGCCGTCTGCCGCCAGTCCCAGGTCCTGATCGAACGCTTCCTCGCGTCCTCGCTCCCGGCCGGAGCCATCTCGCATCTGAACTACGCGCAGAAGGTCGCGCAGATGCCCATGGTGCTGTCCTTGATGATCTGTACGGTGACCTTCCCCGTGGTCGCCCGGGCGGTGGCCGACGGGGACGAGGCCGGTGCCCGCCACCGGGTCGAGCGCGATCTGGTACTGGCCGCCGTCGTGGTGCTCCTGGGCACCGCCCTCGTGGTCGGCTATGCCCCCCAGGTGATCGAAGTCCTCTTCCAGCGTGGTGCGTTCAGTGCCCAGGACACCGCCGCCACCGCCTCCGTCATGCGTGTCTACGCACTCGGACTGCTGGGCCACTGCCTCGTCGGCGCGCTGGTCAGGCCCTTCTTCTCGGCGTCGCGTCCCATCTGGTACCCGGCCGCCGCGATGGCCGCCGGACTGCTGATCACCACCGTCGCCGGCGCCTTCGCGGTCCACCCGTGGGGTGTGTACGGCATCGCCGCAGCCAACGCCCTCGGCATCACCGTGACGGCGCTGCTCCTCCTGAGCGGTCTCGGCTCGCGCGTGGTCCCCATCCATGTACGCGGCGTCACCGCGGCCCTCGGCCGGCTGACCGTCGCGGCCGTCGCGGCCGCCGCCGCGGGCTGGCTGCTCGCGCCGCTCGTGCCGGGCCCGCTGCTGAGCCTGGGCCTCGGGTGCCTGCTGGTGCCCGGCGTCTTCGCCGTCAGTGTGCTCGTCCTGCGCGGCCCGAACGTCGCCGAACTGCTCGACCTCACCAAACAAAGGTTCCGCCATGCCCGTTGACACGGCGTCGTGCGACGCCGCCCCGCTCGCGCCGGGCCCCCGCGCCCCGCGCACACAGCCCTGGATCCTGCTGTACCACTCGGTGGCCGACCCGACCGACGACCCGTACGGCATCACCGTCGCCCCCGAGCGCCTCGAGTATCAACTGCGCTGGCTGCGGCGCAGAGGACTGACCGGCGTCGGCGTCGGCACCCTGATGCGCGCCCACGCGGCCGGCCGTGCCCGGGGTCTGGTGGGGCTGACCTTCGACGACGGCTACACCGACTTCATCGACCATGCGCTGCCGCTGCTGCAACGACATGGCTGCACCGCGACCGTGTTCGTCCTGCCCGGCAGGCTCGGCGGCGACAACGCCTGGGACCCGCTGGGCCCGCGCAGGCCGCTGCTGACCGAGGCGGGAATCCGGGCCGTGGCCGCCGCGGGCATGGAGATCGGCTCGCACGGCCGGTACCACAAGGACCTCACCGCGGCCACCACGGACGAACTGCGCAAGGAGACGCGCGGGAGCCGCGAACGGCTCCGCCAGATCACCGGCGTCGCCCCGCAGGGCTTCTGCTACCCGTACGGCACCATCGACCAGCGGGCCGTGGAGGCCGTACGCAACGCCGGTTACGCCTATGGCTGCGCCATCACCCCGGGCCCGCTCGGCAGCGACCACGCCCTGCCGCGCACCCACATCAGCCACGCGGACCGCGGCCTGCGGCTGCACACCAAGCGGCTGCAGCACCGCTTCCGGCAGCTGACGCGTGGTGACCTCCGATGAAGGCCCTGCACATCATCACCGGTCTCGGCGTCGGCGGCGCCGAACAGCAACTGCGCCTGCTGCTGCGCCATCTGCCCATCCACTGCGACGTGGTCACCCTCACCAACCCGGGACCCGTCGCCGAAGGGCTGCGTGCCGACGGTGTGTCCGTCACGCACCTGGCGATGAACGGCAACCGCGACCTCGCCGCGCTGCCCAGGCTGGCCCGGCTCATCAGACGGGGAAAGTACGACCTGGTCCACACCCACCTCTACCGCGCCTGTGTGTACGGGCGGATCGCAGCCCGTATGGCCGGCGTCCGCGCCACGATCGCCACCGAACACTCCCTGGGCGAGCGGCAGATCGAAGGGCGGCCCCTCACCCGGGGGAACCGCGCCCTGTATCTGAGGACGGAGAAGCTCGGCTCGGCGACGGTGGCCGTCTCGGCGACCGTCGCTCACCGGCTGCGCAATTGGGGGGTGCCCGCCCAGCGCATCCACCTCGTGCCGAACGGAATCGACGCGGAGAGCCTCCGCTTCGACCAGGGAACCAGGATCACCACCCGCGCACAGCTCTCCATCCCGGCGGGCGCCTTCGTCGTGGGAGGCGTCGGCAGGCTCGTGCCCGGCAAGCGCTTCGAGCTGCTGGTACGGGCCGTCGCCGCCATCCCCGATTCCCGTCTGGTGCTGGCGGGGGACGGACCGGAGCGGACCGCGCTGAGTACCCTCGCCCGGCGGCTCGGCGCTGCCGACCGTATCCGGTTCCTCGGCGAATGCGATGCGCTCGGGGACGGCCCCGATCGGGGCGTCCCCGGAATCCCCGCCGTGCTCAGCGCCCTTGACGTCTTCGTCTCCGCCTCTGAGGAGGAGTCGTTCGGGCTCGCCGTCGTCGAGGCGCTCGCGGCCGGGCTGCCGGCCCTGCACGTCGCCTGCCCTGCCATCGAAGATCTGCCCGGGGCCCTGGCGCCCGGGGCCATCCGGGTCGCCGGGCGTGCCGACGCGCTGGAGGCGGCGCTGCGGCTCCAGATGTCCGTGGAAGCGCGCCGCCTTCAGCCGCCCCCCGTCGTTCGCCACTACGACATCGTGCGCAGCGCCAGAAGCCTCCTGGACGTGTACACGCGCGCCGTCGCCTCCGCCCCGTCCACTGACGCAACGAAGAAGTGAGCGCCCCCATGGCCGAGTTGTCCCAGGAAAAGACCACCCTTCCCCGGCGGACCAGCCCACGCCGGAGGAAGTTCACCCTCCTGCCCGCCTGGTGGCCGCTGGCCCTGCTCATCCTCATCGGTGTGGTGGGAGGGGCCTCCTACAGCGCGCGAGTAGCGCCGGAGTACGCCGCCACCACCTATCTCGTCGTGGTGCCCGCCAAGGGTGCCGACCCCGCCACCGCCCTCGGCTTCGCCCAGGCCTATGGCCGTATCTCCACCAGCACGTCGACCCTCGCCTATGCCCAGACCGCGGACGGCGTACCGGACAAGTTGCCGGCCAGCCAGGTCCAGGCCGAGACCTCGCCGGATTCACCGGTGATCGAAATCACCGGGACCTCCACCGATCCGGACGAGTCCGCCAACATCGCCAACGCGGTCGCCGATGCCCTCATGCGCAGCGGCAACGGGGCAGCGAAGGACACTGGCGTCCGGCTGGTGGACTTCTCGCCGGCTATCGCGCCCGCCAAGCCCGTCTCCCCGTCGCTACCGGTCGACATCGCCGTCGGCGGCTGTGCGGGCGGCGTCATCGGCGCTCTCGTACTTCTCGTGCGGCCCCGGCGCGAGCAGTGGACCGCGAGCACCCCGGTCCCCGCTCCTGCCCGGTCGGGCGAGCCCGCCGCCAAGGCGAAGGAACACATCTGATGGCCACGGCGACCGGAGCAGGACCGGGCTATGCCGTGACGCTGTGCCGCGACGACCGGGAGTTCGCCGAGCTGGAGGAGGAGTGGGGCAGGCTGCACCGCCGCGGCGCAGCAGCCACCCCGTTCCAGAGCCACTCCTGGTTGCACTCCTGGTGGCTCTCGTACGGCACACCGGGCCGGCTGCGCGTCGTCCTCGTACGGCGCGGCGGGACACTGGTCGGGGCCGCTCCCCTCATGCTCGTACACCGTCCGCTGCCCCTGCTGGTGACGCTGGGCGGCGGTATCTCCGATTTCTCCGACATCCTCGTCGACGACTCACACGCGCCCGGCGCCCTGGACGCGCTGGCCGCCGGACTGCGCCGCGCCGGGCGCCATGCGGTGATCGATCTGCGTGAGGTACGTCCCGGAGCTGCGGCGGAGCGGTTGTTCGACGTCTGGCCGGGGGCGCGGCGCAGGCTCAGCGACTCGGTCTGTCTGGAGCTGCCCGCCGAGCCCATCGACGAGCTGATGAAGCGGCTCGCATCCTCGCGGGCCCAGCGCGTACGGGCCAAGTTGCGCAAGGTCGATGCGTTGCGCATCGAGGAACACGCCGTTGCCGAGCACGAAGTCCCCCGCACCATCCGCGAATTGCTGCGCCTTCACGAGCTGCAGTGGCGCGGGCGGGGTATCACCCCCGAGCACCTCAAGCCCCGCTTCGCCGAGCATCTGACGCGGGCCACCCGGCGCATGGTCAGGGACGGGGACGCGGCGCTGACGGAGTACCGGCTGGACGGCGCGGTGGTGGCGGCCAATGTGACGCTCCAGTCCGCGCAGCTCACCGGCGGCTATCTGTACGGCGCCGACCCGGAACTCCGTACCAGGAAGGTCGACGTCGCGACCATGCTGCTGCGACGCGACGCACAGCACGCAGTGGAGACGGGCCGGACGGTCATCAGCCTGCTCCGCGGCACGGAACCGTACAAGAGCCACTGGCGTCCGGCCACCGTCACCAACCAGCGGCTGCTTCTGGCCCCGTCCGCGCTGGCGCCGATGCTGAGCCTGTACGCGGCGCAGCTGGCCGGCCGCGACCGGGCGACCGAGGTACTGCGCTCGCTCGTCCCTGCGGTGCGGGAGTGGCGCGTCAAGCTCAACAACTGGCGGGCAGGTGGCGGGCGGTGACCCGCAACCAAGCGCCGGGCGCCGCCTCCTCAGTCATCCCGCCGACCGACGCGCCCACACATTTTGCGGGGCTTCGCCGCCAACGCGGCCCAGTCATCCGGACCGATCGGGATGCACCCCCCGGTCGTATTGACGCCCGACGCTGTGAGCTCCTTGGCCGGCACCCGCTTGGGCTTGGCCGGCTCCGACATCTTGGCGCGGTAGACCCTCGAGGCGTCGGGGTTCTCGTCACACTGCCACACACCGTGCGGGCAGTAGTCCGTGATCGACTGGTAGAGCGGCTTGTGCGCGTCGAACCATTCGAGCATCCGGCGCATGTACACGGCATTGTCGCCGTTGCGGAAAAGACCCCATTCGGGATAGGAGATCGGCTTCTTGTGCGCTGCCGCGAAGTCGACTTGCGCCTGCAGCCCGTAGGGTCCGTTCACCTGCTCGTCGAAGGTTCTGGCCGGGGGCTGGTCGTACGAGTCCATCCCGATGATGTCGACCGTGTCGTCACCCGGATAACACCGGGTCCAGGGAACCGCGTCCGTTCCGCGGCTGGGTGCGAAGTCGAATCTGAATTTCTGCCCCGGGACGGAGCGCATGGCGTTGACGATGCGATTCCAGTACGCCTTCCAGGACTCCGGGTCCGGGCCGCAGCGATGCGTATAGGTGGTCCCGTTCATCTCCCAGCCCAGGACGACGATCGTGTCGGGAACTCCAAGACGCACCAGCCGCACGGCGAGCTTGCGGTAGTGGTCGTCGAAGTCTCCCCGCGCGCCCTGCCTGAGGAGCGAACGGACCTCGTCGTCGGAGAGGTTGTCCTCATTGCGCTCGAGCATGGGCACATTGAGCACGAACATCCGGTCGGCCTCGGCCCGCCGCCAGCTCGCCCAGGCCCGCAGATAGCCCGGCCGACCCTCGATGTTGGACCAGACGTCACCCGGCAGGTAGGTATGGCCGACCCGCAGATTCGCTCCCCCCAGCCAGCGGGACAGCTCGCCCATGCGCTCCACGCCGGCCGGGCCGTAGTCCAGGTACGCGCCCACGGCAGGCTCCGAAGCCCGGGGCGGGGCCGGCTTCTGAACGGGTGCGGATTTTGCGGGCGGCGGGCTGTGGGGCGCCGGATCTCCGAATCCCAATCTGATGATGAGAAGACCGGCGGCTACGGTCCCGATGCAGGTGACCATCAGCCGACGGCGTTGGTGAAACATCGGCCCCTCCTCCTGATGGCAAGCGAATCAGCGGATTCATAGGCCTTTTCCCAAACAATCCTATTAATAGGCGGCTTGGGCGCTCTGCGGAGCCCATTCGTGACTTTTATACCCCGTCCCATTCCATCCAGGTGAAAGACGTGACTTGAATGCCACCGTTCGGCGCCGGGGTACCCGCCCTGCTCGTTCGACTCGACCCGAATCCCCTGCACCACGGCACCCTCGGAGCGGTCAGGTCACTGGGCCGCGCAGGAGTGGAAGTCCATGCCGTTGTCGAATCGGCCGACAGCCCGGTCACCAGGTCCCGATATCTGCACCGGTCGCACCCCAGGCCGGAAGGCGCCATCACGCCGGACCTCTTTCACCGGACGCTGCTTCGGATCTCCGACGAGATCGGGAAACCAGCAGTGCTGATCGCGATGGACGACATCACCGCCATCCATATCGCGGCACTCGCTCCTCGTCTCACCGGGCGCTATCTCCTGCCGGAGCAGCCGCCGGACCTGCCGGCGCGCCTTGCCGACAAGGAGGAACTCGCCGGGCTGTGCGAGCGCCTGGGGATCCCGCATCCGGCCATGGTCATCCCCGCCAGCGCTGCCGAGGCCGCAGCGGCGCCCTGCGAGCTGGGGCTGCCCATGGTGGCGAAGTGGAGCCGCCCCTGGCTGCTCACCGCCGGTTCAGGACTGCGCAGCACGACCCTCGTGCACACGGCGGCCGACGCGGTGCGGCTGCACGAACAGGGTGATGCGGCGGGCAGCCGCCTGCTGCTCCAGCGCTATCTGCCGTACAGGCCGGACAGCGACTGGTTCTTCCATGGCTACTTCGCAGACCAGCACCGCTGTCTGATGGGCGGAACGGGCCAGAAGGTGCTCTCCTGGCCGCTCCGTACCGGACTGACGGCGCTGGGCAGATGGCAGCCCAACCCGGAGGTGGAGCAGGCCGCCCTGCGGCTCGCCGCCCATGTCGGGTACCGCGGAATCCTCGATCTCGACTTCCGTTGGGACGAATCCACCGGCACCTTCCACCTGCTGGACTTCAATCCGCGTCTCGGCGCCCAGTTCCGTCTCTTCACCGACCAAGACGGCCTCGATGTCGTACGGGCGCAGTACCTGGACCTGACGGGTCGTCCCGTGCCCAGGCCCCGCAGCAGGCCGGGACGGGTCTTCGCCGCCGAGAACTACACCCTGCTCTCGCTGGTGGCCTCCGCAGGCCGCGCTTGGCCGTTCAGGACGGCAGGGTCGGACAGCAGCCGGTCCGCCGGATGCCGGCCTGGTGGCGCCGGCCCCGTGAACAGGCGCGGCGGCACCGAGAGCGCCTGGTTCGCGGCCGATGACATCGCCCCCTTCCTGTCCATGGCGGCGGTGTGGTTCGGCAGGGGACTGCGCAAAGGCAGGAACCGTCTGCGAGGACCGGGCGTACGGACTCCGCCCCGGCGCGGCAGGGCCGTGCCCGTCCCGCGCGCCACGGGCGACGACGGCTCCGCCTCTCACCCCGACAGCGCGTCCATGCCACGATGAGAAAGCACGAGGAACGAATCATGTACGACCTGGCAGTCATTGGGGCCGGCCCTTACGGGCTGTCCATCGCTTCGCACGCGGCCGCGGCCGGACTGAGGACCCGGGTGCTCGGCAGGCCGATGGCGTCGTGGCGCGATCACATGCCGCGGGGCATGTTCCTCAAGTCGGAACCCTGGTCGTCCAATCTGTCCGACCCCTCGGGCAGCCACACCCTCGATGCCTACTGCGCCTCCCGCGAGTTGCGGCCCAGCCATGGCAAGCCGCTGGCCATCAGCACCTTCACCGAGTACGGCATGTGGTTCGCCGAGCGGGCGGCGCCACCGGTCGAGGAGCACACCGTCACGCGGGTGCGCCCCACCCGCTCCGGATTCCGTATCGAGACGGCTGAGGGCGAGCCGTTCTCTGCGCGTACCGTGGCCCTGGCGGTGGGGGTCATGCCGTTCCTCAACATCCCCGCGCAGCTGAAGGGCCTTCCCGCCGACCGCTACTCCCACAGCAGCAGCCACCGGGACCTGAGCCGCTTCAGCAACAAGGAGGTCACCGTCGTCGGAGCCGGCCAGGCGGCGCTGGAGACCGCGGCCCTGCTCGCCGAGCACGGCGCCCAGGCGCGGCTCGTCGCCCGTGCGGGCCGGCTCAACTGGAACACGCCGCCGCAGCCGCTTCGCCGGGGGCTGCTGCGCTCGCTCCGCGAGCCGCACAGCGGGCTGGGGACGGGCTGGACCAGCTGGGTCTGGTCCGAGATCCCCGGATTCGTACGGCATCTTCCGGGTGCCGCCCGTGCCCATATCGCCGCCACGGCGCTCGGGCCCGCGGGCGCCTGGTGGCTGCGCGACCGATTCGAGCAGCAAGTGCCCGTAGAGCTGGGGCAGGAACTGCTCGGGGCCACCGAGGCGGGGGATCGTATCCGGCTGACGCTCACTGCTCCCGGTCGTGCGGGCGTCCGCACCGTCGAGACGGACCATGTCATCGCGGCCACCGGCTTCACCCCCGACCTCGGCAGGCTGGAGATGCTCGACGACCGCCTGCGGCGCTCGCTCGGCACCGTCGGCCGCACCAAATCCCCGGAGCTGAATGCGGGATTCGAGTCCTCGTATCCCGGCCTGTTCTTCGCGGGACTTCTCGCCGCGCCGTCGTTCGGCCCTTCCATGCGTTTCGTGTACGGGGCCACCTTCACGGCTGGACGGCTGGTACGCGGAGTCCAGCGCCGCCTGACGTCGTCCCAGGCACTCCGCTGGAGCCGGCACTGCACTCTCAACAGTAATTCCAGTCGGCTATAGGCGACTTGACGGATCTGATGCCCAGAGGGGCCCCGAACTGCAAAGAAAAGATTGCCGAGTCGGTGCCGGTTCCAACAGACGGCATGAAATAACGTTTCTCCCGTCGCAAGCAGTCTCTGTGAGGTTCAGGTCTTATGAATGAATTCTCCAGCACCCCGCAATCGAGCCTGCCTGTCAGGCGGAGGTGGGGAATCCCAGGCTGGACCGTTGCCGTCACCGTGCTCACTTCGGTGCTCGCGCTGGGCGCATTCCAGACAGACGACGTGATGTCGTCGCCAAAGCAGCCTGCCCCCAAGGCCCGCGCGATGAATGTGCTGCTTGTGGGCACGGACAACCGGGACACCGTCACGCAGGCGGAGAAGAAGCGGTACCACCTCGGCAATATCGGCTGCGGGTGTACGGACACGATGATGCTGGTCCATATCGCGCAAGACCGGAAGAGGGTCAGTGTCATCAGCCTCCCCCGCGACTCCCTCGCGCGGATTCCTGCCCACACCGACCGCACGGGGAAGAAGCACAAGAGCCACCTTGCGAAACTCAACTCGGCATACGCGGAGGGCGGCGCGGGCCTTTCCATGCGTACGGTCGAGAACATGACGGGCGTAAAGGTCGACCGGTTCCTGGCCGTCGACTTCTCCCGCTTCATGAAGACCGTCGATGAACTGGGTGGACTCGATATCTGCACCGACCGCAGGCTCAAGGACCCGGCGACCGCTCTCAACCTCCCTGTGGGCACGCACCACCTCAACGGCGGCGAGGCGCTGCAATACGCACGCTCCCGCAAGGTCGACAATCTTGCCGACTTCGGCCGTATTCAGCGGCAGCAGAAGTTCCTCGTCTCCTTCATCAAGGAGATCTCGAGCGATGGAACGTTGCAGAATCCGGTCCGCCTGGCGAAGCTGGGCTCGGTGCTGCTGCCCTCAGCCCGTACGGAGAGGGCCTTCACAGCGAAGGACATGCTGTCGCTGGCCAGGGACCTGCGGAACATCGACCTCGGCTCGCTGGAATTCGCCATCGTGCCCATCAAGGGATACGCCGATATCAAGGGCGTCGGCTCCACCATCACCTGGGACGAGGCGAAGTCCAGGATCGTGTTCAAGGCCGTACGTGCGAACAAGTCACTGGCCACGGCCAAGGCTGCGCTGCCCGCCGGAATTCACACCACCCCGAGCATGGGCGAGTTCGTCCCCGTCAAGGGCACCCGACTCGCCTGCAGATGACGCTGCTCGCCTGGGGCCCGGAGCTTTCGCTCCGGGCCCTTCGCGCTGTCAGGAGACCGGCGGGTCGAAGGTGAAGGGCAGGGCGCGCACCCGGTTGTCGAAGTTCGAGCCGACCAGATCGGGGATGCCCACGGCGCGCAGCGCCCGCGGTCGGCTCAGCAGCTCGCGGTACAGGCCCTTGATCTCCAGGCGCGCCAGATGTGCGCCCAGGCAGAAGTGCGGGCCACCGCCGCCGTATCCCAGATGCGGGTTGGGGGTGCGGGTGATGTCGAAGGCGTCAGGGTCGGTGAAGACCGCCTCGTCGCGGTTGGCGGATGCGTAGTAGAGGACCACTCTGTCCCCGGGGCGGAAGGTGCGCCCGCCCAGCGAGCACTCGGCCTTCACCGTCCTGCGGAACTGAATGATCGGCGTCGAGTGGCGTACGACCTCGTCGACCGCCCCATCCGCGTACCGGTCGAAGTCTGACGTCAGCAGGGCTCGTTGTTCAGGGTTCGAGGTCAGCAGCGTCAGCGCATGGGCGATGGCGTTACGTGTGGTCTCCACTCCGGCCACCATCAACAGCGAGAAGAACGAGCCGAGCTGACGTGCATTCAACTTCTGGCCGTCGACGTCTGCGCACACCAGGGCGGAGATGAGGTCCCCCGTGGGCTGACGGCGGCGTTCGCGGCCCAGCGTCGCCATCATCACGTGCATCCGGGCCAGCGCCCGCAGGCCCCGTCCCGGCATCCGCAGCCTGTCGCCGAGGGCGCGCTTGACGCCCACGTTCTCGGACGCGTGATTGATCCGCCCTGCGATCTCGGGCCGGTAGTGCTCCGGGATGCCCATGAGATTGCAGATGACCTCGAACGGCATACGCGAAGCCACCGACGCCACGAACTCGCCGGGCCGCTGCGCGATCATGTCGTCCACGATGCGGCCCGCGACCCGGCAGATGTCCTCCTCCGCGGCAGCGAGCAGCCGCGGGGTGAAGGCGCGGGAGACCACGCGCCGCAGCTGCGCGTGGTGCGGGCCGTCCAGGTTGACCATGGATTCGCCGAACAGGGATCTGACCCACCTGGCCGGCTCCGGGGTGGTGACGCCCGGAGCACTGGCGAACACCTGGGGCAGTCGGCTGGCCTGCACCACGTCGGCGTGTTTCACCAGCGCGTAGAAGCCCTGCTCCGGTCGGCGCCACGAGGCGGGACGCTCCACGAAGTACGCCGGCCGCTCGAGGCGCCTGAGCGACGCGAAGGCGTCCAGGCGTGCGGCCTGCGGTAGTTGCCAGAAAGACGGGTGGGCGAGATTCACATCATGCGGCTCTGGCGTGCGTCGCACGGCCGTCTGCGCCGGGACCCTCATGATCAGCTACCTCCCCGTACTTCCGGTGTTCAGGCGGCCATGGTGACGCATGGTGTGCGACCGCTCACAGTTCGTACTCCATCTGGAGGTGAAGTTCCCGCAGATGGCGGGAGGACATTCGCCCGGTCGGTCGAACGGGTGGTGTCGCTGCGGCCAGGCGAACCTTGTCCGAGTGACGCGCCGTCTGGGAGCGCGCCCTTCTCGTGGAGCGCCGTCGCCTATCCCGTCGAGGCCGGGCGGATGGCGGTGCCCAGCACACAGTACGAACTGGGCAGCCGCGGGCCCTTGTCAGGCACCAGCACGCGCCGGTACGGCCCGAGTTCGAACCCCGCGTCCCGCAGCGCCCCGATCGTGTCGCGCCCGACGTGGCAGCCGCCGAACAGCATCGGCCACACAGTGCGGTCGAGCGCGCGCTGCGTTACCGCCATCGCCCGGCCGCCACCCCGCCCGTGCTCGAAGAACCGCAGCTCGCCGCCGGGGCGCAGCACTCTGCGGATCTCGGCCAGCGCCCGCGGCACGTCCCGTACGCTGCACAGCACCAGTGAGACGACGGCCGCGTCGTACGCCTCGCTCTTGACAGGCAGCGCCTCCGCCGCGCCCGGCACCACGTCGACCGGTAGCTCGGCGCGCCGGGCCGCGGTCATCGCCAACTGCCGCAGCACACGCTCCGGTTCGATGGCCACGACCTCGGACACCGTGCGCGGATAGCGCGCGAAGTTGAGGCCGTTGCCTGCGCCGATCTCGATGACCCGCCCGCTCAGACCGGCGAGCAGCTCATCGCGGCGTGGCCCGACCGACGCCTCGGCCGCCACGCTGAGCTTCGCGTAGAAGCGGGCGAAGAGGGGATGGTGTACGACGTCCTTCGACGCCTTGGCGGAGCTCAGCGGCATGGGGACCTCCCGGCGCGGACGGTTCACTACCGATTGTGCCCCGCGACGGCGTACAGAGCGCTGTGCCGGGCTGCGCTGAGTCGTGAGTGTGTCGAAGGCGCCTGGCACCTTCGGGATCCAGGAGGACCGAGGTGCTGGAGTACTCAGAGGCGGGCGCCGACGGACAGCAGTCCGGTGAACGCCTTTTGCCATCCGGGGACTTGAGCCCCGAATGGGAAAGAGCACCCCGGTCCGCTATGGGTGCCTGGCCTTTGTTTCACCAACTCGCTATTGGACGTTCAGTTGGCATGGTGCCCCGGGCGAATCATGCGCCCGTGAAGGACCCGTTCCCGTTCCGGATCTGGGCTCCGGAACGGGAACGTCCTCCCGGTGCTGCCGGCGGCGGAACGCCAGTGCACCGCCTGCAGCGACCGTTTCAGTAGCGAGCCATGGCTCCGCCGCGCCGATCCAGCATCGCGCCGTCGGCCGGCAGCCCGCCTCCGGCAGCGGCGAGGCCTATCGAATCGCCCGCCGCGCCGGTCGCGGCCGGCGCGCCCAAGCTGTGCACCCGCGGGGCCGGGATCGAAGAGCCGCTCCGCGGGGATACGCCGAGCTCCCGTCCTTGTCCCCGCCCCTTGAGGGGGCCAGCCGGACTGGTGCGGGATCCTTGTCCCGCGCCGGAATCCGCTTCGGTGGACAGCGCCGCCGGTGACCCGTTGCCGGGCCCCGAACCGATCGGCCGCAGTGGCTCTGCCCCATCAGCGTCTTCGCTGTTGCGGCAGTGGCCCGCCTCTGCAGGATCGTTACTGCAGCAGTTGGTCGCGTCAGCGTCATCACTTCCGCACTTGCTGCTCACAGCGGGGTTGGCGGCGGCCACCACGTCCATGGTGTTGCCGCAGACGTCGACCGGCAGGTTCACCGGAACCCGGGTGTCGTTGCCGACAGAACGCCAGGCGAACCCGATGCCGATCCGGACGCATCCGCGTCCGCAGGGACGCGCGCGTCAGGCAGTGAGAGGAAGCCCGGTGCGGCCGCAGCCGCGAGCGTTCCTTCGCCGGTCACCCTGACGCAACTCAGCTGTTGTCCTCCTCGTCGCACGGGGGGCCGTCAGGGCCGTCGTGGCCGTCGTGGCCCTGGGGGCCGTCGTGGTCCTTGCCCCCGTCCCAGTAGGGCGGCTCGTCGTCGTTGAAGGGGGGCGGCCCGTCGTCGCCGTACGACCCTGACCCGTTCACACACGTGTTGCCGGCCGCCGGGTTCAGCAGACCAATGACGTTGATGGTGTTGCCGCACACGTTGATCGGCACATTGATGGGTACCTGGACGACGTTTCCGGAGAGGATGCCCGGGGACTGGGATGCGGAGCCGTTCGCATTGGCGTCGGCGAGTGCCGGAGACGCGACGCCCACGGCCATGAGCGCTCCGGCGACCAGTGTCCCGGTCTTCTTGAACTGCACGGATATTCCCTTTCTGCGGTCATGCCAATATGACAATAGGGCGAGCCGGACCTTGAACGACTCGAGTGATTCGCACCATGACCTGCAACCTGCCAAACGAGGAAGTGCGGGTGAGGAAACGTTTCGCCTAGTCGATTCGAAGCCGGATTCACCCGTATGCCGTCTAGGCACGAACGGTCGATTCCGTGCAATTTCCGCGAACGGAAATTGCGTACGCCAGACTGGCACGTCGTCGTCGCGCGGTGTTGACGCGACGCGCGGGCGCCCGCTCCGGGTTTACGCAAAAGAGAAATTCCGGCCCTGTCCTCTCGGCTTCCCCTCGGCTCGGGAATCCGGAATCCATGGCGCAGCAAGGCAGTTCAGCGCCCCAAGGTGGCTTGCTGCCTGCGGTGGGGGCGCACCGAACCATGGCCTCCGTTACCCGGCGAACGCGCTGCCCGGCAGTTTGATGGGTGCGCCGGGGCAGGCCCGGCAGGGGCGACCGGCACGGCCGCCCAGTAGGGCTCGCCATGCGGCTCAGCGTCCTTGTCGCGACCAACTCCTGGGCCTGCGCGGGGTCGTTCCGTAGCCCTTCGATCGCGCTTGCCCGGGCACGGACGCCTGGGCGTGCTGAATGCTCCCCGACAGCAACCGGGTCGCACTCGATCCGGGCCCGGATCCCGGCCTGCTCCGGGGAGTTGGCCGCCCAGGGGGCCAGCGGGTCGTCCCCGGTCCGTTACCGCAGCGGTGTGGCCGGCCCTGTGGGGCGCACCGTGACCGCCGCTTCGCGTGCCGCGAAGGCGGTCGCGTCCCAGGTGCCGCCCAGGCGTGGCGCCAGCCATGTCGAGGCCTGCGTGCGGAAGTCGGCGGGCGGACGGGCCGCGGCGCCGGCGGGTACCGCGCCCAGCAGCGGCGCTTCGGCCACGGAGGGAAGATCGGCGAGATTGCAGCGCGCCGCCAGGTCCGGTTCGTGCGGCCAGGAGCCGACGACCACGCCGGCCAGTACCAGTTCGCGCGCCCGCAGGGCCTCAGCCGTCAGCGTCGTGGTGTTGAGCGTGCCGAGCCCCGCGGACGCGACCAGCAGCACCGGCGCGCCCAACAACCGCGCCACATCTGCCAGTGTCGAGCCCGCGTCGTCGAGACGTACGAGCAGTCCGCCCGCCCCTTCGACCAGCACCAGGTCGTGGTCGGCGGCCAGCTTCCCGGCCGCCTCCGCGATCTCGGGAGCCGGCACCGACGGCAGACCCGACCGCCTGGCCGCGGTGTCCGGCGCCAACGGCTCGGGAAAGCGGGCAAGTTCGACCCGGGTGACGTCGCCCGCCAGGCGTACCACCTCGTCCACGTCGCCCGGCTCACCGGGCGCCACCCCGGTCTGCGCGGGCTTGAGCACCGCGACGGATCGTCCGGCCGCCCTCGCGGCGGCCGCCACCGCAGCCGTGGTCACCGTCTTGCCGACCTCGGTGCCCGTCCCCGTCACCACCAGAACCGCCATGTCGCTCCTACGCACCTTTCTCCCGCTCGGATGTGCCTTGCCGCCCGCTCAGCCCGTCACAGCCCTCCGGTCGTGCGGCTCGCTCTGCCGTCCGCTCAACCTGCCGCAGCAGCCCCGCCCCAACGTGTGTGCTGCGGCAGGCGGGGCAGGACTGCGCTGCCGGGCTGCCCGCAGCTGCCTCCCGCTGGTGCCGGCTGCTCGGACTTCCACCGCCAAGCCATTCGTGCCCGCCGCTCAACCACCGCGGCCGCCGGCTCGTGCCGACTGCTCAACCTCCGCAGCCGCACGGCTCCCACCGCCCCGCTCACCCCGCCGCAGCGGCCGCGGACACCGCCCGGCCGATCCGTGCGAGGTCCTCGTCGCCCGTGATGTACGGCGGCATCGTGTAGACGAGGTCCCGGAACGGCCGCAGCCACACGCCCTCCGCCACCGCGGCACGGGTTGCCGCCGCCATGTCCACCTCGTGGTCCAGCTGCACGACGCCGATCGCTCCGAGGACGCGTACGTCCCGTACGCCCGGCAGTCCCGCGGCCGCCGACAGGCCCTCGCGCAGGCCCGCCTCGATGCGCTTGACCTCGGTCGCCCAGTCCTGCCCGAGCAGCAGGTCGATCGAGGCGCAGGCCACCGCGGCCGCGAGCGGGTTGCCCATGAACGTCGGCCCATGGGCGAGCACCGGCACCTCACCGCGTGAGATCCCGTCCGCCACGCGGGAGGTGCACAGCGTCGCCGCCATCGTCATGTATCCGCCGGTCAGCGCCTTGCCCACGCACATCACGTCCGGGGTGACCCCGGCCTGGTCCGCCGCGAACAGCGTGCCCGTGCGCCCGAAGCCGGTCGCGATCTCGTCGAACACCAGCAGCACACCGTGCGCGTCGCACGCCTCGCGCAGCACGCGCAGATACGCGGGGGAGTGGAACCGCATCCCGCCCGCGCCCTGCACCACCGGCTCCACGATCACCGCGGCGAGCTCGTCGGCGTGCCGCTCGATCAGCTCCCCGAGGTGATCGGCGTACGCCTCCTCGTACGCGACCGGAGGCGCGTCCGCGAAGACCTGGCGCGGCAGCACGCCCGACCACAGCTCGTGCATGCCGCCCTCGGGGTCGCACACCGACATCGGCTGCCAGGTGTCGCCGTGGTAGCCGCCGCGCCACGTCAGCAGCCGCTGCTTGGCGGGCCGGCCCAGCGAACGCCAGTACTGCAGGCACATCTTGACGGCGACCTCGACCGAGACGGAGCCGGAGTCGGCGAGGAAGACATGCTCCAGGCCGTCCGGAGACATGTCGACAAGTCGCTTGGCCAGCCGTACGGCGGGCTCATGGGCCAGCCCGCCGAACATCACATGGCTCATCCGGCCGAGCTGATCGCGTACGGCCTCGTTCAGCACGGGGTGGTTGTAGCCGTGGATCGCGGACCACCAGGACGACATGCCGTCGACCAGCTCGCCCGAACCGTCCGCCATCGTCAGCCGCACCCCGCTCGCCGACTCGACGACGAGCGGTTCCGTGCGGCCCGGCATAGGCCCGTACGGGTGCCAGACGTGCTGCCGGTCGAGTTCCAGCAGGTCGCGTACGGGCAGCTCAGGCATTGGGTGCGAGATCCGTTCCGGCGCCCCGGCGGCGTACCGCCACCAGATCCGTACGCGCCTCGGGGACCGACGCCTCGGGAACGGACTCCTCCGCGGGAGCCTGCCCGCCGCACGGCGCGCACCCGCCGCCCTCGTGGGATCCGCAGCCCGCGGCGGCCCGGTGCTCCGGCAGCGTCACCGTGTCCGTGCCCTCCACCTCGAATCCGGCGTCCGCGATCATGTCCAGGTCCGCCTTGCCCGCCTGGCCCTCGCTGGTCAGGTAGTCCCCTAGGAAGATCGAGTTGGCCAGGTGCAGTGCGAGCGGCTGCATCGTGCGCAGATGGACCTCGCGGCCGCCCGCGATGCGCACCTCCACGTCGGGGCAGACGAACCGCACCATGGCGAGGATGCGCAGGCAGCGCTGCGGCGTGAGGTTCCACTCCTTCGCGAGCGGCGTGCCCTCGAAGGGGATCAGGAAGTTGACCGGCACCGAGTCGGCGTCGAGTTCGCGCAGCGAGAAGACCACGTCCACCAGGTCCTCGTCCGACTCGCCCATGCCCGCGATCAGCCCGGAACAGGCCGACAGCCCGGCGGCCTGCGCCTGCTGCACGGTGTCCACCCGGTCGGCGTACGTGTGCGTCGTGGTGATCTCGCCGTACGTCCCCTCGGACGTGTTCAGGTTGTGGTTGTAGGCGTCGGCGCCCGCCACGCGCAGCCGCTCCGCCTGACCTTCGGAGAGCAGCCCGAGGCAGGCGCACACCTCGACGCCCTCGTTCTGCTCCTTGATCGTCTCGATGGTCTTCGACACGCGGTCGACGTCCCGGTCCGTCGGCCCCCGGCCGCTCGCCACCAGGCAGACCCGCTTCGCGCCACCCGCGACACCAGCGGCCGCCGCCTGCGACGCCTCGTCGGGCTTCAGCCAGGTGTACTTGAGGATGTCCGCCTTGGAGCCGAGCCGCTGTGAGCAGTACGAGCAGTCCTCCGGGCACAGGCCCGACTTGAGGTTCACCAGATAGTTGAGTTTCACCCGCCGCCCGAACCAGTGCCGGCGCACCCTGCCGGCCGCGGCCACTACGTCGAGGAGTTCGTCGTCGGAGGTGGCCAGCACGGCCAGCGCCTCGTCGCGGGTCGGCAGCTCGCGCCGAAGCCCCTTGTCCACCAGCGTGTTCAGCAGGTCCATGGCGCTGATCCTGACGTACGCCGTCGCTTGGGCCAAGGAGGTTTCGTACAACAGAGACCGTTCGAGGTGTGGGTATTGCCACATCCTGACCTCGTGGCCGCACCGCTAGGGTCTGTGCACTGCCTACAAAACGACATGGCGCCGGAGGACCTCCATGGCGAGAACGCCGTTCGACTGGCTGGACGAGCAGGCGGACGTCCGCCGCCGGGCCGGGCTCGTACGCACCCTGCGGCCGCGGCCGGCCGACTCGTCGCTCCTCGACCTGGCGAGCAACGACTACCTTGGCCTCGCCCGCCACCCGGAGATCACCGAGGCCGCCGCCGCCGCGGCCCGCCGCTGGGGCGGCGGCGCCACCGGCTCCCGGCTGGTCACCGGCTCCACCGAGCTCCATGCCGAACTCGAGCGGGAACTCGCCGACTTCTGCGGATTCGAGTCGGCTCTGGTGCTGTCGTCCGGGTACGCCGCCAACCTCGCCGCGGTCACCGTGCTCGCCCCCCACGGCTCGCTGATCGTGTCGGACGCGGGAAACCACGCCTCACTGATCGACGGCTGCCGGCTCGCCCGCGGGACGACACAGGTCGTGCCGCACCGCGACACCGAGGCCGTGCGCAAGGCGCTCGACGCGCACCAGGGTCCCGCGGTCGCCGTGTCCGACTCGGTGTTCTCAGTGGACGGCGACGCGGCGCCACTCGCCCAACTGACCGACGTCTGCCGGGAGTTCGGTTCCGGTCTGATCGTCGACGACGCGCACGGACTGGGCGTGCTGGGCGACGGCGGCCGGGGCGCGCCTTATGCGGCCGGGCTCGCGGGCGCAGCCGACGTCGTCGTGACCGCCACCCTCTCCAAGTCGCTCGGCAGCCAGGGCGGCGCCGTCCTCGGCCCCGCCAAGGTCATCGACCACCTCGTCAACGCCGCCCGTACCTTCATCTTCGACACCGGCCTGGCCCCCGCGGCCGCCGGAGCCGCGCTCGCCTCGCTGCGTCTGCTGCGCCGCGAACCGGAGCGCGGCGCGCGCGCCCACGCGGTCGCGACCACCCTGCACGACCGGCTCACGGCCGAGGGCCTGCAGGCGGTACGCCCGGACGCGGCCGTCGTCTCCGTGCGCGCCCCGTCACCCGAACTGGCCGTGCAGTGGGCCGCGGACTGCCGCGCCGCCGGTCTCGCCGTGGGCTGCTTCCGGCCCCCGTCCGTGCCCGACGGCATCTCGCGCCTGAGGCTGACCGCCCGTGCGGACCTGACCGACGAGCAGATCGCCGAAGCGGTACGGGTGATCAGCCGCACCGCGCCAGGTCAGACGTCCGTGGGCTGAAAGGTGTCCAGGAAGCTCTTCCAGGCCGTTGCCGAGAAGAGCAGGGCGGGTCCGGCCTGGCGCTTGGAGTCGCGCACGGCGAGCAGCCCGGCCAGCGGACCGGTGCCGATCTCGGCGGTCTCCACGCAGTTGTTCATTCCTGTGCTGAAGCTGCTGCGCAGCCATGGGCCGCCGTGCAGGGAGGTGCTGGAAGGTACGTACCGAGGCAGAGCAGACATGGTGCCTCCTAGGCGCCGTCACATGTCCCAGCGATGAATTCCAGTGAGTCCTCGGGCGAAAGTGCCAGTCTCTGCAGCGAGTTGAAGGCGTCGGTGTACGCCTTCAGGTCTTCTTTTGCCTCGAGGTAGAGGCTACTCGTCAAGTGGTCGAGAACGACAACATCCAGATCGGAAATGTTCGAAAAAGAGAAGACAACGAACGGGCCAGTGACCCCTATGTGCTCACCCGCGCTGAACGGCAGCACCTGAAGCCGTACATGGGGCAGCTGCCAGGCCTCCACTAACCGGTCCAGCTGCCGCTGCATCACCCCGGGCCCGCCCACGGCCCGCCGCAGCACCGCCTCGTCCAGGACAGCGCTCACCTGCAGCGGCGGATCCCTGCGCAGCACCTCCTGCCGGGCCAGCCGCACCTCCACGAGCGCGTCGATCTGCGCGTCCGGCAGCCCATCCAGCGCCGCCCGCGTCACGGCCCGTGCGTAGTCGGGTGTCTGCAGCAGACCCGGAACGACGGTGGTCTCCAGGGTGCGCATACGGACCGCCTGCGACTCGAGCCGGATGAAGTCCCGGTACTCGGGCGGCAGCAGCTCCCGGTAGGCCTGCCACCAGTGCGTGCGCCCACCCTCGCCGTCGGAGCCCGCCAGTGCGACGAGCAGGTCCCGCAGCGCGGGATCCCGGACCCCGTATGCGTCGAGCAGCAGCGGCATATCCGAGGCCTTCACACTGCTCCGGCCCGTCTCTATTCGGCTCACCTTCGACTGGTGCCACCCGATGAGCCGGGCCGCCTCGCCGCTCGTGAGCCCCGCACGGGCACGCAGTGCGCGCAGTTCGGCGCCCAGTTTGCGGCGGCGGACCGCGGTACCGTACTGCATACCTGTCTCCTCCCTTACCGGCGGTATCAGCCGGTGCATCGCCGACGGTAGAGGAGTGCGGATGCGGCGCCCAAATACGGTCGCCTCTAGCAGAGTTCACCGCTTCGGGCGACAGATATATGCATATCCCGGTGGATCGTCACCTGTGACCCGCCGGGAGTGGCAGTCTGTCGCGCAGCACCGGACCGGGGCCGCCCGAACCATCCGCGACGCGTCGGAGTCCGGTCCCGGTGGGAAAGGGACGACGCCGCCATGGCAGACCATCAGGAAGCATCCGTCACTCTGCCGAGCGATCCGGCCTCGGTCCCCGCGGCGCGCAAGTACGTCATCGAAGTCCTGGCGGGATGGGGGCTGCCGGGTGATGCGGAGGTCGTCGAGTCGGTCCGGCTCATCGTGTCCGAGCTCGCCACCAACGCCGTGCAGCACACCTTCGGACAGTCACCCACCTTCACTGTCGACGTAGCGCTGGAGCGCGACGAGCAGCTGCGCATCGGAGTCACCGACAGCCACCCGCGGCTCCCGAGGCGGCTGCCCGCCGCCGTCCAGCAGGACAACGGCCGGGGGCTGGTCATCATCCGCTGGCTCACGGCCGAATGCGGCGGCCGGCTCTCGGTCCGCCGCACCGCGGAGGGCGGCAAGACCGTGTCGATCGAACTGCCGTGGGCGGCTCCCGTCCAGCAGTGAAGCCCGGGGGATGAGGGGCGGGCCGAAGCGCACGTACAGGCCGCTGACGGGCCTCGGGCTTTTGACGGACCTCAGGCCGCTGACGGGCCTCGGACCGCCGACCGGCCTCGGACCGCCGACCCGCCTTAGGCCGCCGAGCGGCCGAACGCGCCACGCAGCAACGCCCGGAACGTGTCCACAGCGGGCGCCGACTCTCCCGTCCGGTACACGACCGAGATCGTACGGCGCAGACTCCCCGGCTCCAGCAGCCGCATCCCCACCGGCGTCGCCGCCGTACGGGCCACCATCTCGGGCACCACGGCGACCCCGAGCCCCGCGCTGACCAGCGCGCACACCAGGGCGTAGCCCGGATTCTCCACCCGCACCGCGGGTGTGGCGCCCGCCTGCGCCAGCGCGGCCTCGACACCGCGTCGCGGCGGATGCTCCGGCGCCATGCTGATCAGCGGCTGCCCGGCCAGCTCGGCCAGCGGCAGGCGCCCCGAACCGCCGGCCAGCGCGTGCCCGGGCGCGGTCACCAGCACCAGCTCCTCGACGAGCACCGGTTCCGCCGCCACGGTGGAGGGCAGCGGCACCGGATCGGCCGGCTCGTAGCTGTGCGTCAGCGCCAGGTCGGCCCGCCCGTCCGCGACCGCCGTGACGCCCTCCGGCGGCTCGTACTGCGAGACGGCCAGCTCGACATCCGGATGGGCCCGGCGGAACGCGCTGAGGACCGGCGGCAGCAGATGGATGCCCGCCGTGGTGAAGGTGCCGAGGCTCAGCCGGCCGCCGGACAGGCCCACCAGCTGTGCCAGTTCGTGGCGAGCCCGGTCCATCTCGTCCAGTACCCGCCGTGCACGCGCCACCAGCATCTCGCCCGCACCGGTGAGCCGCGCGCCGCGGTGGTGGCGCACCAGCAGCGCCGTCCCCGCCTCCCGCTCCAGCTTGGCGAGCTGCTGGGACAGTGCGGGAACCGTATATCCCAGCCGCTCGGCGGCCCGGGTGATGGAACCGGCCTCCGAGACGGCCACAAGTGCCGCGAGCCGTGTGGGGTCGTACACGCTGCACCTCCCGAGGCGGTGGGCCGCGCGAGCACGCGGCCGAGTGAGCGGGCCCTGGGAGGCGACGGCCTGCGAGGCTAAAGCGCTCCTTAAGGCTTGCTCAGGATATTCCACATACCTGCTGAAGGCTCGAAGGCGGCAGGCTGGTCGTCATGGACGGACAACTGGTCGCCTTCACCGGCGTCGCCGCGGGCATGGTCGCCATGCCGGGGGCCGACTTCACGGTCGTGGTGCGCAACGCCCTGGTGTCACGCCGGGCGGGAGTCGCGTGTGCGCTGGGCATCGCGGGCGGACTGCTGTTCCACACCGCACTCGCAGTCGCCGGGGTCGCCGCGGTGCTGGCGGCCGTGCCCGCGCTCTTCCGCGCGATCCAACTCGTGGGCGGTGCGTATGTGCTGTACCTCGGCGTCCGTACCCTGCAGTCCATTGCGCGGCCGCGTCCCGCCGAGGATGGCGGCGACAAGCCGCGCCCCGCCGACGACGGTGGCGGTGAGAAGTCCACCGCGGGCGGCGGTCTGCGCCAGGGATTCCTCACCAACGCGCTCAACCCGAAGGCGCCGATCACCTTCTTCAGCCTGCTGCCCCAGTTCGTGCCCGCGGGCAGCCCCGCAATGCCCCGGACGCTGCTGCTCGCGCTGATCGTCGTCGTCCTGGGACTGCTCTGGTTCCCGACGGTCGCGCTTCTGGTGGACCGGCTCGGGAGGTGGCTGCGCCGGCCGCGTGCCGCGCGCGCCGTCGGGGCGGTCACCGGCACCGTACTGACCGCGCTGGGGCTCACTCTCCTCGTCGCTCCGCTGGTGAGCTGACCTCCGCTGCCTGCCTGACGTCCTCGGACGGCCTGACGTCCTCGTCGTCTTCCGGCATGTCTGCCGTCGCCGCCGCGCGCGCGGGGACCACCTCGCGGCGGACCACCCGCGGCAGTACGCCCCACAGCCCCACGCACACCAGCAGCGTGCCCGCGCCCGCCAGGAAGCCGCCGACACGGCCGAGCGTCACGTCCACGACGAGCAGGACCGACCCGGTCAGCGCGAGAGCCAGCACCGCCATGCCGGCCCGTGCCAGGTCCGAGGACCACCGCACGATCTGCGGTTTTGCGTGCTGCTGGAACAGCGACCGGTGCAGCGCGGCCGGAGCCGTGAACAGGGCGGCAGCCAGTACGGCCAGCAAGAGTGTGGTCACGTAGGTGACGCGTTGCAGCGTGTCGAGCGATGGGAAGCGCGGTGTGAACGCGAGCGTCAGCAGGAAGGCGAAGAGGATCTGCACGCCCGTCTGCGTGACCCTCAGCTCCTGCAGCAGCTCGCTGAAGTTGCGGTCGGCGCGCTCGAAGCTGGTCTCGTGGCGCACCGGCCGTCCGGAACGGTCCTCACCCATACCGTGACGAGTGACCTCCTTCGTGCCTCTCACGCACCGGCGGGCGGCGGCCGAAGCCATCCGGCCGCTGGGTGAGCGCCGACCGGCCGCCGGGCGGGCGGCGACCGCCGGCACGATCGCCGCCCGGCCGCGCGATCAGCGCACCCTGCCGTACCAGACGCTCTTCGTCCAGATCTTCTGCAGGCGCACCACGTCCCCGGTCTTGGGCGCGTGCCAGATTTTGCCCTGCCCGGCGTAGATGCCGACGTGGTACACGTACCGGCCGGAGTGGAAGAACACCAGGTCTCCGGGCTTCCGCTGCTTCGCGGACACATGGCGGGTCTTGTTGTACTGCTGGGCGGCGGTACGCGGCAGCTTCTTGCCCGCGTGCTTGAACGAGTAGAGCGTGAGCCCGGAGCAGTCGAACCTGCGCGGCCCGGTGGCTCCCCAGCGGTACGGGGAGCCCTTCTTGGAAGCCGCGATCTTGAGCACCTTGCCTGCGACCGTTGCGGCCTCGGCTTCGGATGCGATGCCCGGAACCACGATGGTTCCGCCCACTGCGGCGAGTGTGAGCGCCGATGCGGTGCCGGCCCGGGCCATCAGCGACGGAAATCGGTTGAGCGCAGTCATGCGCAGCCCTTCGTCAGCCGCCTGTGAAGGATGACCTGTCGGGTTCGGGCAGGCGAAGATGCCCGGCCGCGGAGTGCGGCTTCACCCCAAGGGCCTCCCGGAGTGCTCCGGGCTGCCCGCCGTGCTGGGGCCTCCACTCCTGCCGATCCACAGATGTCGACCTGACATCCGGGCGGCGGCAGGACTCGGCGTCCGCCCGGACCGCCCCGCCGCGGTGGCGGGGGCTTGTCGTCGGAAGGGATCTTCACGCACACAGGGCCCGAAATCCGAGGCGAACCGGCGATTTGTGAAGCTCCTCACCACTCATCCGATTGGGTGGACAGGCAAGTTTTCGAATGGGCGGCGAAGGGCCCGATGATGGCCGGACCAGCACCGAAAGGCAATATTTCGACCGTTGTGTACGCATGTTGCGCAAGTTTGGCGACCGAAAATGTCTATCGCTTTCTACGCCGAACGGGGGTAGCCCGACTGGGCCGTTTCAAATCCGGTCCGGACGGTCGGGGAGGCGTCGCGGCGCGGGTGATGGGGCGGTGAGGGCTCGTCGGGTCCGCCGCCGGTGCTCCCTGGCGGGCATCCTTCTGTCATCGACTGAGGGCTTGTTCGGTCACGGCCGGACCTTGTTCGGCCATGGCCGGGGTGAGTTCGGTCCTCGTGTGGTGCCGCACAAGCCCTGACCGGTCGTCAAACGATCCCGACGCGACGTTGATCGCTTCTGGGGCGGCATCAATCGCTCCTGGGCGGCGGCACGGTGACCCGTGCCGCGCGACGCTCCCCGTCCAGGACCCGCAGAGCACGCGCAAGCGTGGGCGTGTGGACCTCGGTCTCTCCCCGCTGATGCATCAGCGCCAACGCGTCCCGGAGCGCCGCCGCAGCGCCCACCAGCGCCTGGGCCGCACGCAGCCCGCCGTAGGTGTCGTGGGCGCGCGCCGGGTTGATCCGGCCCAGCAGGTCGACCACTTCCAGGTAACGGTCGATCAGTTCGCCCTCGGCGCGGGTGAGTGCGGGCAGCGGCGGCAGTTCGGGTGGCAGCATCGGCGGCTCACCTCGCGCCGTACGCGGTGCCCGACGCCTTGCGGCTGGGGATGATCCGGTCCACGAGCCCGTACTCCAAGGCCCCCTGCGCGTCGAGGATCTTGTCCCGCTCGATGTCCGAGCGGATGCGCTCCAGGCTCTGCCCGGTGTGGCGCTGCAGCAGTTCCTCCAGCAGCTCACGCGTGCGCATCATCTCGCGAGCCTGGATCGCCAGATCGTCCGCCTGACCCTGTACCGGCTCGGCGAGCGACGGCTGGTGGATAAGCACGCGCGCGCCGGGCAGCGCGAACCGCTTGCCCGGTGTGCCGCAGGCCAGCAGCACCGCGGCGGCAGACGCCGCCTGGCCCAGGCAGATCGTCTCCACGTCGCAGCTGACGAACTGCATCGTGTCGTAGATCGCCGTCATCGCGCTGAACGAGCCGCCGGGCGAGTTGATGTACAGCGAGATGTCCCGGTCCGGCGCCGTGTACTCGAGGTGCATGAACTGCGCCATCACGTCGTTCGCCGACGTGTCGTCGATCGGCGTCCCGAGGAAGACGATCCGCTCCTCCAGCAGCTTCGAGTAGGGATCGAGGGTCCGGTGGCCCGACGTCGTGCGCTCGGTGAACTCGGGCAGGACATGGCGGGCAGTCGGGCTCGTACCGGTCGGCCCGGTCCCGGTCGGTCGGTTCATGGCAGGCGCCTCCTCATGCGAGGCCTCGGCTGAGGCCTCGCCGCGACGTTCATGCGGTGTTCCGTCGGCCGTCCCGTACGCAGTCGTGTGCGGGCTTGTGCAGCTGCAGCCCCTACGGCCCGTGCAGCTCTGTAAAAAATGTACAGGACGTACATGACGTTATGATGGAACCATGGCCTATGAGATTCCGGTGACGCAAGCCCGGTCTGAGCTTGCCGACCTGATCAACCGTGTCGTGTACGGCGGCGAGCGCGTGGTTGTCACCCGCCACGGAAAGCCCCTCGTCGCCCTGGTCTCGGCCGCTGACCTGCAGCGTCTCGAGGAGATCGAGGGGGCAGCGGATGAGCAGGTGATCAGCTCCGTCTCCGCCATCGGCTCCATGCCGTCCGCTCCCGGCGAACGCCAGCGCTTCGGTATCGCCGCGGAGCACCGGGGGTCCGGCCCGCGGTGATGCGCCGCTGGTACGGGTGGGTGGCCGAGGCGCGGGAGTCCTGAAACAGGAATGCGGCGCTGGTACGGGCGGGCGGGTGGGCGAGACCTGGGAGAGGTATACGGTCCGCATCTCGTCGGCGCGACGAGGATCAGAAGGCGGACGGCAGCGAACCGGCGGGCCGGTCCCATCGCGCGCCGGAAGCCGGTTAACGTCCCTGAAACTCCGTCGAACTAGCCTGCACCACCATGTCACCAGGGGTTTTGGCGGTCGGAGGTGCGCGGGTTCGTGCGCCGCGCCCGTGTACGGCATACGGCCTCGCCGTGGTGGCGGTACGACATCCAGCCCCGCCGTGGTGGCTGCGGCAGCCGGACCCCGCACGGTCCGGCGCGAGACTGTGAGGTGGGACGCGTGCAACTGACGCCGCACGAGCAGGAGCGACTGCTCATCCATGTGGCCGCCGACGTGGCCGAGAAGCGCCGGGCCCGCGGGCTCAAGCTGAACCATCCCGAGGCGGTCGCCCTCATCACCTCGCACATCCTCGAAGGAGCCCGCGACGGCCGCACCGTCGCGGAACTGATGGCCTCCGGACGGAAGCTGCTCACCCGCGACGACGTCATGGAGGGCATCCCCGAGATGATCCACGACGTCCAGGTCGAGGCCACCTTCCCGGACGGCACCAAGCTCGTCACCGTCCACGACCCGATCGTCTGAGGGGGCCGTGTTGATTCCTGGAGAGATCCTCTTCGCGGACGAGCCCGTCGTCGTCAACGAGGGCCGCGAGGTCACGCAGCTCACCGTCCTCAACGCAGCCGACCGGCCCGTCCAGGTCGGCTCCCACTACCACTTCGCCGAGGCCAACCCCGGTCTGGAGTTCGACCGCGCGGCCGCGCGCGGCAAGCGGCTCAACATCGCCGCCGGCACCGCCGTGCGCTTCGAGCCCGGAATCCCCGTCGACGTCGAACTCGTCCCGCTCACCGGCGCCCGCGTGGTGCCCGGGCTGCGCGGCGAGACCGGAGGTGCCCTCGATGCCTGAGATCTCCCGTGCCGCGTACGCCGACCTGTTCGGCCCCACCACCGGCGACCGCATCCGGCTCGCCGACACCGATCTGCTGATCGAGATCGAGGAGGACCGTTCCGGCGGTCCCGGGCTCGCCGGTGACGAGGCGGTGTTCGGTGGCGGCAAGGTCATCCGCGAGTCGATGGGCCAGTCCCGTGCTACGCGCGCAGAGGGCACGCCCGACACCGTGATCACCGGCGCCGTGATCGTCGACCACTGGGGCATCGTCAAGGCGGACATCGGCATCCGCGACGGCCGTATCACCGGCATCGGCAAGGCGGGCAACCCGGACACCATGGACGGGGTGCACCCCGATCTCGTCATCGGCCCGGAGACCGAGATCATCGCGGGCAACGGCCGCATCGTGACCGCGGGTGCCATCGACGCGCACGTCCATCTGATCTGCCCGCAGATCGCCGACGAGGCCCTCGCCTCCGGCATCACCACCCTGGTCGGCGGCGGCACCGGCCCCGCCGAGGGCTCCAAGGCGACCACCGTCACGCCCGGCCCCTGGCACCTGGCCCGGATGCTGGAGGCGATGGAGGCGTACCCGCTCAACTTCGGTCTGCTCGGCAAGGGCAACACCGTCTCGCACGAGGCGATGCTGTCGCAGCTGCGCGGCGGTGCGCTGGGGCTGAAGCTCCACGAGGACTGGGGGTCGACGCCCGCCGTCATCGATGCCGCGCTGACCGTCGCGGACCAGACCGGTGCGCAGATCGCCATCCACACGGACACCCTCAACGAGGCCGGGTTCGTGGGCGACACGCTTGCCGCGATCGCGGGGCGCACGATCCACGCGTACCACACCGAGGGTGCCGGCGGCGGGCACGCACCCGACATCATGACGGTGGTCTCCGAGCCGTACGTGCTGCCCAGCTCCACCAACCCGACCCGGCCCTACACCGTCAACACCGCCGAGGAACACCTCGACATGCTGATGGTCTGCCACCACCTCAACGCGGCCGTGCCGGAGGACCTGGCGTTCGCCGAGTCCCGGATCCGGCCCTCCACCATCGGGGCCGAGGACATACTGCACGACCTGGGCGCGATCTCGATCATCTCCTCGGATGCGCAGGCCATGGGGCGGGTGGGCGAGGTCATCATGCGTACCTGGCAGACCGCGCATGTGATGAAGCGGCGGCGCGGTGCGCTGCCGGGGGACGGGCGCGCGGACAACCGCCGGGTTCGTCGCTATGTCGCCAAATACACGATCAACCCGGCCGTCGCGCAGGGGCTCGCCCACGAGGTGGGCTCCGTCGAGACCGGCAAGCTCGCCGACCTGGTGCTGTGGGAGCCGGCGTTCTTCGGCGTCAAGCCGCATCTCGTCGTCAAGGGCGGCCAGATCGCGTACGCGCAGATGGGCGACGCGAACGCGTCCATCCCGACTCCGCAGCCGATTCTGCCCCGTCCGATGTACGGCGCGATCGGGCGGGCTCCCGCCTCCAACTCGCTGAACTTCGTGGCGCCCTGCGCCATCGAGGACGGGCTGCCCGAGCGGCTCGGTCTCGGCAAGAAGTTCGTGGCCATCGAGAGCACCCGGGGTGTGACCAAGGCGGACATGCGGGAGAACGACGCCATGCCGCGCGTCCAGGTCGACCCCGACAGCTTCGCCGTCCATATCGACGGAGAGCTGGTCGAGGCGACTCCGGCCGCCGAACTGCCCATGACCCAGCGCTACTTCCTCTTCTGAGCCGGCCATGTCTCAAGCTGCACTTCTCGTCCTGGCCGACGGCCGCTTCCCCGCCGGTGGGCACGCCCACTCCGGCGGGGCCGAGGCGGCCGTCAAGGCCGGGCGCATCACCGACGCCGCGCGCCTGGAGGAGTTCTGCCGCGGGCGGCTGCACACCGCCGGGCTCGTGTCGGCCGCACTGGCCGCGGCCGCCGCGCTCGGTCTCGATCCGGCGGAGCTGGACGAGGCCGCGGACGCCCGGACGCCGTCGCCTGCGCTGCGTAACGTTGCGCGGCGGCTGGGGCGCCAGATGATGCGGGCCGCGCGGGCCACCTGGCCGCATCCCGAACTCGACGCGGTGGCACGGTTGTTTCCCAAGGGTGCCCATCAGCCTGTTGTGCTGGGGGTGGCTGCTCGTGCTGCCGGGCTGGGGCCTGTTGATGCCGCGTATTGCGCGGCGTACGAGAGCGTCAGTGGGGCGGCTAGCGCGACGGTGCGGTTGCTGAGTCTTGATCCGTTCGATGCGACCGGGGTGTTGGCGCGGCTTGCGCCCGAGCTTGATCGGGTCGCTCACGCGGCGGCTGATGCGGCGCGGGTTGCTGTCGATGAGGGGGTAGATGCGTTGCCTGCGGGGTCTGCGCCGTTGTTGGAGATCAGTGCGGAGGCGCATGCTGCTTGGGCTGTGCGGCTCTTTGCTTCTTAGGGGGTTGCTGGTTTTTCTTCCCCCACCCCGCCCCTTCCCGTAACCAGGGGTCCAGCCCCTGGACCCCTGCTGGGGGCTCTGCCCCCAGACCCCCTATCGCCCTAGCGGGCTCGTCCTCAAACGCCGGACGGGCTGACTTTCTGGAGCCGCTCCATGCATCTCGACCACTCCCACGACGGACCCTCCGCCCTCAGTGCCGACGCACACCGGCCCGACGGCTCTCGGCGCGCCCTGCGTATCGGGCTCGGCGGGCCCGTCGGGTCCGGGAAGACCGCGACCGTCGCCGCGCTGTGCCACGCCCTGCGCGAAGAACTGTCGCTCGCCGTCGTCACCAACGACATCTACACACGTGAGGACGCCGAATTCCTGCTTCGGGAGGCCGTGCTGCCGCCCGAGCGGATCACCGCCGTGGAGACCGGGGCCTGTCCGCACACCGCGATCCGCGACGACATCTCCGCCAACCTCGAGGCCGTCGAGGATCTCGAGGACGAGGTCGGCCCGCTGGACCTCATCCTCGTCGAGTCGGGCGGGGACAACCTCACCGCCACGTTCTCCAAGGGGCTCGTCGACGCGCAGATCTTCGTCATCGACGTGGCGGGCGGAGACGACATCCCGCGCAAGGGCGGGCCGGGGGTCACCACGGCCGACCTGCTCGTCGTCAACAAGACGGACCTCGCGCCGTACGTCGGCTCCGACCTGGGCCGGATGGCGGCGGACGCCAAGGCGCAGCGGGCCGAACTGCCCGTCGTCTTCCAGTCCCTGAGGTCGGACGACGGTGTCGCCGCCGTCGCCGACTGGGTTCGGGCACAGCTCGCCGCCTGGACGACGGCGTGATGACCTCCGCCGGCGTCCGGGCCACCGCCAGGATCGCCGCCACCGTGGACGGCCGGGGCGGAACCGCCCTGCCCGTGCTCGAAGGAGAGGGCCCGCTCGCGCTGCGCCGGACCCGTGCGGTCGGGTCCGAGGCGCGCGTCATGCTCGTCGGTGCGATGAGTGGTCCCCTCGGCGGCGACCACTTCACCGTCGAGGCGACCGCCCACGAGGGCGCGCGGCTGCACGTCGGTTCGGCCGCCGCCACCATCGCCCTGCCGGGGCAGGCCAAGGGCCCGGCGCGTTACGACGTCCGGCTCACCGTCGCCGATCACGCCGAACTGCACTGGCTGCCCGAGCAGTTGATCTCCGCGAGCGACAGCGAACTGCAGGTCACCACGCGTGCCGAGCTTGCCGCGGGCGCGCGCCTCGTGCTGCGCGAGGAGCAGGTGCTCGGCCGTGCGGGAGAGGCACCCGGCCGGCTCAACAGCCGCCTCACGGTGCGCCGAGCCGGGCGGTTGCTGCTCGACCAGGAGCTGGCTTGCGGGCCCGGAGCGCCCGGCGGCTGGGACGGTCCGGCCGTGCTGGCGGGGCATCGCGCGGTCGGGCAACTCGTCGTCGTACGACCGGAGTTCGAGCGGGAGATGCCTCAGGCGGCGCTGCTCGGCGAGTTCGCCGCCCTCGCCCCGCTGGCCGGGCCCGGTGTCCTCGTCACGGCCGTCGCGCCCGACGCCCGCCACCTGCGCCGCGTACTCGACGAAGCGGCCCGCACCCTCGGCTGACCGGACACTCTCCGCTCAACGGGGCATCCCTATCCGCTTATCGGATTGGCAAAGAAGGCTGCTTCCATCTGTTCTCAGGGACCTCACAGCCGAAAGGATCGCCCGGACTGATCCAATCGGTAAACGGGAGGCCCCACTTGAGACGGACGCCACGTCCGAAGCGAACCGCTGTGCTCGGCTCCGCCGGCACTCTGATAGCGGCGACGCTGATGGCCGGAGCCATCGCGGCCCCCTCGGCCAGCGCGAACACCCGCACCGGCCAGGACCGCGAGGCGCGCGGCGCGGCCATCGCCGCCGCCCGCGCGGCCGAGGCGGGCATCGATTGGGTGGACTGCCCGGCCGACTGGGGCCTCGAGAAGCCCATCCAGTGCGGCTGGGTCAGCGTCCCCCTCGACTACGCGAAGCCGTACGGAAAGCAGATCAAGCTCGCCGTCGACCGCATCGGGAACACCGGCACCAAGGAGGAGCGTCAGGGCGCGCTCATCTACAACCCGGGCGGCCCCGGCGGCTCCGGCCTGCGCTTCCCGCGCCGCGTCGTCACCAAGAGCGCGCTGTGGGAGAAGACCGCGAAGGCATACGACTTCGTGGGCTTCGACCCGCGCGGTGTCGGCCACTCGGCGCCGATCTCCTGCATCGACCCGCAGGAGTTCGTGAAGGCCCCCAAGCTCGACCCCGTGCCGGACAGCGAGGCCGACAAGCTCGCCCAACGCAAGCTCGCCGCCGAGTACGCGGACGGCTGCGCCGAACGCAGCGGCGAGATGCTGCCGCACATGACGACGCCGAACACCGCCCGCGACCTGGACGTCATCCGGGCCGCGCTCGGCGAGAAGAAGCTCAACTACCTGGGCGTCTCCTACGGCACCTACCTGGGCGCCGTCTACGGCACGCTCTTCCCGGGCCACGTCCGCCGCATGGTCCTCGACAGCGTCGTCAACCCGTCGCGCGAGAAGATCTGGTACCAGGCCAACCTCGACCAGGACGTCGCCTTCGAGGGCCGCTGGAAGGACTGGGAGGACTGGGTCGCCAAGAACGACGCGACCTTCCACCTCGGCTCCACCCGCGACGAGGTCCAGGCGAAGTGGCTGGAGCTGCGCGCCACGGCGAAGAAGAGCCCGATCGGCGGCGTCGTCGGCCCCGCCGAGCTGATCTCCTTCTTCCAGAGCGCGCCGTACTACGACTCCGCATGGGTGCCGACCGCCCAGGTGTGGAGCGAGTACGTCGCCGGTGACACGCAGGCACTCGTCGACGCCGCGGCACCCGACCTCTCCGACACCGCGGGCAACGCCGCGTCGGAGAACGGCAACGCCGTCTACACCGCTGTCGAGTGCGCCGACGCCAAGTGGCCCACCAACTGGAAGACCTGGGACCGCGACAACACCCGGCTCCACAAGGACTATCCGTTCATGACGTGGGCCAACGCCTGGATGAACCTGCCGTGCGCCACCTGGCCCGCGAAGCAGCAGACACCGCTGAACGTCAAGGCGGGCAAGGGGCTTCCGGCCGTCCTGATCGTGCAGTCCACGCGTGACGCGGCCACCCCGTACGAGGGCGCAGTCGAGCTGCACAAGCGCTTCACGGGCTCGCGTCTGATCACCGAGAAGGACGCGGGCTCGCATGGTGTCACCAACCTGGTCAACCCGTGCATCAACGAGCGGGTCGACACCTATCTGCTCACCGGCGGGACGGACACCAGCGACGTGACGTGCGCTCCGCACGCCACGCCCAAGCCGTAACCGGAGAATTCCGGAGAGAAACGGCAAGTGCGGGGGAGGGGCGGGTCGCCGCTCGTCCCCCGCACTCGCTCGTCGGCTCCATCAACCCCTCGCGTCGGCTCCGTCAACTGAGCGGCATGCGCGGGAACTTCCTGCCCTCCGGGCCCTTCCGGCCTTCCGGACCCTTCGCGTCCTGCTTCGCCTTCTCGGCCTCCTGGGCCTCTTCGGCCTTGACCACGGCGGCGTACTTGTCGACGTACTCCTGACCCGACAGGCCGAGGATCGCGTACATGATCTCGTCCGTCACGGCACGAAGGATCGCTTTCTCGTCCTCCATGCCGATGTAGCGGGAGAAGTCCAGCGGCTCGCCGAAGCGGATCGTCACGCGCCGGAGGTTCGGCACCACCTGGCCGGGCGGCTGGGCCTCGAACGTGCCGATCATCGCGCACGGAATCACCGGCACCCGCGCCTTCAGCGCCATCGCGGCGACCCCGACCTTGCCCTTGTAGAGCCGTCCGTCGTGCGAGCGGGTGCCCTCCGGGTAGATGCCGAGCAGCTCGCCCTTGCCGAGCACTCCGAGCCCCTCGCGGATCGCGGCCTGTCCGGCCTCCTTGCCGGAGCGGTCGACCGGGATCTGCCCGGCGCTGCGGAAGAACGCCGCGGTCAGCCGCCCCTTGATGCCAGGGCCCGTGAAGTACTCGGCCTTCGCGAGAAAGGTGATGCGCCGTTTGAGGATCGCGGGCATCAGAAAGTGGTCCGAGAACGACAGATGGTTCCCCGCGATGATCGCCGCGCCCGACGCCGGCACATGCTCGAGACCCTCGATCCGGGGCCGGAACAACAGCCGCAGCAGGGGCCCCAGGAGGACGTACTTGAGGACGTAGTAGAACACGGCGCGGCTCCTCGTTCGGCGGGATCGGCTCCAAGGCCGCGTTGTGCCAGGTCGACCGGCATCCCGAGGGGTGGTCGGTGCGGGTGCAAGTGTAGTCCGGTGTGACCATCTCTGATCGGACTGATGCGCTCTTTGCTGACTTTCGTGATGGTGCGTCAGGGGGATGGGTGGATGTCGGTAGGTGAGCCTCTCCGGCTCCCTCGGCAGAGGGGTTTCCAACCCGGAGGTGGGAAAGGTGCCGGGGACGGTGAGGCGCTTCTGCGCGCTCGCCGTGCACGGCGAGCGCGCGCCTTCCCCGGACATCGGTCGGGCCGACAACACCAGTAACACGCCTGACACACCGCCGCGTTGACGCGTTTCAACGATGATCATAAGCTCGCTCGCCGTCGGCTCCGACCCACGCCCGCGATCCAGTTCCCCGCGTGCGTGCGGCCGCCCATCGTCGCGCCTCGACGGCGGGCCAGGGCCGCTGCTCGACCGGCACCACCTGCACCACCCCGTACCCATCACTCTGGGAGGCGCATGTGAAAAGACGTCGCGCGGCTGCCTGGGCCGCCTCAGTACTCGTCACCACCCTCGCGTTGACCGGCGCGCTCGCCGGCCCCGCCGCCGCAGCGCCCGGCGCGGCGTCCGAGCCCGCCGCCACAGCGCAGGCCCGGACAGGCGCGGTCGCCGCCGCTACCGACCCCGTCACGCACGAGGAGAACGACCGTGTCCCGGAGGGCTCGGTCTGGACGCAGCGCTACTTCCCGTCCTCGGACGACTCCGGCACCGAGCTCCACGCCGACGTCCTGCTGCCCGAGGGCCTGGCCGAGGGCGAGCAGGTACCCGTCATCCTGTCGATCGGCCCGTACTTCGGGCACTCCGGGCAGACCGGTCCCGAGGGCTGGACGCACACCGGCCCCTCGTCCCGCTTCCAGGACTTCATCGAGGGCACCGACCTGTTCGCCCACGGCTACGCCTTCGTCATGGTGGACCTGCGCGGCTTCGGCGGCTCCACCGGCTGCCTCGACTGGGCCGGCCCCGGCGAGCAGGCCGACGTCAAGGCCGCGATCGACTGGGCCGCGGGCCAGCCGTGGTCCACCGGTGCGGTCGGCATGTACGGCAAGTCGTACGACGCCGTCACGGGCCTCGTCGGCAACGACCTGGACCAGGACGCGCTCAAGGCCGTCGTCGCCCAGGAGCCCGTGTGGGACATGTACCAGTACATCTACTCCAACGGCGTGCCCCGCCCGAACGTCACCGGCACCGCCAACGCCTACAACTCCATCGCCACGATGGCCCCGTTGGCGGACGACGACGCGCAGTACCAGGCCAACGCCCGGTGGGAGCAGACCCACCCTGAGTGCCTCACGGAGAATTCGGCCGGGTACCGGATAGCCGACCAGTGGGACGAGCACTGGACCTCCCGCGACCTGGCGAAGATGGCCGAGGGCACCGACACCCCGCTGTTCGTCACCCAGGGCTTCATCGAGAACAACACCAAGCCCGAGGAGATGCAGGAGTACCTCGACAACCACGCGGGCCCGGAGCGCGGGTGGCTCGGCCAGTGGGAGCACGTGCGCGGCGGCGACCGCACCAGCGACGGGCGGTTGTCCATGGGTCGCGAGGGCTGGTACGACGAGACCCTCTCCTTCTACGACGAGTACCTCAAGGGCATCGAGCCGACGGTCGATTACCCGGCCTACGCCGTCGAGGACTCCACCGGCGCCTGGCGCGCCCAGGACACGTGGCCGGTCGTGGAGCGGTCCGTCACCCTCCCGCTCGGCGGCGGCAGTTACGTGGACGACGGCGGTGCCTCCGGCCGCGCGGCCCTGGCCGCGTCCGGCGAGCCGACGCCGCAGGCGCCCGCACAGTCGTCCGGCGAGTGGGACATGGAGAACGCGCCCGCGACCGAGCATGCCGCCCCGAAGGGCCTGGCCAAGGGGCTGGCGAAGCAACAGGAAGCCGGTGAGGTCACGTCGAGCTTCTTCGTGTGGTCCAAGCCGGTCGAGCAGGCCGTGCGCGTCACCGGCACCCCGCAGGTCTCCCTGACCGCCAAGGGAGAGGGCAACGTCATGCTCAAGCTGTACGACGTCGCCCCGGACGGCACCGCCGCCATGTTCGACGAGCAGGTCTCCCTGCTGGACTCGGGCCGGCTGACCGTCGACCTCAAGGCGACCGACTGGACCCTGGCAGCCGGGCACGTCCTGGCCGTGGAGATAGGCTCCATCCAGACCGGCTCGTGGCGCGACACGCCCTCCGGCGAGACGATCGCGGTCAAGGGCGCGCAGATCAAGCTGGCCCTGGACGACCCGGCCGACGACGCCGCCACCGCCGGCGAGCGCTCACCGTACCTGGACACCTACCTGCGCCAGTACACGGTGGATCTGCCGGCCGGTCCCGCGACGTTCACGGTGACCCCCGGCGGCCACCTCTGATCCCCCGGGCCGGCGTCGGCCGCCAAGGCTTCCGGGCATGGCCCGGAACGCCGGCCGACGCCGGCCCACCACCTACCCGCTTCGGCCCAGGATTCAGCCACCGGCAAGTACGGCGGCTGCAGCGTCGAACAGATCGTTCAGCGCCCCGAACGCGGCCGCGTCCGCGAGCCCTTTCGGTTCCCACGATTCTTCAGCCAGTGAGTCCATCACGACGAGGCCGGTCGCGAAGGCCACACCTCGGTACTGAGCCACTGCCGCCAAGGACGCAGCCTCCATTTCGACGGTGAGCACGCCTTCGTCCCGGTATGTGAGCATCTCCTGGCGAGTCTCCCGGTAGATCGCGTCAGTCGTCCAGCTGCCGCCAACCTGTACTTGCCGTCCGCGTTCCTTGAGCGCCTCGATCAGTCGAGCTGTCAGCTCCTCGTCCGGTCGTACGTAGCGTGCGGGGGCCAGGTAGTGGTGCGAGACGCCTTCATCCCGGACCGCCCGGTCGCAGACCACCAAGTCACCAGGAACTTGGCTCGCACGAAGTCCGCCGGCGCCCCCGATGCTGATCACCCGCCGCGCGCCCGCGGCGATTGCCTCTTCCAGCACGGAAGCAGCAGCCGGGCCACCTATGCCGAATCCACTGAGAAGACCGACCTGCCCGCCCTCCACTTTCACAAGGTGGCACTCGCCGAAGAAGCCCTCAATGCGGCGCGATTCATGACGCTCCAGCACCTCACGCTTCAACCGTGCGCTGTACATGATCACCACGCCGGCCGGCAATCCGGCTTGCTTCCGGAGGGCGTGGTGCGGGGCTTCGTGCGGCTGGAAGAGCGCTGGGAGGGCATGTTTGCCGGGGAGGTTGGGGAAGGCCATTGGCTGAGGTTGACGTCAGCCGGCAGAGGGGTCAAGCGGATTAGCGACGAGCCGGCCATCGACACCCGCTTCAGGAGTTCGACCGCTGCTCGTACGACCCTGGCCTGCGTTCCGCCCCGGTCGACGAGTCAACTGCCCAGTGAGTCGAGGGTGTCGCGCAGCCAGGTGAGTTCGGTCTGGGACGTGGCGCGCGCGATGGTGAGGATGCCGCGCCGGAAGGGATCGTCCAGCTCCTCGGCACGCAGCGGCCGGTCCCCGTCGTAGAAGAAGCTCGCCGGTTCCTCCAGGAAGGCCAGCCTGCGCCGTAGTACGGCCGACTGGGCGGCGGTGTCGTCCAGGTGGCGGAGGAAGGCGAGGACCGTGAACCAGCGGTTCTCGTCGCTGATGTCGCGCTGTGAGGGCTCGGCTAGCCGTGCGCGCAGTTCCCGTCTGCCCTCGTCGGTGAGCGTCAGGACGTGCCGTGGGGCGGCCACGGAGCCGGGCTCCGTGGTGCGTGCCAGGAGACCCGCCTTCTCCAAGCGCTTGATCGCGGGATACAGCGTGCTCTCCGCGACAGGCCGAACATGTCCCGTCAGCGCCGTGATGCGTTTGCGCAGCTCATAGCCGTGCAGTGGGGCGTCGTACAGGAATCCGAGGATGGCGAGCTCCAGCATGCCCGCATTCTCTCGCACTCACGCTGTACATCACACGCTTAATACATCGACTTCTATATACCTCGCGAACGATGTATCTTCTGGCGTACCGGAAACGACGGCGACGTCATCAGGAGGGTGCGATGAAGCAGGCCGAGTTCGACGACATGGGGAGCGTCGTCCGCTGGACCGAGGTGCCGGGTGCGGAACCCGCGCGCGTGTACGTGCACGGGCTGGGAGCGGCGTCGACCGTGTACCACGCGCACATCGCCGCCCGTCCCGAACTCGCGGGCCGCAGAAGCTTGTTCGTGGATCTGCCCGGACACGGCATCAGCGACCGGCCGGAGCATTTCGGCTACACGCTCGAGGACCACACCGACGCGCTGGCGGCGGCGCTGGACGCGGCGGGCCTGACGGGCGCCGAGCTGATAGCGCACAGCATGGGCGGTTCGGTCGCCATCCTCCTCGCCCACCGCAGGCCCGACCTCGTGTCCCGTCTGGTCCTCACCGAAGCGACTCTCGACGCCTTTCCCGGGCCCGCCGAGGGGAGCAGTGAAATCGCCTCCTACGAGGAGGACGAGTTCGTCGGGGGCGGGTACGCGCGCGTGCTGGAGCATGTGGGACCGCTGTGGGCGGCGACCATGAGGCTGGCCGACCGGCGTGGCCTGCATCGCAGCGCCGTCGGGCTGCGGCGGGGATCGGAGCCGGTCGCGCGCACTCTCCTCGCAGGGCTGACGCTCGAGCGCGTCTACCTGCAGGGCGAGCTCAGCGGTGAACTCGCGGGAAGTGACGCCCTGGAGGCTTCGGGTGTGCGCGTGGTGATTGTGCCGGGCTCCGGGCACAACGTCATGTTCGACAACCCCGACGCCTTCGTGGCGGCGGTCGCCGGACGACTGTGACTCGCGCCCCGATTCCGGCGCCTTGCGCCGGCCGGGGATCCGGCCAGAGGTGCGGGCGTCGTGTCTTGGAGTCGACGGGCCCTGTACGGAGATCTACACCACCAACATAATGGGAGCGCTCCCGTGCTCCCTTGTCATACGCCCTGTGCCATCACGCCATGTGTCTTCACGCCCTGTGTCTTCATTTGAAAGTGTGCTGCCCATGCAGAGCCTGACCAAGCGCCGCCTGTCCGCCGCCGAGTTGGACGCCCTGATGCGCCGGACGACGGGCATCGGGTGCGACGTGGAGACGGAACTGACCGACGGCTGGTTCAACACCGCGTACAGGGTCCGGCTCGAGGACGGCCGCGCGGCTGTGGTGAAGCTCGCGCCGCCCGCCGGGGCTCCGGTGCTGAGATACGAGCGCGGCATCATGGCGACCGAGGCCATGGTCTACCGGCGCGTCGCGTCCCTGGCCGGCGGCGGGGTGCCGAGCCCCACATTGCTGCACGCTGGAGACGGATTCCTCGCCGTCTCCGTGCTGGAGGGCACCCCGTGGGACAAGGTGGCCGACCACCTTCCCCCCACCGCCCGGACGGTTCTGCGCCGCGAGCTGGGCGCGCTCACCGCGCGGCTGCACACTCTGGCCCCCGAAGACGGCCGGTTCGGCTATCCGGCCGCCGAGTCCGCGCTGTCCGCCCCCGACTGGCGGACCGCGTTCACCGCCATGGTGGATGCCCTCCTGGACGACGCCGAGCGCTGGCAGTCCGAGCTCGGCGTGCCGCCCGCCGACATACGGGCCATGGTGGCCGAGGGCGGATACGCCCTCGACGAGGTCACCCAGCCGCGTCTGATCCACTTCGACCTGTGGCCGGGCAACATCTTCGTCCGCGTCCCTACCGGGGACGGCTCCGACGCCCACATCACCGGCATCATCGACCACGAGCGGGCGTTCTGGGGCGACCCGGCTGCCGAACTGGTCTCCCTGGCGTTCGGCGGGGACACCGGTCCGGACAGCGACCTCGTTGCCGGCTACGTCCAGGCGGGCGGCCGCCTCGACTTCACTCCCGCCTTCCACCACCGCCTGGCCCTCTACAACCTCTACCTGGGCCTGTTGCTCGTCGTGGAGTGCGGCCCCCGCGGATACGGCGCGGATCACCTCGCCTTCTGTCGCAGCGCCCTGGACGACCGCGTCGCCGCACTGCGCGCACTGGGATAGGCGAACGTTCGAGCGTCAGCCTGGAGCCGCGGGAAGGTCCTGCAGCAGCCGGCCTTCGGCTGCCTCCGGATGAGAGGCGCGGTGGGCGCGTTCGACGGCCTGTCCCCAGTACGTTCCGGCGACGATCAGCGTAGCTCCGAGGATGGAGAGCACGGTGAGATGCTCGTCGCCGAAGCCGATGCCGACCAGGAGGGCCCAGACCGGTTCGGTGCCCAGGAGGAGGCTGGCCCGAGTCGCGGAGGTGCGCTGCACCGCCCACGTCTGGGCCAGGAAGGCGAACACGCTGCAGAACAGGGCCAGGTAGACGAGCTGGGCCCAGGTCGCTGCGTCGGCCTGGGCGAGAACCGGCAGACTGCCCGCTGCGGGCAGGAAGAACAGCGCTGCACCGACGACGCCCTGAACGGTTGTCAGGTGCAGTGGGCGCAGCGTCCGGCCCGCGGTGACCCGGCCGACGAGCACCACGTGGGCCGCCCGGACCACCGCTGCCGCGAGCATCAACAGATCACCGGTTCCAGGAGCACGCAGACCATTGCCGGACACGAGCAGGCCGACGCCCCCGACGCACAGACCGGCAGCGAGGAAGAACCTCGTCGACAATCCGCTCTGTCGTCCCGCGCGGTCCAGGAGCGGTGTGAGCACAAGCGTGAGGCTGATGATCAGGCCCGCGTTCGCGGCGCTGGTGTGCGCGACGCCGTACGTCTCCAGCGCGAGGACGGCGGCCTGGGTGAGACCGAGCAGGGAACCGTAGCTGATCTCGTCTCGGGTGAAGAGACGGGGTTTCCGCAGAGCCGCTACGACGGCGACGCAGGCGAGAGCGGAAATGAGATAGCGCAGGAAAAGGACGATCAACACCGGAGTGGCGTCCGTGGCCGTCTTCGCCGTCAGATAACTGGAGCCCCAGACGACGGCGACGGCCAGGAGCACCACATCCGTACGACGGGTGGCTGGCATGGCGCCTACGATTCACGACCAGCATTTTGAAGTAAACGACGAGTTGCTCAAGTAATCCTTTAGCGAAGCTACACTGACTCGGTGGACGAGAGACAGCTGCGTGTCCTGCGAGAACTGGGCGAGCTGGGAAGCGTCACCGCGGTCGCGGAGGCGATGCGGGTGACGCCCTCGGCGATCTCGCAGCAACTCCGGCTGCTGCAGCGTTCGATCCCCGTCCCGCTCACCGAGCGCGACGGGCGGAGGCTTGTCCTCACTGCCGCCGGGCAGGCCCTGGCCGATGCGGCGATCGGGGTGGAGACGGCTCTGGCCCGAGCGCGCCACACCATCGACGAGTTCGTCGAAAAGCCCGACGGTGCGGTGTCGGTGGCGGCCTTCCACAGCGGAGCCGCGGCGTTCTACCCCCTGTTGCTGCAGCGCCTCCGTGCGCCGGGATCTCCCCGACTCGCCCTCCACGACGAGGACGTCGCGCAGGACGACTTTCCACCCCTGACCCGCCACTACGACCTCGTCATCGCCCACCGGCTCGACCACGCACCGGCGTGGCCACGGACCGCGACGGCCACGCCCCTGCTGCGTGAACCGCTCGACGTCGCCCTGCCTGCCGATCACCCTCTGGCTGCGAAGCCCTGCCTGACACCTCGTGATGTCGCCGACCAGCCCTGGATCACCGTTCACGACGGCTTTCCACTCATGGCCACCATCGAGGCCATCTCCGCCGCCGCCGGCCGGCGACTCGACATCGCCCATCGCATCAACGAGATCTCGGTGGTCGCCGAGGTGGTCGCCGCCGGCGGCGGAGTCGCCCTGATGCCGCGCTGGACGGCCCGCCCGCACCCGGCTGTCGTCCTCAGACCTCTCCGCGACGTTCATGCCCGCCGCCACGTCGACGTGCTCCATCGCCCCGAGCGCGTGGCGCGCAGGGCCGTACAGACTGTGCTCACCGAACTGTTGCGCGCCGCGGAAGCCATTCGCAGCCGGGGCGGGGATGCCGGTGGTGCCGGTGATCAGGAGGCAGACGGGCTGCGTTAACAGCGACGCCCCCGGGCGGGTACGGGAGCAGGTTCTGGCACTGTCGGCGTCGGGCACCGCGTCGCAGCGACGAGAAGCGTGATGACGATCCCGCCGGCCACAACGAACAGCGTGGTGCTGATCCCGTCCGCGGTCGCGATCCGCAGGCGCTCGCCGGTGAGGTCATCGAGACCCGCGGTGGCTACCAGGACAAGGATGGCGAGGCCGACCGCGGCACCCACCCCGGAGCCCGTGGAGGCAACCCCTGAGGCGATGCCCTGTTCTCGGTCCGACACTCCAGTCGCGGCAGTGATGAACATGGTGGTGAACACCACGCCGTCACCGATGCTGAGCGCCACGAGCCCTGGGATCAGCTCGACGTACGAGCCGTCCGGCGAGATCGCCAGGCCGAGTGCTACGGCGCCGACCGCCCCAATGCCAAGAGCCGCCACCAGCGTGCTTCTGAGTCCGAATCGGGTCACCATCTGGCCGGCCAACGTTGAGCCTGCGACCACCACCGCTGTGGGGATCAAGAACCCGGCGCCGGTTTGCAGGGGGTCGTATCCGAGGATCTCTTGAAAGTAGATCGACAGGAAATAGAGAACAGAGCCGAAGGTCGCCATGAACATGAATGCGATGACGACGCCGGTAATGAGATTTCGGTTCGAGAGCAGCCCAGGGGGCATGAGCGGGTCGACGCTGCGCCGCTCGATTACCGCGAAGGCTCCGATCAGCAGCAGACCGGCCACCACGCTGATCAGAATGCCTGGCGAAAGCCAGCCCAGCCCGGGTCCTTGAACCAAAGCGAATACGATCAAGGTGACGCCCAGAGTGACACTCAGCGCGCCAGGCAGATCGAACTTGCGGCCCTTCTCGCGTTCACCGTCGGGCGGGATCAGTACGAACGCAAGCAGCAGTGCCGGGCCCGCCAAGGCAACGTTGACCAAGAAGACCGCTTCCCAGCCGAAAGCCTGAGTCAGTAGTCCGCCGAGCAACACGCCGATCACGAGGCCGGCCGCGCCCGCACCGCCCCAGATGCCCAACGCACGGTTACGCACCCGGCCTTCCGAGAACGTGGTGTTGATGAGCGCCAGCGTGGTGGGGAAGACCAAGGCTCCACCAAGTCCTTGAATCGCGCGTGCGGCGAGCAACACGCCCGGCCCGGTGGCGAGTCCACCCGCAAGTGACGCTCCGGCATAGAGAACAAGTCCGGTCGCCAGGATCCTGCGCCGCCCGAGCAGGTCCGCTGCGCGACCGCCGAACAGCAGGAAGCCGGCCGAGGCCACCGCGTAAGCGCTGATCACCGACTGGAGCGTTTGCGCCGAGTAGCCCAAATCGCGTGCGATGTCGGGCAGTGCCACCACCACGATGTACTGGTCCAGGGAGACGATCAGCATCGCGAACGACAGCAGCGCCAGTGTCGCGGTCTCACGGTTCCAGCCAAGACTGCCGGGCGCTGATGAGGCTTCGGTAGATCGCAAGGCAGCACTCCCGGTTGACCGAGCAAGTCCGTTCCCACCCCGGCTTCGGATGTTCGGCCGAGCGGGACACCTGCCATTTCTGGGGAGATGCCCAACGAGCGCGGAGCATCAAGACCATAAGGACCGTGGGTAGCAGTTGAGTCAGCGACACCCCAGTGGGACCGAATTGGCCACGCGGATCCGTAGGGAACTCCGAGCTGGTACCACTCGCGGCGGCTCGCGCAAGGCTGCCGCAGACACCCGCCAAATAAACAGCCATTCGGCGTAGCCGAGGCGCTCGCCAGGGCGACACGCCCGGCGTGTTCCCTTGGCACGGGTGGTGGCGGGCGGTGCTCTTGGCCTCCTCAGAACGCCAAAACCTGTGACGGCCCCGTGCCCTCGCAACCCCAGGAGGTCCTCATGCGCCCCCTCGCCATCGCCGCCACGGCCCTGATCGCGCTCGCATCGGCCGCTCCTGCCACGGCAGCCCCCGTGCCCGGCCCCGGTACACCCCACAATGCGCAGAGCCGCCTGTTCCTGAGCGTCTCCGGGGACCAGGACACCTGGATCCGCGGGCTGCTGCTGCGCTGCGCGCCCAGAGTGGTGGCCGGTCATCACCCGTACGCGACCCAGGCCTGTGCCGCGCTCGACGCCGCGCACGGGGACCTCGGTGCGCTGCCCGTCGAGAGGCGCATGTGCATGCACCGGTACTCGCCGGTCACCGTGTCGGCCACCGGCGTCTACCAGGGCCGCGTCTTGGCCTGGAGGAAGACCTTCCCCAACGCGTGCGCGATGGAGGCCGCCACCGGGTACGTGTTCCGCTTCTAAGGCCTCGGCCCCCGGTTCCGGCTCCAGGCCCCAGCTCCCGCTCCTGGGGCCCGCCTCCCGCACCGTCGCGCAGCACCCGGCGTCCGTCAGGTGCTGCGCGACATCATTGCTGGGCGACCTCAGGTGCTGCGCGACACCGCCATCGCCAAGGTGATCAGCCCGATCACGACCCAGCCGAACCACAGCCAGCCGCTGCTTCCCAACGCCACCGTGTAGGCCGTCACGACGACCAGACCTCCTACGGTGAGCACCCCCATGACCTTCGTGGAACCGGGCATCGCAACACCCTCCTCGTGGCGGGCCCGCGGCGCGGGCCGTGGCCTTGGGCCATCCTCGCCCGGCCGGGGGCTGTCCGCCAGGATCGGCCGGTTCAACGGTTCAACGGTTCTTCCTTCTCCATAGTGCCGGTGTTCCGCCGCAGGCGGGCCCACCACGCCAAACGTGCCGCAAGGAGAAGGTGCCGCGAGGAGAAGAGTCCGGGGGCGCGTCAGCGGCCGCGCGCGTTGAGGGACGCCAGATAGGCGTTGTACTCCTCGAGCTCTTTGTCGCCGTCCCGGTCCGCGGCCCGGTCCTTGCGGCGCGCCTGCCGTGCCTCGGAGCGCTGCCACTGGAACAGCAGCGCGATCAGCACAAGCACGGACGGGATCTCACTGAACGCCCAGGCGATGCCGCCCGCCGCGGTCTGGTCGCCGAGCGCGTCGATCCCCAGCGAGGCGGGCGGGTTCTCGTACGTGCCGATCATCGGCGCGGACGCCATCATCAGTGCGATACCGAAGAACGCGTGGAACGGCATGCCCGCGAACAGCTCCAGCATGCGCATCACGTAGCCCGGACGGTGCGGCCCCGGATCGACGCCCATGATCGGCCAGAAGAACACCAGGCCGACCATGAGGAAGTGGACCATCATCAGGATGTGCCCCGGCTTGGAGCCCATGAGGAAGTCGAAGATGGGCGTGAAGTACAGCCCGTACAGGCTCGCGATGAACAACGGGATCGTGAACGCCGGGTGCGTGATGATCCGCATGTACCGGCTGTGCAGCAGGGCCAGCAGCAGCTCGCGGGGACCCTTGCGGTCGCGTCCCGCGACCGGCAGCGCCCGCAGCGCCAGCGTGATCGGCGCACCGAGCAGCAGCACGATCGGCGACAGCATGCTGAGCACCATGTGCTGCACCATGTGGGTGCTGAACATGACCATGCCGTAGTCATTGAGCTTGGTGCACATCATGAGCATCACGCTCAGCACACCGACGGTGAACGCCACGGTCCGGCCCACCGGCCAGCCGTCGCCGCGCCGCACCAGCCGCGCCACACCCCAGCCGTACAGGGCCAGCGCCACGAGGCAGGCGATAAGGAAGAAGGGGTCCGCGGACCACTCGAGGGCTCGCGCCAGCGTGAACGGCGGCAGATCCATCGTCATGCCGTGCCCGCTGTGATCCATCCACCGGCTCCTGATTCGTGCGGGGCCTCCCCTTGGCCGTCGGGCACCGGGGGAGGGTTTTGCGCTGTCTGTCCGCACCAGAGTAGAACTGCCCCCGGCCGTCTCCACGGCCGGGGGCAGCTCTCAAAGATGTACGGGGGTGCCGTACGGGACGCGATCCTGGTGTGCTACAGGACGCACTCCGCCTCGTCGTAACGGTGCGGCGGGACGGTCTTGAGCGTCTCGACCGCCTCGGCGAGGGACACCATCGTGATCTCGGTCCCGCGCAGCGCCGTCATCATGCCGAACTCGCCACGGTGCACCGCCTCCACCGCGTGCCAGCCGAAGCGGGTGGCCAGGACGCGGTCGTAGGCCGTGGGGGTGCCGCCGCGCTGGACGTGGCCCAGGATCACCGGGCGGGCCTCCTTGCCCAGGCGCTCCTCCAGCTCGATGGAGAGCTGCCGGGCGATGCCCGCGAACCGCTCGTGGCCGTAGACGTCCTTGCCGCCCTCGTCGAACTCCATGCTGCCCGGGCGCGGCTTGGCACCCTCGGCGGCGACGACGATCGCGAACCGCTTGCCCGCGGAGAACCGCTCGCCGACCTTCTTCGCCAGCTCCTCGATGTCGAAGGGCCGCTCCGGCACGACGATGGCGTGCGCACCCGCCGCCATGCCCGAGTTCAGGGCGATCCAGCCGGTGTGCCGGCCCATGACCTCGACGATCAGGACCCGCTGGTGGGACTCGGCGGTGGTCTTGAGCCGGTCCAGCGCCTCGGTGGCGACGCCCACGGCGGTGTCGAAGCCGAAGGTGACGTCCGTGACGGCGATGTCGTTGTCGATGGTCTTCGGCACGCCGACGATGGGCAGGCCGTTGTCCGACAGGAGCCGGGCCGCCTTCAGCGTGCCCTCGCCGCCGATCGGGATGATCGCGTCAAGACCCAGCTCCGCGACATGGCCCTTCGCCCGCTCCACGCCGTCGCGCAGATGCTCGGGGCGCACGCGGGACGAGCCGAGGATCGTACCGCCGCGGGCGAGGATGCCGCTGACCGCGTCCAGGTCCAGCTTGCGGTAGTCGCACTCGAGCAGGCCCTTCCAGCCGTCGCGGAATCCGATGACCTCGTCGCCGTGGTCGACGACGGCACGGTGCACGACGGACCTGATGACGGCGTTCAGACCGGGGCAGTCGCCGCCGGAGGTGAGGACACCAATTCGCATTTGCCCGAAATACCTTTACTACGTGGGCCGAGGACCGGACCACGTTGTCCGGCTGTGTCCCCGCCACCCTACCGGCGGAAGGGGGTGCGGCCGAACCGGGCGTCCGACTGCTGGACGCCCCTGCACAGTTGAGCGGACAGCCCGACAAGCGGGCTGTCCGCTCCATGTCCCCAGCGGATCGTGCCGCCGCATCGAAGGCCCCCGTCAGGCGGGCTGCTGCGCGGCCGCGATGCGCTCGGCGCGCAGCGCCTCGTACCACCGGTCGTCGGTCGGCGGCAGCGCGTTCACGTCCAGCGCGAGCTTCAGCAGCAGGTCCGCGATCTGCGGGTTGCGGGCGAGCACCGGGCCGTGCATGTACGTGCCGAACACGGTGTCGTTGTACGCGCCCTCGCTGCCGTCACCCGTGCCGTTGCCGTTGCCGAGCCTGACCTGCGCCAACGGCCGTGCGGTCGGGCCGAGATGGGTGATGCCCTGGTGGTTCTCGAACCCGGTCAGCTGCGGCAGGCCGAGCCGCGGGTCGATGTCCGCCAGTACGTCACCGACGCACCGCGCCCCCTCGCCGCGGGTCGACACCACGTCCAGCAAGCCGAGACCGGGCTCGCGCTCCCCGAGGTCGTTGATGAACTCGTGGCCGAGGATCTGGTACCCGGCGCACACCGAGAAGACGATCGCGCCGTTGCCGACCGCGCGGTGCAGACCGCCGTCGCGGCGCAGCCGCTCGGCCGCGAGCCGCTGCGGCCGGTCCTCGCCGCCGCCGATGAGGTAGATGTCGCCGGAGGTGGGGATCGGCTGGTCGCTGCGTACGTCGATGCGGGCCACGTCCAGGCCGCGCTGCCGGGCCCGGCGCTCCACGACGAGTGCGTTGCCCTGGTCGCCGTAGGTGCTGAGCAGGTCCGGGTAGACCCACACCAGACGCAGGCTGTTGTCGCTCATGCTCAATTCGTCCTTACCCGGGGTCAGTTGCCGACGCGGCGGCGCAGGTCCTGGAACGCGGTGTAGTTCGCGATGGTCTCGATGCGGCCGGCCGGTGCCAACTGCACGGCCTCGTCGACGGACTGGCACACCTGGAACGTCTGGCCCGCGACCTCGAGGCGTACGGCGAGGTCGAGCCTGCGGTCGCCGATGACGAAGAGCGGATGCCCGGTGAGACGGGTGTAGTCGACGTCCCAGAGCCAGGACGTGTCGGTGCCGTCGGCGGCGCGGGCGTTGACGGCCAGGATCACCGGGGTCGGGGGCTGCTCGATCAGCGAGAACGTCTCGAGCCAGCCCGCCGGGTTCTTCGCGAGCAGCAGCCTGAGCTCGCGGCCCATGAACTGCACGACGTCGTACCGGCCGGCCACCGCCTGCACCTGGTACATACGTTCGAGGGCGACCTGCGGCGGCACACCGAAGACCGCGGCGACCGCGGCCGACGTGGTGGCGTTCGCCTTGTTGGCGCGGCCCGGCAGCTGGAGGTGGATGGGCCACGCGGAACCGTGCGGGTCCAGGACGTGGTCGCCCGACAGGGCCCAGCTCGGCGTGGGGCGGCGGAAACCGCACTGGCCGCAGAACCAGTCGTCGCCGGGGCGCTGCATCACGCCGCCGCAGGCCGGGCAGGACCAGGCGTCGTCCTTCCACATCTGCCCCGCGGCCACCCATACCACGTTGGGCGACGAGGACGCGGCCCACACGACCAGCGGGTCGTCGGCGTTGGCGATGACCACGGCCTTCGTACCGGCCAGGCTTTCGCGCCAGTGCTCGGCGAGCATACGGGTCTCGGCGGCGCGGTCGAGCTGGTCGCGCGAGAGGTTGAGCAGCGCGATGGCCTTGGGCTCCACGTCGCGGGCGACCCCGGCGAGGTACTTCTCGTCGACCTCGATCACGCCGAAGCGGGACTCCGAGCCCTCTGCGAGGGCCGAGGTGATGCCGGCAGGCATGTTCGCGCCCAGCGCGTTCGACACCACGGGGCCGGCGGCGCGCAAGGACTCCGCGATGAGCCGGGTGGTGGTCGTCTTGCCGTTGGTGCCCGACACCAGGACGACATCCAGGTGCTGGGCGAGCTCGCCCAGCAGGTCGGGGTCGAGTTTGAGCGCCACCCGGCCGCCGATCACCGAGCCGCTGCCGCGCCCGGCGGCGCGCGATGCCGCCGCGACAGCCTTGCCCGCCGTCACGGCCAGCTTGGCCCGCGGTGACAGCGGGTCCGAGTTGCCTGCCATCGTTTTGGATCCTCCTTGGGTACTGCGCCGCGCCTGCTCCGGGCAGAGTGTGGGCCTCAGCCTATCGACCTCCGCTCACCGGCCTGAACGGTGGCATCTCCGAACCGCCGTTCCCCCGGTGCCCTGCCGAACCGCCGTTCGCGTCGTCCAAGGAACGTACCCGATCCGGTCCGGAGGCCTATTCGATCTCCCCGGGCCGTTCACTCCGTGCACGGAACGTACCCTTGCGGCCATGCGACACGGCAAGATCCCGGGCGCCACGGGGCGCGTACGGCCCATGACCCTGCTCGGCGACCCCGTGCTGCACGCGCCCTGCGAGGAGGTCACCGATTTCGGCCCCTCGCTGGCGCGGCTGATCGAGGACATGTTCGCGACAATGTACGCGGCCCGGGGCGTGGGTCTCGCCGCGAACCAGGTCGGCGAGGCGCTGCGCGTCTTCGTGTACGACTGCCCGGACGACGACGACCTCCGGCATCTCGGGCATGTGGTGAACCCGCGCCTGGTGGAGGCGGACGGTGTCGCCGTACGCGGGCCCGAAGGGTGTCTGTCGCTGCCGGGGCTCGAGGCGGGGACGGAGCGGTTCGACCACGCCGTCGTCGAGGGCGTCGACATGCTCGGCGAGCCGGTGCGCGTGCATGGCACCGGGTTCTTTGCTCGGTGCTTGCAGCACGAGTGCGATCACCTTGACGGGCGGGTCTACACCGACCGCGTCACCGGCTGGCGCCGGCGGCGCGTTCTGCGGGCTGCGGCGCGGGCGCCCTGGGGGCGGTAGGTACGTCACACGGCTCAGGCCGTCGTGGGCAACCGTTCCCGCCCCGCGGAACGCCTGCCGCCCACAACGGGCGGCCGCGTGCCCTGGCTCAGAAGCCGGGCCCGCCCACGCGGTCCGCGACCGCTGCCAAACGGCCCCAGAGCAGGTCCGCCAGGCTGCGTACCAGTTCGGCGCGGGAGCAGGGGCGTTCGCCGAGCCACCAGTCGCCCGCGGCGTGCATCATGCCGACGATGCCGTGGCCCCAGACGCGCGCCAGCTGCTGGCTCTCGGGGCCGAGGTCGACGCGCTCGGCGATGACCTCGGCCAGCTCCTCGCCGAGGCGGCGCAGGAGGGGAGCGGAGTGGCGTCCCACGTCGAAGCCCGGCTCGCCCGCCGAGCCGCCTTCTGCCGGGTGCATCAGGAACCGGTACACCTGGGGGCGCGCCTCGATCGCCGCGAGATACGTGTCGAGCGTCGCCTCCACCCGCTCCCGACGCTCCGCGGGAGCGTCCAGCGCGGCACGCAGGGAGCCCAGGAGCGCGTCGGTGTGGCGCTTGGCGAGCGCCGCATACAGGCCGCCCTTGTCACCGAAGTGCCGGTAGAGGATCGGCTTGGTGATGCCCGCCTCCGCAGCGATGGCGTTCATCGAGGCGCCCGGGCCGTCGCGGAGCACCACGCGGTCGGCCGCCTCCAGCAGCTCGCGCCGCCGCTGCTCGGTAGAGCGCTGCTGCTCGGTCCGCTGTGTGGTCTCCATGTCGCCTCTCCCCGCCCGCGTGATCGGTCGCGCACGCGCAAAGTAACACCCGCAGCGGTGTCCGCATCGAACGGGCTGCCGGGAGTTGACATCCACTACTCGCCGGTAACAGACTCGGGTTACCGTAAGTAACGCATGTTGAGAAGGCATAGCTGGAGGGGTCATGGCCGAGTTCACCATGGAGCTCAACGACGAACAGAAGGAGGTCAGGGACTGGCTGCACGGCTTCGCCGCCGACGTGATCCGCCCCGCGGCCGCCGAATGGGACGAGCGTGAAGAGACCCCCTGGCCAGTCATCCAGGAGGCCGCCAAGGTCGGCATCTACTCCCTCGACTTCTACGCCCAGCAGTACTTCGACCCCACTGGCCTCGGCATTCCGATGGCCATGGAGGAGCTCTTCTGGGGCGATGCCGGTATCGCCCTGTCCATCGTCGGTACCGGTCTGGCCGCCGTCGGCGTCCTCGCCAACGGCACCGACGAGCAGATAGGCACCTGGATCCCGCAGATGTACGGCGACGCGAACGATGTGAAGGTCGCCGCCTTCTGCTCGTCCGAGCCCGACGCCGGCTCCGACGTCGCCTCGATGCGCACCCGCGCCGTCTACGACGAGGCCAAGGACGAATGGGTCATCAACGGCACCAAGACCTGGGCGACCAACGGCGGCATCGCCAACGTCCACGTCGTCGTCGCGGTCGTCGACCCCGAGCTCGGCTCCAAGGGCCACGCGTCCTTCATCATCCCGCCGAACACGCCCGGCCTGTCCCAGGGCCAGAAGTTCAAGAAGCACGGCATCCGCGCCTCGCACACCGCCGAGGTCGTCCTGGAGAACGTCCGCGTCCCCGGCTCCTGCCTGCTCGGCAGCAAGGACAAGCTGGACGAGCGCCTGGCACGCGCGCGTGAGCGCGCGAAGTCGGGCGGCGAGCGCGTGAAGAACGCCGCCATGGCCACCTTCGAGGCGTCCCGCCCGGCCGTCGGCGCCATGGCCGTCGGCACGGCCCGCGCCGCGTACGAGGAGGCGCTCGAGTACGCCAAGACACGTGAGCAGTTCGGCCGGCCGATCATCGACAACCAGGGCGTCGCCTTCCAGCTCGCCGACATGCGCACCCAGATCGACGCGGCCCGGCTGCTGGTGTGGCGCGCCTCGTGGATGGCGGTGAACGGCAAGCCGTTCACCGCGGCCGAGGGCTCGATGTCGAAGCTGTTCGCCAGCGAGACCGCCAAGAAGGTCACGGCCCAGGCGATCCAGATCCTCGGCGGCAACGGCTTCACCCGCGAGTACCCGGTCGAGCGCATGCACCGCGACGCGGCGATCTACACGATCTTCGAGGGCACGAGTGAGATCCAGCGCCTGGTGATCGCGCGGACGCTGGCGGGCATGCCGATCCGCTAGGACAGCGACCTGGTAACCCGCGGAGTCAGTGACCGAAGTGGCTCTTGCGGACGACACCGTGCACCCCGACCGTGCGGTCCACCACCTGCGAGATCTCGAAGTCGGCCGCGGCTGACAGATACGCGTAGGCGGTGGGGCGGTCCATGCCCAGGTCGTCCTCGAGGAAGTCCAGGGCGTTGACCACCGCACGGCGCATCGCGATGTCGAGGTCGCTGATCTGGGCGCCGCCACCCGACCCGTCGGGGTCCGAGAGCCCGACGGGCAGCCAGGCGTCGGGCGTCTCGCCGAACGGGTAGCGGTACGCGACCGACGGCGCGTCGCCCGAGCCGGGCTTGCACACGGTCAGCCGGAAGGTGGTCCGCAGCGAGCCCTCGACGGCCGTCAGGGCCACTTCGCCGTTGCCCATGGCGAAGTGCGGGTCGCCCGTGTAGAAGAGAGCGCCTTCCGTGAAGACCGGCAGGTAGAAGGCGGAGTCGGCGCCCAGCAGCCGGATGTCGATGTTGCCGCCGCCGAGCGTGGGCGGGATCGAGTTGAGCTGCGGAGCCGTGAGCCGGTCCCCGGCGGCGTACGCGACGCCCATCATGCCCATGTGCGGGTTGAGCGGGAAGGCGACTTCGCCGGTGCCGCCCAGCGGGAGCACTCCGTGCGCCTGACCGCCGGTGCCGCGCCGCACGGGCGTGAACACCGAGACGTTTCCGTAGCGTTCGGGATCGCCGGTGGACCGTCCGTCCGTGGCGACCGGCGGCATGACCTCCGCCAGCGTGATGCCGTCGGCGGGGGAGCCGTCGGCCTTGCGGCTCAGCGCGCCCTTGCCGTGGCGGCTCGACACGACGCCGTACGGCACGCGCGGCAGCAGCGACAGCGGCTCCACCTTGAGTACGTCGCCGGGCTCAGCGCCCTCGACGTGGATCGGTCCGAGCACCACGTGCGGTCCGTCCGCGTCGAAACTGCGGTCGGTACGGTCGTAGTCGCGGGCGATGGCTACGGCGTCGCGCAGCACATGGTCCACGGCGACACCCCGCTCACGGAACCAGGCGAGCGGGTCGCGCCCCTGGTCCTCAAGGAGGCCCTCGTGGGAGACGGAGTCGACCGTGACCGTCTCCCCGGAGCGCATGCGCAGCACCGGCTCGGCGCCGAGCGCGGGCACATAACCCCAGCGCACCCGGTCCGGGTCGGCGGACAGATAGTGCGTGCCGTGCACGGGTCCCGTTCCGGGCTGCAGGATCTGCTTCGGATACGAGACATGAGGGCCGGCCGACGGCGCGGCCGCCGCCTGGCCGGCGAGCGCGAGGGGCGCGGCGGCACCCGCGCCGAGGGTGGTCACGGCCGCGGCGGCCCGCAGCAGGCCACGCCGCCCCAGGCGGTCGACGAGCAGGTCACGAACACGACCGGGTTCCACCGCATCGGCTGGCACAGGCAACTCCTCCATCACTTCCACTTCGCGGGACACGCCCCACGGTTTGTAGAAGCGGGTTGTTGCCGGTGCGTCAGTTGTCGGTTGCCGAACCGTAAAGACGGTGAAATTCCGCCAGATCGCTGCCCCGGGCGCCCACACAACCTGGTGCAAAGCGCGTCAGGGCCCGTGCCGCAGCGGTGTGAGCTGCTCGATGTCGTAGCGGGAGCGCAGCTCGGCGATCGTGGCGCGGTCGGGTGGTCCGCCGGAGGCGAAGATCTCGAGCAGCTCCTCGAAGTACTGCTCGTGGTCAGGGGGCGGCGACGCCTGGAAGAACATCTTCGCCGGGGCGTCGGTGGGGTTGGCGAAGGCGTGCGGGCAGCCGGGCGGCACGACGATCACCGTGCCCGGCGTGGCCCGCACCACCCGGTTGCCCGAAGCGGACTGCCAGCGCTGCCAGTTGTCGGGCGTCCGAACGAGCGGCTCGAAGGCGAGTACGTCCAGCTCGCCTTCCAGCACATAGAAGAGCTCCTCGCTGCGCGTGTGGACGTGCGCCCCGACGTCGAAACCCGGTGGCACCACCACTTCGAAGCTGGAGGCCATCCGGGAGTGCGCCCCCGTCACCTTGAACGTCACATCGTGGGCGGGGGTGCGCACCGTCCGGCCGTGCCCCGGCGGCACCAGCAGGCCCTCGGCGCGGGGCGCCGGCATGTCGTCGGACGGATGGGATCCGTCCCCGTCCCCGTCCTCGGCCGGGATGTGTCCTTCGGGCTGAGTGAGCGTTGACATGGGTCTCCTTGGGAGCGATGCCTCACCAGGTGACCGGCAGGGCTTCCCGGCCGCGGATCAGCGCGCCGCGGCGCCAGGGCACTCGTCGTTTCCTGCGTCGAGCGGCGGTCGTGCTACGCCATGCGTACGGCAGCCGCTTCCAACGCCGGTTCGCGTTCGCCGACGGTCCAGCGGCCCAGCGACATCTCGGCCGTGATGCCCGGACCGAACCCGGCGAGCAGGCCGCGGGCGCTGGGTTCCGCGCCGCCGTCGTCGAACATCCTGCGCAGGGCGTCCAGGACGACCGCGCTGGCGATGTTCCCGTACTCCGTGAGCGTCGCGCGGCTGAACCGGAAGGCCTCCGGCGGCACCTGGAGGAACTTGCACAGGTCGTCGAGGATGCGCGGACCGCCCGCGTGGATGATGTAGAAGTCCAGGTCGGAGGCGTCCCAGCTGTGTGCTGTCGCGAGTGCCTTGAGGGCGGGGGCGAGCGGCTCCATGGTGGTGGGCACGCGCTTGTCCAGCAGGAAGTGGAAGCCCGTGGCGCGCACGTCGTAGGCGATCCAATCCTCCGTCTCCGGGATGAGGTACGAGCCGTTGCGCTCGAGCTGGACGCCGGTGCCGCCGCTGCCGCGGACCACGGCCGCGGCCAGGCCGTCGCCGAAGAGTCCGTTCGATAGCAGCGAGCCGACGCCGAGGTCGGTGGGCTGGTAGCACAGCGAGCAGAACTCGCAGGCGACGATGAGGGCGTTGGCGTCGGGGTACGCCGTGCAGAAGTCGTGCGCCCGGTTGATGGCCGCGCCGCCCGCGGCACAGCCCAGCTGGGCTATGGGTATCTGGCGGGTGTCGCTGTGAAACCCCATGGTGTTGATCATCCACGCCGTCAGCGACGGCATCATGAAGCCGGTGCAGGACACGTAGATGATCACGTCGATGTCCGCGGGCTTCAGCTCGGCGTCGTCCAGCGCCTGCCGCACCACCTCGGGCACCCGCGCCTTCGCCTCGGTCTGGTAGAGCTTGTTGCGCTCCTCGAAGCCCGGATGCTTCAGCGTCTCCTCGATCGGCTGCACCAGGTGGCGGGTACGCACTCCGGTGTTCTCGATGAGCCTGAGCGCCAGCGGAAGCTGAGGGTGGTCCGCGTGGCGGGATCGTGCCAGATCAAGCGTTTCCTCCATGGTGATGACATGTTCCGGAACGGACACAGCGGGCTTGCACAAAGTCGCCATGAGCCTGCGCCTTCTCTCGCCCCCCGGCTGAGGATTGGGCCACCCGGCTGAGGGCGGCTCATCCCACGATGGCCCGGACAGGCGTGGATCTCGCGCCGGGTTACTCCAGATCGGGGACACGCAGGGCCAGGTCCGGGAGCCCCGGGCCGACTTCGGCGGTCACGTTTCCACAGGTCAGCGGCGCTCGTTCGGGCAGCAGGCACGCAGTGCCACCACCAGAGGGGTGCGGGCGTACTCAGGGGTGCGGGCGGCGGGCGCCAGGGGCCTCCGGGGCCGAACTACTGTGCGCGATGCACGCCACGTCGATGCGGTCGGCGAGCTTGGCCAGTTCGATCGTGAGCGCCGCGACCGTGTCCTCGTCGAGCGCCTCGTGGCCGGCATGCACCATGCGCAGCCACTGCCCGCCCACGGTGCGCAGCAGCTTGCTCACGTCGGCGGCGGCCACATGCAGTGCGCCCTGCCTGTCGACGATCAGAGGCAGTGTCACTTCACGACCCACTGGGGCTCCCACAGATAGGGCGTACGGCTGGACCGGGCGGTCGTCCGGCTGCCGGGAACACGGCCGGCCCGCCTCGGCGACCCCTGTGGATCGTAACCGGAGCCCCGGCCGGAGGGGCGGATCGCGGCCGGGGCGGCTTGCCGAAGGCCCGTGTCACGCGTGTCCGACGCGGGGCCCCCAGCTTTCACGTGCTGGGCCAACTGCGGGGTCGCTGGTGCTCAGGCGCCCTGCCACACCGTGGTGATGTTGCAGAACTCGCGGATGCCGTGCCCGGACAACTCGCGCCCGTAGCCGGAGCGCTTGACTCCGCCGAACGGGAACGCCGGATGGGAGGCCGTCATGCCGTTGACGTACACACCGCCCGCCTCGATGTCCCGTACGAAGCGGTCCACCTCCGCGTCGTCGCGCGTCCAGAGGTTCGAACTCAACCCGAACGGTGTGTCGTTGGCGAGTTCCACGGCCGCCTCCAGGTCGGGGACCCGGTAGAGCGTGGCGACAGGGCCGAACGTCTCCGCGTGGTGGATACGCATTCCCGGCGTGATGTCGGCGATCACCGTGGGCGAGTAGTACCAGCCGCGCTCGGCGAGCCCCTCCGGGCGATGGCCGCCGCACAGGAGCGTCGCGCCGCGCCGTACCGCGTCGTCGACGAGCTCTTCGAGGTCCTTGCGGCCCTGCTCGCTGGAGAGCGGTCCCACCTCCGTGGACTCGTCCAGCGGGTCGCCCACCTTCAGGGCGCGCATCCCGGCGGCGAAGCGGCCCGCGAACGCCTCGTACACGTCCGCGTGGACGATGAACCGCTTCGCGGCGATGCAGGACTGGCCGGTGTTCTGCGCCCGCGCCGTGACCGCCTTCTTCGCCGCCTGCTCGATGTCCGCCGACCGCATGACGACGAACGGGTCGCTGCCGCCCAGCTCCAACACCGTCTTCTTCACCTCGTCGCCGGCGATCGAGGCGACGGAGCGGCCTGCGGGCTCGCTGCCGGTGAGGGTCGCGGCGGCCACCCGGGGGTCGCGCAGGACGCCCTCGACGGCGCCGGATCCGATGAGCAGCGTCTGGAAGCAGCCCTCGGGGTGGCCGGCCCGGCGGAAGAGGTCCTCGAGGTACAGGGCGGTCTGCGGCACGTTCGACGCGTGCTTGAGGAGGCCGACGTTGCCCGCCATGAGCGCGGGCGCGGCGAACCGGATCACCTGCCACAGCGGGAAGTTCCACGGCATCACCGCGAGGATCACGCCGAGCGGGCGGTAGCGGACGCGGGCGCGCACGGCGCCGGAGTCCTTCACGTCCGTGCCGGCCGGGTCCTCGTCGGCGAGCAGGCCCTCCGCGTGGTCGGCGTACCAGCGCATCGCCTTCACGCACTTCGCGGCCTCCGCGCGCGCCTGCGTGATCGGCTTGCCCATCTCGGTCGTCATCGTGCGCGCGACGTCCTGCTGGTCCTCCTCGAGCAGGTCCGCGGCGCGGTGCAGCAGCCGGGCCCGCTCGGCGAACGAGGTGGTGCGATACCTGTCGAAGGCCGCGGCGGCCCTCGCGATCCGCCGCTCGATCTCCTCGGCGCTCAGCGCGTCGTATGTCTTGAGCGTCTCGCCGTCCGCCGGATTCACGGTCGCGATGGGCATGGCGGGCACCTCCTCGTGCTCGGTGCTTCGACATTGGCCCGGCGCGTACAGCACCGCAAGACGGCGGAAGCACCGGGAAACGCCGCGTACCCGTGGGCGGGGCGGTCATGCCTGCCCTGGCGCGGCCCTCGTCCCGCAGCGGCGCGACGTCGCACGCGGCGCGACGTCGCACGTGGCGCGTCGGCCCCGCGCATCGCACGCGGCGAGGCCTCGGCTGGCCTTAGCGCTGTGAGGCCTCAGTCGCGGAGCGTGTCGAGGTGTTCGGCGAGCCGGTTCAGGAACGTCGTCTGGGCTGAGACGACCACCTCGCGGGCCCGGTCGAGGGGGAGCCAGGCCACCCGGTCGAGTTCCGGGAAGGTGCTCATGCGGCCCGATCCCCGGGGCCACTCCATCGCGAAGGTTCCCGGCACCACGTCGGCCGGATCGAGGTCGCCCTGCACGGCCCACACCGTCACGGTCTTGCCGCCGCTCTGCCGGACCTCGCCCAGCGGGACGGCATCGCCGTCCGGCGGCGGCAGGCCGAGCTCCTCCGTGAACTCGCGCCGGGCTGCGTCCCAGGCTGGCTCGTCGGGGTCGTGCTCCCCCTTCGGCACGGTCCACGCCCCGGCCTCGCGCCGCGCCCAGAAGGGTCCGCCCATGTGCCCCAGCAGGACCTCGACACCCTCGGGCGCGTGCCGGTAGAGGAGGAGACCTGCGCTGCGGTTCACGGCCATGGATCCAGTGTGCCGAGCTGCCGCTCAGGGGGCACGGGCGTGGGCCGCTGGGCCCGCGGCGTCCGCCCGGCGTGAGGCCGACCAGCGCAAGCACTCGTATCGCAGAGTGAGGCCAGGCATCCATTCGAAGGAAAATCGCATAGTCCGCTCAGGGGAACGGGCGTGTCCCTGCGGTGACCCAGGCGGCCCTGCTCATCCTGTGACGGTTGCGGGGCCGGGGCGGTGAGCCGCCCCCACGCCCGCAGCGACCCACGCAACCACGGACACCCTGAAGGAATCGCATGTACGGATCCGGACTCGCCCGCACTGGGCCGGCAGCCCTCGTCATCGGCGGCGTCAGCTTCACGCCGCTGTGGCAGATGGCGATCGGCGTCGGCGTCGTCCTCGTCGGCGCCATCGGCCTTCGTCTCTCCAGTCGGCTGCCGCGGAGCAGCTGAAGAAACGTTTCGCACGCATCGATGAAGAAACGTGTCATTTGTGTCGATCAGACAGGCCGTCGGCGCTGCCTGGCGTTCTCCCTGGTCAGCGCCGCGGCCCTGACCGCGTACGCTCACCACCACCTCACCAGGATCGTGCACGAGCCGTCGCGTCTGGTCGCGGTCGACGCTCTCGCTTTCTGCTGGCTGGCCTTCACCCTGATCGCGGCGTACACGCATCGCGACGTCAGGCTCACAGCCAAGGAGGCCCAGCAGCTGGACGACCGCCGGGTCACGGTGGTGGTGCCGGTCCTCAACGAGGACCCGAAGACGTTCCGCGCTCTCCTGCAGAGCGTGGCCCGCCAGTCACGGCTCCCGCAGCGCCTCCACGTCATCGACAACGGCTCCACGAGCAGCGACTGCAAGGCCGTGTTCGACGAGTGGGTCCGGACCGCCCCCGCGGGCCTGGAGGTGCGGTACGACACCACCGGCCGGGTGGGCAAGCGCCGGGCGCAGGCGGTGGCGTTCGACGCCGATCCGGAGGCGGACATCTTCTGCACGGTGGACTCCGACACCGTCCTGGACCCGCACGCCATCCGCGAGGGCATCGCACCGTTCTCACGCGCCGACATCACCAGCGTGGCCGGGGTGCTCCTGGGGCTGAACCACGCGAAGAACCTGCTGACACGGCTGGTTGACCTGTCGTATGTGATGTCGTTCCTCAACGGCCGTTCCTCCTTGTCGCGCCTCGGCTCCGTGGTGGTGAACTGCGGGGGGCTGGCGTTCTACCGTGCCGACGTCGTACGCAAGCACCAGCACGCATACGTCACGCAGACCGTGTGGGGACGGCCCGTCACCTCGGGCGACGACCGGATGCTGACGGGCTACGCCCTGCTGGAGGGGCGGACGGTGATTCAGGAGCGGTCGGTCGCCTACACGCTGCTGCCGGACAACCTGTCCCATCTGACCCGGCAACGCGTCCGGTGGTGGCGGTCGTACTTCTGGGGCGGCGGCTGGCTCATCCGGACGTGCCCCTTGTCCAAGCCCGGGTGGTGGCTGGTGCTGTGGCAGTTCGCCGGCTTCGTCCTGAACTCCTACGCGCTTCCCGTGGTGCTGATCGTCCACCTGTCCGAGGCCGGCGGGCTCGCGCTGCCGTTCCTCGGCTATGTGGCGTTGCTGTCCTATGTCCGCTCCATGCGGTACTTCATCGTCCGGCGCCCGGACCAGACCCGCCTGCAGCAGCTGGTGATCTTCGCGATGGCGCCGCTCTCGACGCTGTTGAACCTGTACGTGTGCACGGTGCTGCAGTACGTGGGTCTCGCCACGTTCCTGAAGACCGGCTGGGCGACCCGTCAGACGGTGGAGGTGTCCCTCGGGGCTGTGCCCGAGCTCGGCACGAGGACGGTAGCGGGTGCCGAGGCCCGGACCTGATGGCAACGCGTCCTGACCTGATGGCAAGGCATCGGCACCTGAAGCGGCGGCAATCGCCTGAAGCGGTGGCTATCGCGCGTGGGCGGCGAGGACTGTCTCCACGGTGTCCGCCTCCGCGGGCGACTTGTCCTCCCGGTACCGCACCACCCGCGCGAACCGGAGCGTGACCCCGGCTGGGTACCGCGTGGACTTCTGCAGCCCGTCGTACGCGATCTCCACGACGAGCTCGGGCCGCACGGTGACGACGTACCCGTTGTCACTGACCGCGAGCTGCTGCAGGCGCTCGGTCTGCCAGGCGAGCATCTGGTCCGTCATGCCCTTGAAGGTCTTGCCGAGCATGGCGAAGGAGCCGTCCGGACGGCGCGCGCCCAGATGGAGGTTGGACAGCTTTCCGGTGCGCCGGCCGTGGCCCCACTCGGCCGCGAGGACCACCAGGTCCAGGGTGTGCACGGGCTTCACCTTCAGCCAGGAGGCTCCGCGCCGTCCCGCGCTGTAGGGCGCACTGAGTCCCTTGACGACGACGCCCTCGTGGCCGCGGTGCAGAGTCGCGGTCAGGAACTCGTCGGCGGCGCGGCGGGCCGCGTCGTCCGCGGGATCGTCCACGACGGTGCGCCGTACCCGCATCGGCTCGGGCACCAGCCGCGCCAGTTCCGCGTGGCGCTCGGTGAACGGCAGGTCGAGCAGGTCGCGGTCGTCGACGGACAGCGCGTCGAAGAAGACGGGGGAGAGGGGCACGGCGGCCGCCGCGGTGGCCACGTCGAGGCGCGAGCCGACGCGGCCGGCGATCTCCTGGAACGACCGCGGCCGTCCCTCGGTGTCCAGTGCGATCACCTCGCCGTCGAGGATGAAGCGTTCGCCCCGCAACTCCCTCGCAGTCGAGGTGAGTTCGGGGAGGCGGTCGGTGATGTCGTCGAGAGTGCGGGTGTAGACGCGTACGTCGTCGCCGGTGCGGTGCACCTGCACGCGGATACCGTCGAGCTTCTCCTCGACCGCGCAGGGCCCGAGCTTGTCGACCGCTTCCGCCACGGATGACGCGGTGTGTGCGAGCATCGGCAGGACCGGCCGTCCGACGGTGAGCCGGAAGTCCGCCAGCGCCTGCGCACCGCGGGCGAGTAGGGCTTCGGCGACGGTCTGCAGCGATCCGGCCAGCATCACCGCGCGACGCACGTCCGCCGCGGGCGCACCGGTGGCCTCGGCGAGCCCCTCGACCGCGACCGCGTCCAGCGCCCCCTGGCGCACCTCGCCGGTGAGCAGCCCGAAGAGGAACCGCTGCTCGTCCGCCGTGGCCGCGCTCAGCAACCGGCCCACGAGCCGCTTGCGTTCGGCCGTCGAGCCCGCCCCTGACACCGCCCCCAGATCCGTCAGTGCCGCGTCCACCTCGCGCACGGTGAGCGTCGGCTCGGCGGCGGGCGCGACGGGCTCGCGCAGCACGCTCCAGCCGATGCCGAGCCGCCCCTGCGGGATGCGCCCCGCCAGATACGGGATGACGATCGGCACGTCGTCCGGTTCCGCGGCCCGGAACAACTCGGCCAGCAGAGAGATCTTCCGGGACCGCGCCGAGGTGGCGGCGACCTCCTTGGACACACGTACGAGCCGGGCGAACAGCATGCAGCCATCCTGCAACGCGGCGGGCCCTCGTGCCCGGCGACCGTACCGCGTGAGGGATCCGGACCGCGCTCCGTGAGAGACCGCGGCTGTACTGCGTGATGTGAAGGGGGACTAGAGCGCGAAGAGGGACAAGAGCGCGTGCTGTGGCGGTATTTGCCCGCGCGAGGGCTCTTGCGGGCTGCGGTCGCGCGGGTAACTGTCATATGAAAGCTTCAGCGCTGGGCGAGGTCTCAGGGGGAAGGCCAGTGACGGGGGAGACGTCGGGCCACGGCCGGAGTCAGGGTCAGGACGAGGATCAGGACGGCAGGGGGCTGATAGCGGGCCGATACCGGCTGATGCGGCGGCTCGGCACCGGCGGCATGGCGATGGTGTGGCTCGCCTACGACGAGGAGCTGGCCAGCGAGGTCGCGGTCAAGGAGATCGCTGTGCCGGAGCCCGGCCTGTCCTGGCATGCGGGCGGAGAGGGCGGCCTGGACCGGGAGATGGCCGCCCGTGTGGCGCGGGCACGCGCGGAGGCCCGCAACGCGGCACGGCTGCGCAGCCATCCGCATGTGGCCACGGTCTACGACGTGGTTCAGCACGAGGGGCTGCCGTGGATCGTCATGGAGTACGTACCAGGGGCCACCGACGCGGACGCGGTGGTCCGCGCGGGCGGCCCGATGTCCTCGACCGACACGGCCCGCATCGGCATCGCCGTCCTTGACGCGCTCGTCACGGGGCATCGGCTCGGCATTCTGCACCGGGACGTGAAACCGGCCAACATCCTTCTGGCACCCGGCACTTCCGATGTTCCGGGCCCAGGTGGGGGTGCCGGTACGGGTGCGGCTTTCGAGCGGGTGCTGCTCACTGACTACGGCATCTCGCTGCGCCCCGCATCCGGCGATCCCCGGCTGACGGCGGCCGGCGGGGTCATCGGTACGCCGGGCTACCTGTCGCCCGAGCGGGCCAGGGGAGGCACGCCGACGGCGGAGGGCGATCTCTTCTCGCTCGGCGCGACGCTGTACCGCCTCGTCGAGGGCGAGGGCCCGTTCGCCCGCGACTCCGACCTCTCCACGCTCACGGCCGTGCTCTTCGAGGACCCGCCCCCGCCGCGACGGGCCTCCACGCCGCTGGCCACCGTGCTGCTGGGTCTCCTCGAGAAGGACCCGGAGCGGCGTATGACGGGCCCGGACGCCGAACGCGTGCTGCGCGAGGCGGTCTCGGACGGGCCGGCCCGGTCCCCCTTCGGGGGAGGCGGCGGTGCGAGGGTGGGTTTGCCACAGCCGCCGGTGGCGGGCCCGCCCGTGCCCCCTCCCCTCGCCCTGCCCGCCGCAGGCGCTGCGCCACAGAGGAAGCGGCGGGTGCGGGCCTATCAGCTGGGCCTCGCGGCGGCCGCCGTGGTGGGCGCCGTCTGGGGCGGAATCGCGCTCGCCGACGGGATCGGAGGCGACGCCGACGCAGCCGCGTCCGCATCGCCGTCCGAGTCGTCCGGCAGCCACCCGTACCGCCCGTACCGGAACAACACCACCCTCGATCAGGAACTGGTCCCCGGCGAATGCGTCAACGCCGTCTGGGAGAACCCGAAGAAGCCGTACACGGGCGAGGTGCAGATGTGGCCGGCGGACTGCGGCATCTCGTCACCGGCCGGCCAGGTGATCGCCGTGGAGGAGGTCGCCGACCCCGAGAGCCTGAGCGCGACGCAGGCCAGGCGCACCTGTGAGAAGCGCACCGCCGAGCTCCGCAAGACCCTCGCCGCGCCCGTGGCCTACCCGATGCTGCCCTCCGCCGACGGCTCCACGCTCGCCTGCCTGGTCTTCCAGCGCGGCTCCGACGAGATATACGGCTCACTCGGCGAGTTCCGCAAAGAGGGCGAACACCTCGCCGTCACCAACGCCGGAACAGGCGACTGCTTCAACGTCGACGACCGGAACCAGTGGCTCCTGACCAACTGCGACAAACCGCACTCCCAGCAGGCCATCGGCTGGGCAAAGGCGCCGGACGACATGTCGTACGACGAGTTCCGGAAGGCCAGCCCGAACCTCTGTCAGAAGAAATTCGGGGAGGCATGGGTGCGCGGCACATCACGGGTGATCGCCGGCTGGTACACCGCGGACGGGGACAGGTGGAACGGCGGCTTTCGCTACCTCATGTGCGCGCTCAGGAACACGGACACCTCCAAGAAGCTCCCTGGGGGTGCCGCCGAGCCCGTGGAGGGCTAGGCCCCCCACGAACCCGGTGGGCACGCGGCGCCGGTCGCCGTCAGTCGGCTTCCGGAATCGCTTTGAAAACTATCGGATCGGCCGCCCGGGGCTCACAGTGCGGCGGTGCCCTCCACGGGAGCGGTGCTTGCCCGCACGACGAGCTCCGTGGCCAGTTCGACGCGCGGCGAGTCGATCTCCTCGCCGTGCGCCAGCCGCAGGACGGTCCTCGCCGCCGCCTTGCCCATCTCGGCGAGGGGCTGGCGCACCGTGGTGAGCGGCGGCGAGGACCAGCGCACCTCGGGGAGATCGTCGAAACCCACGACACTCATGTCCTCGGGAACCCGCAGGCCACGGCGGCGCAGCGCCTCGATCGCGCCCAGCGCCATCTGGTCGCTGGAGGCGAAGAGTGCGGTGGGCGGCTCGGCCAGGTCGAGCAGCGCGTTGCAGCCGCTGAACCCGGACGCGTGGTGGAAGTCGCCCGGCACGACGTACTTCTCGTCGTACGGAAGTCCCGCCGCCTCCAGCGCCGCCCGGTAGCCGTCGAGCCGGGCCCTGCTGCACAGCAGCCGGGGCGGGCCGGCGATCAGGCCGATGCGGCGGTGGCCGAGGGAGATCAGATGCTCGGTCGCGGCCATGCCGCCGGCCCAGTTGGTGGCGCCGACGGTGGGCACCTCGAAGGCCGGGGAACCCGCCGGATCGACGACCACCAGCGGCACGCCGAGCCGGTGCAGCTCCTCGTGCAGGCCGGGCTCCAGGACGGACGTGACCAGGATGACCCCGTCCGATGCGCGGGCCCGCAGGTTCTGCATCCACTGCCGGGCCGAGCCGGCGCGGTTGTGTATCGCCGACACCACGGTGCCGACGCCGGACGCGTGCGCCACCTCCTCGACGCCGCGGATGATCTCCACGGCCCAGGGGCTGTCGAGGTCGTTGAAGACCAGGTCGAGGAGCGAGGCGCGCTCGCCGGGCGCCTGGGGCCGTCGCCGGTAGCCGTGTCGGCGCAACAGCTCCTCGACGCGGGCGCGGGTCGCGGCGGACACGTCGGAACGCCCGTTCACGACGCGGGACACGGTCGGCACCGAGACCCCCGCCTCCTGCGCGATGGCCGTGATCGTCACCTTGCGCTTCGGGGTATCGCCCGGCGCGTCCTCGGTTGCCATGGTCTGCTCCTCGTTCCTCGGCACTTTGCGGAAGTCTTCCGGAAAGTGGGGGCTGACGGGAAGAGGTGGCGGAGTTTGGTTCACCAGTCGACCGCACGGTTGCCCGGGAGCCCCCTGCCGAGTCGCGGACGGCGTGCGAGTCGTGGACGCCTTTCGGCGCGACCGCATGGCGGCCGCAGACCGGGCGCCGAGCGCTGCAAGGGTATCGCGCCCGGCCGGTTCGACCTGCCTGCACCCTTCGCCCCGCTTGGGGTGCTCACGGCCGGGCTTTCGTCTCTCTGCCGAAGTGATGAGGGGCGCCCGTCAGTCGAACCGGTCGCGGCCCGGGTGGCCGGGGCGGGAGATGTCGACGACCTGGGCCACCCATCCGTACGGCAGTTCCCGTCCGTCGACCGTGATCGCCTCGACGTGGTGGGTCGCCGGGTCGATGTCGGCCTGCATGCCGTGGCCGGCGTAGCGCGGGTAGCCGCTGGCGCCCGTGTCCCCGGTGGCCTCGACGACCGCGGTGCGTATCGGTGCGCCGTGTACGGGATGCCCCTCCTCGTCGGAGAGCTGGGGCTTCAGGGCGACGGTGTAGCGGGTCGGGGCTGGCGTCATGTCACGACGCTAGGCCCGGCGGGCGCTGCCTGCCTCCCGGGCGGCTCCGGTCCCGCTCGGGGTGGTGGCGGCACAGGCTTTGTGCAACTAGTTGCACAACCGGGCTGGGGTCGTCTACAACAGTCGGGACGACACCGCGTACACCGCACGAGCTCGCCCGAGCACCGCGTCTCGCGCACGGAGGCCCGCATGACCCGATACCCGCATCTCCTCAGCCCCCTCGACCTGGGCTTCACGACGCTGCCCAACCGGGTGCTGATGGGTTCCATGCACGTAGGGCTCGAGGAGGCCGAGCGTGGCTTCGAGCGCATGGCGGAGTTCTACGCCGCACGCGCGCGTGGCGGCGTCGGGCTCATGGTCACCGGCGGCATCGCCCCCAACAACGCGGGCCGGCCCCACGGGGGCGGCGCCAAGCTGACCACCGAGGCGGAGGCCGACGCGCACGCGCGCGTGACGGACGCCGTGCACCGCGCGGGCGGCCGGATCGCCATGCAGATCCTGCACTTCGGGCGGTACGCCTACCACGCCGACCTCGTCGCACCGAGCGCCCTCCAGGCGCCGATCAGCCCGTTCACGCCCCGCGCCCTCACCGACGGCGAGGTCGAGGAGACGATCGAGGACTTCGCGCGCGCGGCGGAGCTGGCGCGGCGCGCGGGCTACGACGGCGTCGAGATCATGGGCTCCGAGGGCTATCTGATCAACGAGTTCATCGCGGCCGCGACCAACCACCGCGAGGACCGCTGGGGTGGCTCCTACGAGAACCGGATGCGCTTCCCCGTCGAGATCGTCCGCCGTGTACGCGAACGCGTCGGCCCGGACTTCATCATCATCTACCGGCTCTCGATGCTGGACCTCGTCCCCGGCGGCTCGACGCTCGACGAGGTCGTGACGCTGGCGAAGGCGGTCGAGGCGGCGGGCGCGACCATCATCAACACTGGCATCGGCTGGCACGAGGCCCGTATCCCCACCATCGCGACGTCGGTGCCGCGCGGCGCCTACGCTTGGGTGACCAAGAAGGTCATGGGCGCGGTGTCGGTCCCGCTCGTCACCACCAACCGCATCAACACCCCTGAACTCGGCGAGCAGTTGCTCGCCGACGGCTACGCGGACATGGTGTCGCTGGCCCGTCCGCTGCTCGCCGACCCCGACTTCGTAGCCAAGGCCGGGGCCGGCCGGCCCGAGGCCATCAACACCTGCATCGGCTGCAACCAGGCCTGCCTGGACCACACCTTCAGCGGGAAGATCACCTCCTGCCTGGTCAATCCGCGCGCCTGCCACGAGACCGAGCTCGTGCTGGAGCCCACCCGGCTGCGCAAGCGCGTCGCGGTCGTCGGCGCCGGCCCGGCAGGGCTCGCCTGCTCCGTCTCGGCCGCCGAGCGCGGGCACCATGTGACCCTGTTCGACGCCGCCGCCGAGATCGGCGGCCAGCTGAACGTCGCCCGCCAGGTCCCCGGCAAGCAGGAGTTCGACGAGACGCTGCGCTACTACCGCACCCGGCTCGAGGAGCTCGGCGTGGATGTGCGGCTGAACACTCGTGCCACCGCGGAGCTGCTGGACGACGGGGAGTACGACGAGATCGTCGTCGCCACCGGTGTCACGCCCCGCACCCCCGAGATCCCCGGCATCGACCACCCGAGCGTGCTCGGCTACCTGGACGTGCTGCGCGACGGTGCGCCCGTCGGCGACCGGGTCGCGATCATCGGGGCGGGCGGCATCGGCTTCGACGTCGCCGCGTATCTGACCGACTCCGGCGACAAGACGAGCGAGGATCCGGCGGCGTACTTCCGGCAGTGGGGCGTCGACATGGACTACCGGGCGGCCGGCGGCCTCGGCCGCCCCGAGCGCCCGGTGTCGCCGCGCACCGTCCACCTGCTGCAGCGCAAGGAGTCCAAGGTCGGCGCCGGGCTGGGCAAGACCACCGGCTGGATCCACCGCACCGAGCTGCGCCACCGCGGCGTCACGATGGTCGCGGGCGCACGCTACGACCGCATCGACGACGCCGGGCTGCACCTCACGGTCGACGGGCGCAGCGAGACCCTCGACGTCGACACGATCGTCCTGTGCACCGGGCAGGACCCGCACCGCGACCTGTACGAGGAGCTGCGCGCCGCGGGACGCAGCGCCCACCTGATCGGGGGCGCCGACGTCGCCGCTGAGCTGGACGCGAAGCGGGCCATCCGGCAGGGGACGGAGGTGGCGGCGGGGCTGTAGCGGCGGCGACCGTTGTCCGGCCCGTCCGCGGCGACCGCTGGCGCGCACGTCCGCGGAAACCGCTGGCGGGCCCGCGCGGACCCGGCCGGCCCGTCCTCCACCCTCCGACACCGGACGGGCGGCCCCCGGGCCGTCCCTAGGATGCCCCCATGTCACTCCCGCACGCGATCCTCACCGCCCTGCTCGAGAAGCCGTCGTCCGGGCTCGAGCTGACCCGGCGGTTCGACAGGTCCATCGGCTACTTCTGGTCGGCCACCCATCAGCAGATCTATCGCGAGCTGGGAAAACTGGAGCACGAGGGCTACATCCGCGCCCTGCCGTCGGCGCAGCCGACCCGGGGCCAGAAGAAGGAGTACGAGGTCCTGCCTGCAGGCCGTGCGGAACTGGCGCGCTGGACGGCCGAGTCCCAGGACCCGAAGCCCATCCGCGACCCGCTCCTGCTGCGGCTGCGTGCGGCAGGAGTCGTCGGTGCCGAGGGCATCGAGTCGGAACTGCGCCGCCATCTCGACCTGCATCAGCGGCAGCTGACCGAGTACCTCGAGATCGAGGAGCGGGACTTCCCGCCGGACCGGGACACGGTCGAGGACCGGCTGCGCCATGCCGTCCTGCGTGCCGGGATCGACCTGGAGACCTTCTGGACGCGCTGGCTCAGCCGCACGCTGGCTGATCTGGAGCCGTTGGCACCAGACCCGGATGACCGCTGCCGTCCGCCCAGGGGACAGTCGGGCGGACGGCAGCCGGCTATCGAGGACCCGGATCAGGTCCGGTGATGCGTATTCCGCCGGCGGAGGTACCACGCGCCCCCGCCCAGCGCCACGGCCACCATGACCCCGCCGCCGACCATCGTCAGGGTGCCGTAGTCCTTGATGCCACCGCCGATGCCGCCCTGGACCCCGAGAATGGGCGAGCTCGGCGAAAGGCCAGGTGTGTTCGAGAGGCCGGGTGTGGTCGAAAGGCCGGGTGTGAGGGTGACGGTGACGGGCTGGCTGCCCACGTTCCGCCCGTCGTTGCAGTTCACGACCACCGTGTAGGCCCCTGGGCTGACGCTCGACCAGGCGGCCGTCTGGTTGGTGGCGCCCACCGCCAGCGCGGCCTGCCTGCCCTGAGTGAAGTTCGTCAGGCCGCTCGACAGGAGTGAGGCGTTGCCGCCACCGGGGCAGGCGGCGGTGTTCACCGAGACCGTGGACCCGGTGCTGGTCACGTTGATCCCGCTCTCCGCGACGGCCGACGGAGCGGCCAGCGTCAGCGGAAGCGCGGCGGCGGCTGCGATCAGGCCGGAACGGACGGATATCTGAGTGTAGGTACGCATGTCTCTGCCCTCCGGCGGCACGGTTGGCGGTACATCCCATGCGCCGCCGAGGATTGGGAACGCCCGTGCTGCCTGACGTCGAGTCAAGATGCCCCTGGTCCCGGCCGCATGCCGACCGCATCCGGGCAGGTGAAGCGTCCTTCGTCCGGGTGCCCGCCGGACGGGGAGTCACCCGGTGCAACGGGCAACCGGCAGCCGTGCCGCCGCGGGGCTGTCCGACCGCCGCTGTCCGTCCCGGTTCATGGAGGCCGTGGCTATCCGCCCGCCCCCGTCGTCACCGTCCGCTCCGCGGAGAAGCCGCCCCACGTACCGTCGGGGAGCTTCGCCCGGATCCGTACCCGGTAGGTCACGCCACTCTCGCGCGTCACGAAGAAACTGTGCTCGGCTCTGTCCTGCGGTGCCGCACCGCCCCACACGAGGGTGGTGGCGAGCCGCCCGTCGAGATGGATCCGGTACTCCGTCACCGCACCGCCCGTGCGCGGCGGCGTCCAGGACAGGTCGATGTAGTACGCACCGTCCGCGCGGTGCGTCGTCGCGCGGAAGCCGGTGGGCGCGGTGCCGCGCGCGTCGCCGCTTCCCGCCGCGGTGGTGAGCCGGACCGTGCGGCTTGCGGGTGACGTGTTGTCGGCCGCGTCCCGCGCCCTGACGGTGAACGCGTACGCGGTGCCGGGACGCAGTCCGGTGATCAGTGCCGACGTGTCGTCGCCAGGGGTGCTGTGGATCTTCGACGTGCCCTGGTAGATGTCGTAAGACGCCACGCCCCGGTCGTCCGTCGAGCGGCTCCAGGACAGCGACACGGCCCGGCCTCCGGCGACCCGGCCGCGTACCAGCCGCGGACGGGTGGGCGGCTCGCGGTCCTCCTCGACTGCGGCCTGTGTGGTGACGGACACCTTCGTGCTGAGCGGCCCGGTGTTGCCGTCGGCGTCCCGGGCCCGGACGGCGAACGCATAGCCGGCCGACGGCTTCAGCCCGGTGATGTCCACCATGTGCTGCTCACCCGGTACCTCCTTGACCTTGGTGGTCCCGCGATACACCTCGTAGGCGACGACGGTGGAGCCGTCGTCCGCCTGGTTCCACATGACGTGGACCGAGGTGGCGCTGCCCGCCTGTGCGGTGACGCCAGTCGGGGCCGAAGGGGGCCGACCGCCCCGGGCCGCCTCGTCGCTCCCTGCGCAGGACGCCGTCATGAGCGCGGCGGCGCAGGCCACCACGGTCGGCAGAGCGAGCCAGGGAGTGCGTCGCACGGTGATGCCTTCCCGTCGGGGCATTGGTCCAGACCTGCCGGACCCTGTATTGCACGAGTGACGGGGACACATCAAGAGGGCGGGCTCCTCCAAAGCCTCCGGCGGTGCCGGGTGAACGCCCGGTGTCAGAGACTGTGCCGCGAGGAGTCACACCTTCCGGTACGTGTACGCCTCCGCTGCCGCCGCCTCCACCGCGTCGAGGTCCGCGCCCGCGGACGCCGTGACGACCGCCGCCACGGCGCCCTCGACGAAGGGTGCGTCCACCAGACGCGCCCCGTCGGGCAGTTCATCGCCCTCGGCGAGCAGGGCCTTCACGGTCAGCACCGCGCTGCCCAGGTCCGCCAGCAACGCCACACCGGCGCCCCGGTCGACGCCGGCGGCCGCTGCGGCGATCAGCTCCGAGCTCGTACCAAGACCGCCGTCCTTGGTGCCGCCCGCGGCGGCCACAGGTGCGGTCGCGCCGCCGCCTGCGAGTCCGGCCGCCAGCTCGGCGACCGAGGCCGCGACCGCGGCGCTGTGCGACACCAGCACGACGCCCACGAGCTTGTCGTCATTACTCATTGCCGCCTCCTCACTCACCGGCCGCCTCGGCGAGCGTCGCGAACAGCAGGGCCGACGACGTGGCGCCTGGATCCTGATGCCCGATGCTGCGCTCGCCCAGATAGCTCGCCCTGCCCTTGCGGGCCAGCAGCGGCGTCGTCGCGACCGCGCCCTTCTCGGCGGCGTCGCGTGCCGCGGCGAAGGACTCGGCCAGCGCGTCGACCGCCGGGACGAGCGCGTCCAGCATCGTCTTGTCGCCGGGCGCCGCACCGCCGAGCGTGGCCACGGCCTCCACTCCCGTACGCAGCGCGGTGGCCAGCTCCGCCTCGCTTACCTCGGCCGCGTCGCCGAGCGCCTTGCCGGTGCGGCGCAGCAGCGTGCCGTACAGCGGTCCCGAAGCACCGCCGACCGTGGAGATCAACTGCCGTCCCGAGAACGTGAGGACGGCACCCGGAGTGGCCGGGGCCTCTTTCTCCAGGGCCGCGACCACCGTCCTGAACCCGCGCTGCATATTGGTGCCGTGGTCGGCGTCGCCGATCGGCGAGTCCAGCTCGGTGAGCCGCTCCGCCTCCCGGTCGACGGCTGCGGCGGCCGCCGTCATCCAGCGGCGGAAGAAGTCGGCGTCGAGCACAGAAACTCCTTGGGTGGTCGGTACGTTGACGCGTGCGAGCGGCTCCTCGGACGACCCTTCAGATCCTCAGATGCCCCAGCGCAGACCGGGCGTACGGACGGGGGCGTCCCACAACCGCAGCAGCGCCTCGTCGATCTGGCACAGCGTCACGGAGGCTCCTGCCATGTCCAGCGAGGTGACGTAGTTGCCCACCAGTGTGCGGGCCACGGCCACGTTCCGCTCGGCCAGCACGCGGTGCACCTCCGCGTTGAAGCCGTACAGCTCCAGCAGCGGGGTTCCGCCCATGCCGTTGACCAGGAGCAGCACCGGATTCTTCGGGGGCATGTCCTGCAGGATCGCGTCCACCGCGAAGTCGGCGATCTCCCGCGACGTCATCATGGCGCGCCGCTCGCGGCCCGGCTCGCCGTGGATGCCGATCCCGAGCTCCAGCTCGCCCGGAGGCAGATCGAAGGTGGGGCTGCCCTTGGCGGGGGTCGTGCACGCGCTCAGCGCGACGCCGAAGCTGCGCGCGCTCTCGTTGACCTGTCGGGCGATCGACTGGACCCGCTCCAGCGGCTGGCCCTCCTCGGCCGCGGCACCCGCGATCTTCTCGACGAACAGGGTCGCGCCGGTGCCGCGGCGGCCCGCCGTGTACAGGCTGTCCATGACCGCCACGTCATCGTTGACCAGCACTTTCGCGATCTGGATGCCCTCGTCCTCAGCCAGCTCGGCCGCCATGTCGAAGTTGAGCACGTCACCCGTGTAGTTCTTCACGATGAACAGCACGCCCGCGCCGCTGTCCACCGCGGCCGCGGCCCGCACCATCTGGTCGGGTACGGGCGAGGTGAACACCTCACCGGGACAGGCGGCCGACAGCATGCCGAGCCCCACGAACCCGCCGTGCAGCGGCTCGTGTCCCGACCCGCCGCCGGAGACGAGGCCGACCTTCCCCTCCACCGGCGCGTCCCGCCGTACGATCACCCGGTTCTCGACGTCGACCGTCAGCTCGGGATGAGCGGCCGCCAGCCCCCGCAGCGCGTCCGTGACCACCGTCTCCGCCACGTTGATCAGCATCTTCATGGGTGCCTCCTCGGTCATTCAAAGCGGTGGCTGTCACCTGTGGTTTTGCAGGTCAGAGCTCGTTTTGGCGAGTTGTCGACGACTTGTGTGACGCCCCGTCAGGCGGTTGCGGGCGGCTCTGGGCGTGTGCTGGAGACGGCTCCTGTCACGTCCAGTATGAAACGGATCACTCGGTGCGTCACGAGCTCGGTCCCGGTGCGACCGGCGCTGCGCTCGCTGAGCGTCGAGCACAAGCCACGGGCTCAAACCGAGTGGCTTCGGCCGAGGAACTCCCTCAGGTGGGACAGGAGGGCGTCGGGGCGTTCCTCGGGGATGAAGTGGCCGCATTCGGGGATCTCGGCGCCGGTGACGTCGTCGGCGTACTGACGCCAGATGTCCAGGGCGGGCATGCGGGCCGGCAGCCCGGCCGAGCCCCACAGGGCCAGGACCGGCATGGACAGACGGCGGCCCGCGGCGGAGTCCTCGTCGTCGAGGGCGAGGTCGCGCTCCTGGGCGCGGTAGTCGTCGAAGCCGGCGCGCAGCGCGCCGGGGCGGGAGAAGGCGCGGACGTAGGCGTCGACGGCATCGGGGGCCAGGCCGTGGCGGTTGTAGGTCCAGCGCTCGAAGAAGTACTCCAGGTAGGCGCGGACGTTGTTCCCGACCAGGAGCTCGGGCAGGTCGGGCTGCAGATGGAACAGCCAGTGCCAGTAGCCGGCGGCGACCGAGGCGTCGAGGCGGCGGAGCATCTCGCGGGTGGGGACCACGTCGAGCACGGCGAGCCTTTCGATCTGGTCGGGGCGGTCCAGGGCCCAGCGGTGCGCGACGCGGGCACCGCGGTCATGGCCGACCACCGTCGCCCGCTCGAACCCGAGGTGCCGCACCAACTCGGCGATGTCATCGGCCATCTGCCGCTTGTCGTAGCCGGTAGCCGGTTTGTCGCTGAGGCCGTAGCCGCGCAGGTCGGGCGCGATGACGGTGTGGGTGGCGGCGAGTTCGCCGAGTACGGGGCGCCAGCAGAGGCTCGTCTGCGGCCATCCGTGGAGCAGCACCAGCAGCGGGCCCGAGCCCGCACGCGTGTAGTGCAGGCGGATCCCGTTGACCTGGGCCACGCCGGTGGTTACCGGGGCTGTACTCATGATCGTCCCCTTCCGGCCCTGGGTGACTGGTTGCTAACCGGCTTAGGAGGTTAGTCCTCTGCCGGGCAGGGGACAATGGCGCCATGGCGGCGGACGACGACTGGCTCTGGTACGGCGGGCGGGTGTGCCTGGACTTCGTCAACACCCTGCGCGACCGGTGGAAGGAGCCACGGGAGGCACTCCGTGCACCGGGCGATGTGGCGCGCTGGCTGCACGGCGCCGGTCTGCTCGTCGACCGTGCCCGCGCAGATGATGGGCCCGAGTCCGCGCTGTGCTCCGCTGTGGCGCTGCGCGAGGCCATCGACCGCGCGGTCCTGAGTGCGGCCGGCGGTGAACTGCCGGCTGCCGCCGACATCGCGGTGCTCAACGAGGCGTCGGCTGCGGCCCCTCGTCCGGCGCTCCAACTCATTCTCAGTGGCGGCCGGTTGGCGGCGAGCAGCGCCTCGCATGCCGCCGAGGAGCCGACCGCGGGCCTCGGCCTCGTCGCCCAGGACGCGATCGAGCTGCTGCTCTCGCCGGAGATACGGCGCGTGCGCATCTGCGGCGCCGAGCGCTGCGCCCTGCGCTTCGTGGACCGCTCGCCCGCGCGCAACCGCCGCTGGTGCTCGATGGCCCGCTGCGGCAACCGCACCAAGGTCCGGCTCCACCAGGCCCGCACCCGCGTGGCCCGCTGACGCGGTCGCCGGTCGCCGGTCGCCGGTCGCCGGTCGACCCACGGGCACCTCGGCCAGAGACGAGAGAGCCGATGGTTATCCGGCGCCGTCGGGGTACCCGGGCCCGGGGTACAAAACGGATCAATTCGGAGGTGATCGCCATGACGACTTCTCCCCGGTCGGACATGGAAACACATCCCGACATCGTCGCCATGCGCAACCGTCACGACCTGGCCGAACGTGCCACGACCACCCCGCGGGCGCAGGCCATCGAGACGGGGGCCCTTATCACGGGCCTCTACCTGGCCGCATCTCCCTGGATCGCAGGCTTCAACGGTCTGTCGACCCTGGCGGTCAACAACCTGATCGTCGGCATCGCCTACGCGCTGCTCATGAGCGGCGGCTTCGGCCGTGCCTACGAGCGCACGCACAGCATGGCGTGGGCCGCATGCGCCCTCGGTGTGTGGACGATCATCTCGCCGTGGGCCGTGGCGGGTGACGTGAGCACCGCCAGGACCATCGTCAACAACGTCATCGTCGGCGTGATCGCACTGGTTCTGGCCCTCGCCGCCAGCGCAGGCGCCAAGCAGGGGGAACGCCGCCGTCAGGCCGCGACCTTCGGAGGCCGACCGGCGGCCTGACCGCGGCGCTGGGCCGGGCGCCTGGGCCTGCGGCCCGCCCGGCCGGTCCCCTTCACAGCTGCGACCGCGACTCCGACCGCTCCGATCTCACCGTCGGTGACCAGCCCGGCGTCCAGTCGCCCGAGCGGCGGTTCCCCCGGGGACCGCCGCGGAGGGTCCTCCTACGCGACCGAAGGAGTCCTCCACGCAGATCCTGGTCAGCTGACGTTGCGGCGGATCGCCTAGGTCGATGCCGGCGGCGCGCCTGTCGGCTACGGCCGTGCACCGCTCCTCGCCACCCAGCCGGGCTCGTCCATCTGACCCCGCAGCCACGTCTCGACCTCCCCGACATGCGCGGCGGCCGCCGCCCGCGCCGCCTCCGGGTCGTGGTCCACCAGAGCCCGATGGATACGGGCGTGCTCGCGGCGGGTGCGCTCGAACGCGCCCTCCTCCTGGTAGCCGCGCCAGACCCGGGCCCGGAAGGTGCGCGAGGACAGCCCCTCGAGGATCGCCGCCATCGTCTCGTTCCCGGCGGCCGCCACGATCGCCCGGTGGAACGCCAGATCGTGGAAGAGGATCTCCTCCGGGTCCTCGGTCGCGTCCATCGCCTGGAGGTGCTTCTCCACCTCGGCGAGCTGCTCGGTGGTGATCCGCGCGGCCGCCAGCGCGGTCGCCGTCGACTCCAGGACGCGCCGCACCTCCAGCAGCTCGACCAGGCGCGGGCCGCGGGAGAGATCGGCGACGACGCCGAAGGTCTCAAGCAGATCCCCGGCCTCGAGCTGCGTGACGTAGATACCGGACCCGTGCCGCGCCTCCAGCACGCCGAGCACGGTCAGGGCGCGGATCGCCTCGCGCATCGAGCTGCGCGAGATGCCGAGCTGGGTGGCGAGATCGCGCTCGGTCGGCAGCCGCTGGCCCGGTTCCAGCCGGCCCTCGCCGATCATCGCCTTGATCTGCTCTATGGCGCGCTGCGTCACGGTGCCCTTCTGCGGGGCCGTCTCGTCCACGGCACGTCCTTCCGTCGCCTCGGGCGCCGAGTCTAATGTGCGATGTGGTCGGACCACTATGGCGGCGAATACCGGCCAAGCCGGGAAAACTAAGCACCGAACCCTGTTGTGATCCTGAAGTGGTCTGATAAATATTCGTCGCGACTGGAGGGTACTGAGATCAACCGGACCGCCCGACGGTCGCCCGCGTGACGACAGGCCGCGCCCAGGACCGACCCTGCGGCCGAACCCCGTACCGGAACGCCCCGTACCGGAACACCGAAAGGCCACCTGTGTCCCCGACTCCCGCCCGCATCACCGCGGTCGACACCTACGACATCCGCTTTCCCACGTCGCGGGAGCTCGACGGCTCCGATGCGATGAATCCGGATCCCGACTACTCGGCGGCGTACGTCGTCCTGCGCACGGACGCCGAAGACGGGCACGAGGGGCACGGGTTCACGTTCACCATCGGGCGGGGCAACGATGTGCAGGTGGCCGCGATCGAAGCCCTGCGGCCGCATGTGCTCGGGCGGGACGTGCATGAGCTGTGCGCCGACCCCGGAGTGGTCAGTCGGGGTCTGATCGGGGACAGCCAGCTGCGCTGGCTCGGCCCGGAGAAGGGCGTGATGCACATGGCGATCGGCGCGGTCGTCAACGCGGTGTGGGACCTCGCCGCGAAGCGCGCGCGAAAGCCGCTATGGCAGTTCCTCGCCGACGCGGAGCCCGAGTGGCTCGTCTCGCAGGTCGACTTCCGCTACCTCACGGACGCGCTCACGCCCGACGAGGCGCTTGAACTCCTGCGGCGCGGCCGGGAGGGCGCCGACGTCCGCGCCGCCGACCTGCTGCGGCGCGGCTTCCCCGCGTACACCACCTCGCCCGGCTGGCTCGGCTACAGCGACGAGAAGCTGACCCGGCTCGCCGCGCAGGCCGTCGCCGACGGCTTCACGCAGATCAAGCTCAAGGTGGGCGCCGACCTGGCCGACGACGTGCGGCGCTGCCGCGTTGCCCGCTCGGTCGTCGGACCCGATGTCCGCATGGCCGTCGACGCCAACCAGCGCTGGGACGTGGACGAGGCGATCACCTGGACGCGGGCGCTCGCCGAGTTCGACCCGTACTGGATCGAGGAACCCACCAGCCCCGACGAGGTGCTCGGCCATGCGACAATCCGCAAGGCCGTCGCGCCGGTCAAGGTCGCCACCGGTGAGCACGTCCAGAACCGCATCGTCTTCAAGCAACTGCTGCAGGCCGGAGCGATCGACGTGCTGCAGATCGACGCCGCCCGGGTCGGCGGCGTCAACGAGAACCTGGCGATCCTGCTGCTCGCGGCCAAGTTCGGCGTGCCCGTCTGTCCGCACGCGGGCGGCGTCGGCCTGTGCGAACTCGTCCAGCACCTGTCGATGTTCGACTATGTCGCGCTGTCCGGCACCACGGAGGACCGCGTTATCGAGTACGTCGACCATCTGCACGAGCACTTCCTGGAGCCGGTGGTGATCCGCGAGGGTCACTACAGGGCACCGACCGCGCCGGGCTTCTCGGCCGCCATGCGACCCGAGTCCATCGCGGAGTACACCTACCCGGACGGCGCCTTCTGGGCCGCCGACCTCAGCCGGCAGAAGGAATCAGCGGCATGACGCACCCTCAGGACTTCGAGGGCCTCAAGGCCCTCGTCACCGGCGGCGCCTCGGGCATCGGCAGGGCGACGGCCGAACTGCTGGCCGCCCGCGGCGCCCAGGTGGCCGTGCTCGACCTGAACCCGGAAGCCGTGAAAGACGGAGACAAGCCTCTCCTCGCGTACCGGGCCGACGTCACCGACGACGCCTCCGTACGCGAGGCCGTCACCGCCGCGGTCGCGGAGCTCGGCGGCCTCGACGTCCTGGTCAACAACGCGGGCATCGGCGCACAGGGCACAATCGAGGACAACGACGACGACGAGTGGCACCGCGTGCTGGACGTCAACGTCGTCGGCATGGTCCGCACCGCCCGCGCCGCGCTGCCGCACCTGCGCGCGTCCAACCGGGCCGCGATCGTCAACACCTGCTCGATCGCCGCCACCGCGGGCCTGCCGCAGCGCGCCCTGTACTCGGCGACGAAGGGCGCGGTCTACTCGCTGACCCTCGCCATGGCAGCGGACCACACCCGCGAGGGCATCCGCGTCAACTGCGTGAACCCCGGCACCGCCGACACCCCGTGGGTCGGCCGCCTGCTGGACGCCGCGGACGACCCGGCCGCCGAGCGGGCCGCCCTGGAGGCACGCCAGCCCACCGGGCGCCTGGTGTCGGCCGACGAGGTCGCGGGCGCCATCGCCTACCTGGCGAGCCCCCTCTCCGGCGCCACCACGGGCACGGCCCTCGCGGTCGACGGCGGCATGCAGGGGCTGCGGCTGCGGCCCGTGGGACAGTGACCGCCATGCGTATACGCACTCTCGGCCGAAGCGCTGTCGAGGTGACGGAGCTGTCGTTCGGCGCGGCGGGCATCGGCAACCTGTACGCGGCGGTCGACGACGAACAGGCGTACGCCGCCGTCACGGCCGCCTGGGACGCGGGCGTCCGGTACTTCGACACGGCGCCGCACTACGGCCTCGGCCTGTCCGAACGCCGCCTCGGCGAGGCCCTCCGGGAGCGGCCCCGCTCGTCGTACACCGTATCCACGAAGGTCGGCCGGCTCCTGGAGCCCCGTGACGGCGGCGGGGACGACCTCGCGAACGGCTTTGCCGTGCCCGCGACCCACCGCCGCGTCTGGGACTTCAGCGCGGACGGCGTACGCCGCTCGCTGGAGGACAGCCTCACGCGGCTCGGCCTGGACCGGGTCGACGTGGTCTATCTGCACGACCCAGACGACCACGCCGAACTGGCCTTCCGCGAGGCATACCCGGCGCTCGAGAAACTCCGCTCGGAAGGCGTGATCGGCGCGATCGGCGCCGGCATGAACCAGGCCGAGATGCTGACCCGGTTCGTACTGGACACGGACGTCGACGCCGTCCTGTGCGCCGGCCGCTACACGCTCCTCGATCAGAGAGCGCTCACCGCACTGCTCCCGGCCGCCGCCGCCCGCGGCGCATCGGTGGTCGTCGGCGGCGTCTTCAACTCCGGGCTGCTCGCGGACCCGCGCCCGGGCGCCACATACGACTACGCCGCCGCGCCCCCCGCCCTCCTGGACCGGGCGCTGCGGCTGAAGGACCTGGCCGAGCGGCACGGCACCACCCTGCGCGCCGCCGCCCTCGCCTTCCCCTTGGCGCACCCGGCCGTCACCAGCGTGCTCGTCGGCACCCGCTCGGCGACCGAAGTCCGGGACGCCGCAGAGCAGTTCGCGGCCGCCGTGCCCGCAGACTTCTGGGCGGGACTGCGTGCCGAGCGGCTCCTGCCCGACGACGTTCCCGTACCCGGAGACACCGGCGGGCCCGTGCCCGGAAAAGAGGCGTCATGAGGATCGCCCTGCACACCAAGGTCCGCGCCGACCGCATCGAGGAGTACGAGAGCGCTCACCGCGAGGTCCCGGCGGAGCTCACGGCCGCGATCCGCGCCGCCGGCGCCACCTCCTGGACGATCTGGCGCAGCGGCACCGACCTCTTCCACGTCCTCGAGTGCGAGGACTACGGGCGCATGATCGCCGAGCTGGAGCAACTCCCGGTCAACATCGCCTGGCAGGCTCGCATGACCGAGCTCCTGGACGTCGTCCACGACTATTCGGCCGAGGGTGCGGACGCCGGTTTGCCCGTCGTATGGGAGCTGTGAGGAGAACCGTGACGGACCGGATCGTCGACGCACACCACCACGTGTGGGACCTGTCGGTACGGGACCAGGACTGGATCAACGGCCCCGATCTGGCACCGCTCCGGCGGAACTTCGGGGTGCCGGAGCTGGAGGCTGAAGCGCGCCCTCTGGGGGTTCAGGCCACCGTCCTCGTCCAGACGATCACTGTCGCTGAGGAGACGCCGGAGTTTCTGGCGCTCGCCGCGGAGAGCGCTCTCATCGCCGGCGTTGTCGGCTGGACCGACCTCACCCGTCCCGATGTCGCCGAGACGCTCGCGGCCCTGCGGGAGCTCCCGGGCGGGCGGTATCTGGCCGGGATCCGGCACCAGGTCCAGGGCGAGCCGGACCCGGAGTGGCTGCTGCGCCCCGACGTACGCCGGGGTCTGGCCGCGGTCGCAGGCGCGGGCCTTGTCTACGACCTCGTGGTTCTGCCTCACCAGCTGCCTGCCTGCGTCAAGGCGGCCGCCGACCACCCCGGCCTCACCTTCGTCCTCGACCACCTGGGCAAACCACCCATCGCCTCCGCGGAACTCGAACCATGGGCGAGCGATGTCCGGGCGCTCGCCGCGTTGCCGAACACCGTCTGCAAGCTGTCTGGGATGGTGACCGAGGCGGACTGGCACACCTGGACGGCCGAGGATCTCCGGCCCTACGCGGACACGGTCCTGGACGCCTTCGGCCCCGAGCGGCTGATGTTCGGCTCGGACTGGCCCGTCTGCACGCTCGCCGCCCCGTATGCCGAGGTCGCCCGTGCGGCGGACGCCCTGACCGGGACGCTCGGCCCCGAGGAGCGAGCGGACGTCTTCGCGGGGACCGCCACCCGTGTCTACCGCCTCTGACCGCCACCGCCCCGGGAGCTACTGCCTCGGACCGCTGCCGCCTGCCGCCCCTGAGCGCTACCGCCTCTCCGCCACCACGTCGAGCCGCGTAGGCGGCAGGAACTCACGGATGTACGTGCGGTGCCAGCACGCCCCCGTCTCGCGCAGCTCGTGCCACGTCGTGAAGCGGTACTGGTACAGGCGGGCCCGGATGTACCTCGGCGGGCTGTCCGGCGGGAACGGCGAGCGGCGCAGCAGCCGCAGCGTGTCCCGGTCGTTCTCCAGCAGCCGCTCCACCAGCGGCCCGAACCAGGACCCGGCGTACGCGGGCGAGATCCCGGCGAACCACATCATCCAGTCGAGCCGCAGATGGTACGGCGCGTACTGGCGCGGCCAGCGCCGGGGATCACCCGGTTTGCCCTTGAACTCGTACTCCCGCCAGTCGGAGTCCGGGTGCGGCACCGCATCCGCCGTGCCCTCGATCACCACCTCCTGCCGGATCCGGTTGATGCTGCCGAACGCGCCGTAGGTGTTGACGAGATGGAACGGGTCGAAGGAGTAGTTCATGATCTGCCGCCGGGAGACCAGGTTGCGCGCGGGGCGGTAGCTGAGGACCAGCACGAGGGCCGTGACGGCGAGCACGACGATCTCGTACCAGAGCGGGGCGGGAGGCAGGCCCGGTGGCGGGGCGACGGGGGAGAAGTCCACGGCGGACAGGGCCACGACGATCGTGATCCAGTTCAGCCAGGAGAAATTGCCCGACAGCACCAGCCACAGCTGGGTGAGGATCATCAGGCAGGCCGCCGCCGAGGCGACCGGCTGCGGGGTGAACAGCAGCACGGGCACGACCAGTTGGGTGAAGTGGTTCGCCGCCACCTCGACCCGGTGCAGGGGCTTCGGGAGGTGGTGGAAGAACCAGCTCAGCGGGCCCGGCATCGGCTGGGTCTCATGGTGGTAGTCCAGGCAGGTCAGCTTCCGCCAGCAGGGGTCCCCGCGCAGCTTGATCAGGCCGGCGCCGAACTCGACGCGGAACAGCACCCACCGCAGCAGGAACAGCACCAGGACGGGCGGGGCCGTGCGGTCGTTGCCGAGGAACACCGCGAGGAAGCCGACCTCGAGGAGCAGCGACTCCCAGCCGAAGCTGTACCAGGTCTGGCCGACGTTGACGATCGACAGATACAGCAGCCACGGGACCAGCCACAGCAGCATCGCGGCCCACAGCGGGAGCAGGCCGTCGACGCCCGCCAGCAGGGCCGCCGAGACCAGAAACCCCGCCCAGGCCCAGAGCGCGAAGAACCTGTCGGAGTAGTGCAGTTGGAACACGCTCGGCGCGTGGCCGAACGGCACCCGCGCGACGTATTGGGGCACCGGCAGCATGCCGCGTTCCCCGAGCAGGGGACGGAACTGCAGGGCGGCGGTCAGGAACGCGACCAGATACAGGGCGGCGAGGCCCCGCTGGAAGATCAGCCGGCCCAGCCAGTACTCGGGTGCGGTGAACCACTCCACGAACGCCATTGTGGCTCCCCAGTGTCTTGAGGGCCTGTGAGGTACCCCCAAGGCGGTGCCGCTCTCGCGGAGACGGCGGAGCCCGCTCCGTTCCCGGTTGGCCCCTCTCGGCTTGCGAGGCACCCATGAATGAAACAGACAATTGCCTGCAAATGGCCTAACCGAGAGGCGGGAGAACACGGTGCGCTCACCCATCAGGAGCCATGCCGCGGCCTTTGCCATATCCACGGCCCTTCTCGTCGCGGGTGGAGCGGGCCTCACCGGCTGCGCCGCCACCGGCAGCGCGAGCGCCGTGGACGGCGAGGACGAGCTGCGTCTGCAGCCCGTGGCGGAAGCGGGTCCCGACCCGTTCACCGGCTCCACCGCCGCGTCCACCGCGACGCCATCGCCCGCCACCCCCTCGCCGGAGCCCCCGACGCCCTCCGGCACCGCGACGTCCGACGTGGAGCGACTCCGGTCCGTCGACGGCTCCACGCCGGGGCTGTACGGCGGCACGCTCTCCGAGAGCAGCTGCGACGTCGAAAAGCAGGTCCGCTTCCTCGCTTCCGACCCGGCCAAGACCCGCGCCTTCGCCCGGGTGGTGGGCGTCGCCCAGGGCGACCTCCCCTCGTATCTGCGCGGACTCACTCCTGTGGTGCTCCGGGCCGACACCCGGGTCACCAACCACGGCTTCCGCAACGGCCAGGCCACCGGCTTCCAGGCCGTCCTCCAAGCCGGCACCGCCGTCCTCGTCGACAACCGCGGCCTGCCGCGCGTGCGCTGCGCCTGTGGCAACCCGCTCACACCGCCGGTGGCGACCCGGACCAACCCGGTCGTGAAGGGGCAGACGTGGCGCGGCTACCGGCCGCAGCAGGTCGTGGTCGTGACCCCCGCACCGAAGCTCATCGTCAACATCACGATCGTCAACATCGTCAACAACACGTGGATCGAGCGGAAGGCCGGGAGCGACGGGGACCGCGACCGCACCGTCCCGCCACCGGCCACCCGCACCCCGTCTCCGAGTCCCACGAGTCCGAGTCCCACGAGTCCGAGTCCCACGAGTCCTAGTCCCACGAGTCCGAGTCCCACGAGTCCTAGTCCCACGAGTCCGAGTCCCACGAGTCCTAGTCCCACGAGCCCGAGTCCCACGAGTCCGAGTCCCTCGACCCCCAGCCCGACCTCGCCGAGCCCCACCACGCCGGGGCCGGAAACCCCCTCCCCGAGGGAGTCCACGCCCGCCTCACCGCCCTCACGGCCCTCCCCGCCCAGTCCTCCGCCGCGCTCCCCGCAGGAGCCCCCGCCGCCCCCGCCGGAGACCACCGTGTCGCCCCGTGAAGAGCTGCCGGCCGAGCCGCCCCCCGCCCGGGGCACCCAGGACGCACCCGACGGCGGCGTGGTCCCCCTCGAGCCCGTCCTGCCCGAGGACCGGATGGACGCACGGTCGGAAAGCCGGCAGTACGGCCGGCCGGAGAGCCGACCCGCCACCGTCGACAGCTGAGCGCCCGCTCACTGCAGGTGGTAAGAAGTCGAAGAATCAGCCAAGTGGTGGCAAGGTGGCACCATGGCTGACCGCGGAGCGGGTGGCCTGTCACTCCCGGACGACTGGCCTGCAGACCCGGATCCGATTCTCGCCCTCAACCGCACAGGCTGTTTCGACTGGGACCTGGGCAGCGGCCTCATGCACATGGACGCACACGCCCTCGAGATCTTCGACCTGCTCCCCGGCGAGTACGACGGCCATCCCGAATCCCTCGGCGTCCGGGTCCCGCCGTTCGAGGCCCACCGTCTGGACGAGATCGTCTCCCAGGCGCTCAAGGACGGAAGCGAGACCTACGGCGCGTACTTCCGCGTCCGCTGCCGCGACGGCTCCATGCGCTGGACCCACACCCAGGGCTGCATACGGCGCGAGGAGACGGGCCGCCCGCACCGCATCGTGGGCGTCGTCCGTGACGCCACGCAGGAGCTGAGCGACGTCACGGCACGGCGGGTGCTCGCCGACGAGGAGGCGGCCCGCCGCCGGCAGACCAGCATCGTGCAGGGCACCACCGCCGCGCTCGCCCACGCCCGCACCGTCCAGGACGTCATCGACGTACTCAACGACAGCCACGGCCTCACCCACCTCGGCGCGAAGAGCCTGGTCATGGGACTGGTCGAGGCCGGGCGGATCCGGCTCGTCGCCGAGGGCCCCAAGGACAGCTACGTACCCCGCACCCGCATCACGCGCATCGACGAGCCCTACCCGATGGGCGAGGTCGTCCGCACCATGGCGCCACGGTTCATCGAGTCGCCGGAGGACTTCGCGGCGTCGTACCCGATCCTGTGGCCGCACATCACGCATCTCGGCATCACGGCCGCCGCGTATCTGCCGCTCATCGCACAGGCCAGGCCCATCGGCGCGCTCGGCCTGCTTTACCACGACAAGACCGGCTTCACCGACGAGGAGCGCAACGTCCTCATCGCGCTCGGCAGCAGCATCGCGCAAAGCCTGCAGCGCGCCATGTTCTACGAGCAAGAGAAGGACGTCGCCCAGAGCCTCCAGAAGGCGATGCTGCCGCGCACCATCCTGCCCGTCCCGGGCGCCGACATCGCGGTCCGCTACCGCTCCGCCGCACTCGGCCGGGACATCGGCGGCGACTGGTACGACGTGATCCCACTGCCGGGCGGCCGGGTCGGGGCCGTCATCGGCGACGTCCAGGGCCACGACGCGCACGCCGCCGCCGTCATGGGCCAGCTGCGCATCGTGCTGCGCGCCTACGCCACCGAGGGCCACACCCCGCCCACGGTCATGGCCCGCGCCTCCGTCTTCCTGCACGAACTCGACACCGAACGCATGGCCACCTGCCTCTACGCGGACGCCGACCTGGCCACCGGCGTCGTACAACTGGTCAGGGCCGGACACCTCGACCCGATGGTGCGGCAGACCGACGGCAGCTGCCGCCGGCTGCCCGTGGACGGCGGGCTGCCGCTCGGCCTCTCCGCCGACTTCGGGCAGCTCGAATACCCCGTGACGACCATGGAGCTGGACCCCGGTCAGACCCTCCTGCTCTGCACCGACGGTCTCGTCGAACAGCCCGGCGCAGACCTCGACGACGGCATGCTGGCACTCGCGCAGCTCGTCCACTCCGGACCCGCCGAGCTGCCGGCCCTCGCCGACCTGCTGTGCGAAGCGGTCGACGACCGGGGCGGCGAAGACGACGTCGCCCTGCTGCTCCTGCGCCGCTGCAGCACGGACCTCCCGCAGTCCGGCGGACGCCTCCAGCACCACGTCCCGCTCGGCGACCCGGAGGCGCTCGCCGAGTCCCGGCACATGATCCGCGCGGCGGTACGGGCCTGGGGCGCCCACGACCGCGCCGACGAGATCGAACTCATCGCCGACGAGCTGATCACCAACTCGCTCGTGCACACCGAGGGCGCCGCCACCGTCACCCTGCGGGTGCTCAGCGGGTCCGAACGGCGGCTGCGCGTCGAGGTGGAGGACTCCTCCAGCGCCCTGCCGCACCGCCGCGACGCCGGCATCGGAGGTCTCTCCGGGCGCGGCCTCCTTCTGGTGGACCGCCTCACCGACGTGTGGGGCGTGCAGGCGCGCGGTGGCGGAAAGATCGTGTGGTGCGAGTTCGTCGTACCGGCCCGCGGCTGAATCGGCGTCGCTGTCGCCGTGGCCGTGGCCGCGCCTGATTCGCCGTCGCCGTTCCCGTGGCCGCGCCTGCCCGGCGGGGCCCACAGGTGGCACTCTGGTTCCATGCCGGAACTCCCCGAGGTCGAAGCGCTCAAGGACTTCCTCACCGACCACCTCGCCGGGCGGGAGATCGTGCGGGTGCTGCCCGTCGCGGTCAGCGTCCTCAAGACGTACGACCCGCCTCCCACCGCCCTCGAAGGGCGCGCCGTCACGGCCGTGACCCGGCACGGCAAGTTCCTGGACATCGACGCCGACGGGCTCCACTTCGTCGTCCATCTCGCCCGCGCCGGCTGGCTGCAGTGGAAGGACCGGTTGCCCGACGGGCCCCCGCGCCCCGGAAAGGGCCCGCTGGCCCTGCGCGTCGCGCTGGAGACGGGGGAGGGGTTCGACCTGACCGAGGCCGGCACACAGAAGCGGCTCGCCGTATACGTCGTCCACGATCCGTCCGTGGTCCCCGGCGTCGCCCGGCTCGGTCCCGATCCGCTCGCCGCGGACTTCGACGAGCAGCGCTTCGCGAAGCTCCTCGAGGGCGAACGGCGGCAGCTCAAGGGCGCCCTGCGCGACCAGGGCCTGATCGCCGGGGTCGGCAACGCCTACAGCGACGAGATCCTGCATGCCGCGAAGATGTCGCCGTTCAAGCTTGCCTCGAGCCTCACCGACGAGGAGACGCATCGGCTCTACGAGGCCCTGCGCACCACGCTTACCGAGGCCGTCGAGCGGTCCCGGGGGCTTGCTGCGGGGCGCCTCAAGGCCGAGAAGAAGAGCGGGCTCAGGGTGCACGGGCGGACCGGTGAGGCCTGTCCCGTGTGCGGTGACACCATTCGTGAGGTGTCGTTCAGCGACTCGGCTCTGCAGTACTGCGCGACGTGTCAGACGGGTGGGAAGCCGTTGGCGGATCGGAGGATGTCGCGGCTCCTGAAGTGAACGGCGGTGTTTTCCCCCACCCCGCCCCTTCCCGTAACCAGAGGCTCTTCCCCCTGGACCCCGCTGGGGGCTTCGCCCCCAGACCCCCGGATCGCCCTTCGGGCTCGTCCTCAAACGCCGGACGGGCTGAAAATCAAGCGTCGGACGGGCTGAAATCGCTCGTCCACAGCAGCTCTCCGTCCGCCGTGCGGATCTCGAAGTGGTCGATCTCGTCCAGGTGCAGAGCCGTGCCCGCATCCGTCGTCATCGGTGTCCCCGCCTCGCCCGTCGCGGTCCAGCTCGCCACCTTCTGCTCCGTGCCGTTCTTGCCGACGGCCACGAGTTCGCACACCCGCGGGCCGACCGCGTCCCACACCGCCAGTCCCACCTGCGTCCCCCAGGCGCGGTCCTGAGTCGTCAGCGTCGCCGCCACACCGGTCCGCCCGTCGCGGGCGCTGACCCGTGCCGCCGTGTCCGCTCCGGCCCCCGCGACGATCGCCGCCGCGGGCCCGGCCACGGCGAGTACCGCCGCTGCCGCCACCGCGTACAGCCACCGCCGGCGCCGCGCCCGGCCGGCCACCGCCACCTCGCTCAGCAGCCGGTCCAGGAGCCGTGTGCGCGGCACCGTCAACGGCGCGACGCCGAGCGGTGTCGACCGCGCGTACAGCATCAACTGCCGTACGGGCGAGCCGAATTCACTCACTTGTGCCACACACGCGGGGCACTCCATGAGATGCTCCTCGAAGCGGAAGGCGTCCGCCGCGTCCAGGACGCCCAGCGCGTAGGCGCCTGCGTCGCGATGGCGTTCAAGGGACCTCATGCCGAATCCTCGTGCCGGTGCTGCTGGTCAGGGGTCACGGCGCCGGTGTTCGGGGGCGTTGCTGCCCGTCCGTGGCGGCGTCGTTCGCCCTCCCGTACGCACCAAACCGACGAATCACTCAAGTCGCGGCCGGATTGGCCCCGCCCGGGTGACCACCTAGACTCCAGCCGCATGCTGCGCGTACTGGCCGTCGACGACGAGGAACCCGCGCTCGCCGAGTTGCTCTACCTGCTGCGGGCCGATCCGCGGGTGCGCAGCGCGGAGGGCGCGACCGACGCGACCGACGCGCTGCGCCGGATCGGCCGGGCCCTCGACGTGGGCCCCGACGGCGGCGACGCGATCGACGTGCTGTTCCTCGATATCCAGATGGCCGGTCTCACCGGGCTCGACGTCGCCCGCCTCATCGCGGGTTTCGCGCGTCCCCCGCTGATCGTGTTCGTCACCGCCCACGAGGACTTCGCCGTGCAGGCGTTTGACCTCAAGGCCGTCGACTACGTCCTCAAGCCGGTCCGCAGGGAGCGCCTCGCCGAGGCGGTGCGCCGGGTCGCCGAACAGGCCGCGGTCGTCCGGCCGCCCGCCATCGACCGGTCCGCCGACCGTATCCCGGTCGAACTCGGCGGCGTCACCCGCCTCGTGAAGATCACCGACATCGCGTACGCCGAGGCGCAGGGCGACTACGCACGTCTGCACACCGCCGACGGCAGCCACCTCGTGCGCATCCCGCTCTCCACGCTCGAGGAACGCTGGCAGCCGCACGGTTTCGTACGGATACACCGCCGGCACCTCGTCGCCCTGCACCGCATCGACGAACTGCGGCTCGACGGCGGCGGTATGAGCGTCCGGATCGGCGGCGCCGTCCTCGCCGTCAGCCGGCGGCACGCCAGCCGGGTCCGCGAGCTGCTGATGCGGCAGGCGGGCTCCTGACCAAGGGGCGACAGGCTCCTCCGGCAACCACCTGTCCTGACCTGCCCCTTCCGTTCGGGGCGGAGCGCTGCCTACACTCCACGCCGTGTCCGCCAGCGCCGATCCAGCACCCCGCCGCGAGGTCGTGACGGGCGAGCCCCGCAGGGTGCATCGGCTGCCGCGGCACCGCACCCAGTGGGAGATCGACGAGCAGACGACGCTCGGCGCCGCCTACGTCCGCTCCCTCATACGCAGCCAGCTGCGCGCCGGAATCGCCGCGTTCGCGGTGCTCGCGCTGCCTGTCGTCACCCTGCCGCTGTTCTTCGGCGCGCTGCGCAACGCCACGGTCGTCTGGGCGGTGCTCGGCTTCGGCTGCTACCCCCTGCTCGTCCTCGTCGCCTGGTGGTACGTGCGGCGCGCCGAGCGCAACGAACGCGCCTTCGCCCGCCTCGTGCGCGGCGCCGACCCTCCGGGGACACCGTGAACGAGGCCTACGCCATACCCGCGGTCGCCGTAGTCGTCCTCGTCACCGTCCTCATCGGCGGGTTCGGGCTGCGTATCTCCCGTACGACGTCCGACTTCTACGTGGCCTCGCGCACCGTGGGCCCGTCCCTGAACGCGGCCGCGATCAGCGGCGAGTACCTCTCCGCCGCCTCCTTCCTCGGCGTCGCCGGACTGGTCCTCGTATACGGCCCCGACATGCTCTGGTACCCCGTCGGCTACACCGCCGGGTATCTGGTCCTGCTCGTCTTCGTGGCCGCGCCGCTGCGCCGCTCCGGCGCCTACACGCTGCCCGACTTCGCCGAAGGCCGCCTGGAGTCACGCCAGGTGCGTATGGTCGTCAGCGTCCTCGTGGTGGGCGTGGGCTGGCTGTATCTGGTGCCGCAGCTCCAGGGCGCGGGGCTCACGCTGCAGATCCTCACCGGGGCGCCGCGCTGGCTCGGCGGGGCGCTCGTGGCGGCCGTCGTGGTGCTCGCCGTCGCCGCGGGCGGCATGCGCAGCATCACCTTCGTGCAGGCCTTCCAGTACTGGCTCAAGCTCACCGCGCTGCTGGTACCGGCCTTCTTCCTGCTGCTCGCCTGGCACCGCGACGGCGGCGCGCCGCCCGCCTTCCCGGCCTCACCGGAGCTGCCGTCCTCCGGGGCGGGCGCGGGGCAGCCGATCGCCACCAGCCGCGCGGAGCATCCGCTGTACGCGACGTACGGGCTGATCGTCGCCACGTTCCTCGGCACCATGGGGCTGCCGCACGTCGTCGTGCGCTTCTACACGAGCCCCAACGGGCGCGCCGCGCGCCGCACCACGGTCGTCGTGCTCGCCCTGATCGGGTTCTTCTACCTGCTGCCGCCGCTGTACGGCTGGCTCGGCCGGCTGTACGCGCCCGAGCTCACCCACACCCCGGACGCGGACGCCGCCGTGCTGCTGCTGCCGGGGCGGGCCGTCGGAGGGATCGGCGGCGACCTGCTGGGCGCGCTCGTCGCGGGCGGGGCGTTCGCGGCGTTCCTGTCGACGGCGTCGGGGCTCACCATGGCCGTGGCAGGGGTGCTCAGCCAGGACGTACTGCCCGCGCGCGGCGTACGGCACTTCCGTCTTGCGACCGTCCTGGCGATGACCGTGCCGCTCGGCGGGACGCTGCTGGTCAGCGCGGTGCCGGTGGCGGACGCGGTCGGCATGGCATTCGCGGTGTCCGCGTCCTCGTTCTGCCCTCTGCTCGTGCTCGGCATCTGGTGGCGGCGGCTCACCCCGCCCGGCGCGCTCGCCGGACTGATTCTCGGCGGCGGCTCGGCGCTCGCCGCCGTGACGCTGACGTTCGCCGAAGTGGTGCGCTCCGGCTGGCTGCACACCCTGTTCGCCTGGCCCGCCATCTGGTCGGTGCCGGTCGGCTTCCTGGCCATGATCCTCGTCTCGCTGGCCACGCCGAGCCACATCCCGCCGCACACCAGCGCCACGATGACGCGGCTGCACCTGCCGGAGTCCCTGACCGTCCGCCAGACCGCCGCGGCAGCCGAAGGCGGAGGCGGCAGCACGGGCATCCGGGCCGAGGGCGGCAGCGCAGGCACCCACCGGGAGGGACCGTGACCGGGACCGCGGCCGCCGTGCTGCTCGCCCTCTGCCCGCTGCTGCTCGTCGGCGGGTTCCTGCTGGGGCGCCGTACCGCTCATCCCGCCGGGCGCAGCGACGTCGGCTCGCCCGTCGAGCACGCCACCTTCGAGACCCTGCACACCGCGTCGCTCGCCGCGCCGCCGTTGCGCGCCGGGCTCACGGAGGACACAGCCCGCAAGTCGGCCCGGCGGCTGCGCTCGCTCCTCGGCACCGACGCGCTGTGCCTCACCAACCGGTCCACGGTGCTTGCCTGGGACGGCACCGGCGAACACCACTCCAAGCAGGTCATGGAGCGGCTCTCCGGCCTGCTCTCCACCGGCCGGGGCGCCGCCTTCGACTGCGGCTGCGACTGGGTCGACTGCCCGCTGCGCTGGGCGGTGGCCGCGCCGATCGTCGTGGACCAGCGGGTGCTCGGCGCCCTGATCGCGTACGCGCCCCGCGACTCCGCCGTACTGGCCCGGGCCGCCGACGAGGTGGCCCGCTGGGTCTCCGTCCAGCTGGAGCTGGCCGAGCTGGACCGGTCCCGTACCCGCGTGATCGAGGCGGAGATCAAGGCGCTGCGCGCGCAGATCTCCCCGCACTTCATCTTCAACTCGCTCGCGGCCATCGCGTCCTTCGTCCGCACCGACCCCGAGCGGGCCCGCGAACTGCTGCTGGAGTTCGCCGACTTCACCCGCTACTCGTTCCGCCGGCACGGCGAGTTCACGACGCTCGCCGACGAGCTGCACTCCATCGACCAGTACCTGGCGCTGGTACGGGCCCGCTTCGGCGAGCGGCTCGCGGTCACACTGCAGATCGCACCCGAGGTGCTGCCCGTGTCGCTGCCGTTCCTGTGTCTGCAGCCGCTGGTGGAGAACGCCGTCAAGCACGGCCTGGAGGGCGCCGTCACCCGCAGCCGCATCACGATCAGTGCGCAGGACGCAGGGGCGGAGGCGGAGGTCGTCATCGAGGACGACGGGGTCGGCATGGAGCCGGAGGTGCTGCGGCGGATCCTGCGCGGGGATGCCGGCCCGTCGGCCGGGATCGGTCTTTCGAACGTGGACGAGCGGCTGCGGCAGGTCTTCGGCGACGACTGCGGGCTCGTCATCGAGACCGGGGTGGGCGCGGGCATGAAGATCACGGTACGGATCCCCAAGTACCGTGCGGGCGTGCACTCCTCGCCGCCCGAGCACGATCCGGCGTGAGGGTCGGTCGCCAGACGGCACCGGAGAGGACCGCCGGCCTGGAGCGGTCAGAACAGGTGGATCGCCAGATGCCCCAGCGGCAGCCCCAGCTGCCAGGCCGGCGTCCACACCTTCGGCGCCTCGTCCTCGCCGGGGACGGCCCCGCCGCCGGGGACGGCGTCCAGGTCGGGCGCCAGCAGCTCGGTCTCCTGGAGCCAGCGCCAGGCCGCGACCGCCAGCTCCAGATCGGGCGCGGGGCCACCGGTCTCCCGCGCCTGGGCCGTCAGCCGGGCCATGCGCTCACGCGCCCACTCGTGCCACGGCTGGTCGTGTGCCGTCAGCGACAGCCAGGTCTCCATCTGCGTGACCACCCGGATGCCGGGGAGCTCACCGCCGGTGTCGGACAGGAAGATCGTCAGTGCTAGCGCGTCGCGTCCGGCACGGAACTCGAAGGACGTGGGCGGCATGAGATCGCCGGTGCGCAGCAGCTCGTCGGCGATGTACTCGGCGTAGAACCAGGCCATCGGCACGGTGAGTTCGCCGCCGCCGGTGCCGCCGGCACTGCCCTTGCTTCTGTGTAGCATCCTGTTCTGCCTCCTCCGGTCCAAGCGCGTCTCGGGCCCCTGGCCCTCAATCCGGAACACGGATGAGGACAGCCGATTACTCAACCGGGGCTCGGAGCAAGGCGCTTTACAGAGGTTTGACCTGGCATGGCGTTTCATTGCAGGTCGGTTGCGTAATCCGGCAAAACCCTGCGGAGCGCGCGCAGTGCGTAGTACGCACGGGACTTCACCGTACCGGGCGGAATCCCGAGGGCTTCCGCGGCTTCCGCCACACTCGCCCCGCGGAAATACACGTGCAACAGAACTGCGCGGTGTTCCGGAGTGAGAGTCTTCACAGCCTCCCGCACGTCGAGCGTGGCCGCCGACCTTTCCGCGTGGTCGGCGCACACACGGGAGTTCTCCAGGACCGCGTCCCCGATCTCGGCGGGCCGGGCCTGCCGTGCCCGGCGGGCGTCGATGGCAAGCCGCCTGCCGACCGTGAACAGCCAGGGGCGTACGGAGTCGTAGGCGTCGGCGCGCAGCGCCTCGGGATGCTGCCAGGCGCGGACGAACGTCTCCTGCACCAGGTCCTCGGCACGTTGCCGGTCCCCGTCGGAGAGCCTCAGCAGCAGGGCGAAGAGGGGTCCGCCGTGCTCGCGCTGCAGCTCGGCCAGTTCCCGCTCGCCGGTCGTCCTCGTCATTGTGGTCGTGCCGGTCATGGGCGTATGGCAGCGCAGCACGCCGCGTACGGACAGATCACGGACACGGATCTGCGACGGGCGGTCGATGCGGTCGACGAGCGGTGCGGTGAACGGTCCACTGGTGCGGCCAGGCCAGGCCAGGCCAGGTCAGGCCAGGCCAGGCCAGGCCAGGCCAGGCCGGGCCGGGCTCATCCGTGGTGTGCGAAGCAGCCCGTTCCAGGTACTCAGTCGGTATGGGTAATTGACCCCGTTTGCCCCATACGTGAACTTATGTGGAAAACACCCCCTTCAGGTGGAGGCCGGGCTGCGATGACACAGCGCACACGACACATGTGCCGGGAGACGGCGGTCGGGGCGGCGGTGCTGATCGGAGCCGCCGCCGGCTGCACGGCGGGAGACCGGGCCCCGGCGGACCCGGCACCGCCGCGCCACCGGGCCCTGCAACAGCACCCCGCTCCGTCCGCAGCGGACGGCGCCGGCCGCGCAGAGCACGGCTTCACGCTCGTCGCCTCCGGAGACGTCCTGCCGCACACCTCGGTCATCCGCCAGGCGAACGCCGACGCGGGCGGCGACGGTTACGACTTCCGGCCCATGCTCGCCGCCGCCAAGCCCGTCGTGGCCAAGGCCGACCTGGCGATCTGCCACATGGAGACGGCGTACGGCGCGGACGGCCACTACAGCGGCTACCCCATGTTCAAGTCGCCGCCGGAGGTGGCCGAAGGCCTCGCCGCAACCGGCTACGACGCCTGCTCCACCGCCTCCAACCACACCCTCGACGACGGCATCGACGGCATCCGCCGCACCCTGGACGCCCTCGACGCGGCGGGCGTCCGGCACGCGGGCTCGGCACGCACGGCCGCCGAGGCGAAGGGACCGGCATGGCTGCGCGCGGGCACGGCCAAAGTCGCCCACCTCGCGTACACATACGGCACCAACGGCATCCCGCGGCCCCCGGGGAAGCCATGGGCCGTCAACCTCATCGACCGGGGCAAGATCGTCACGGACGCCCGGGCCGCCCGCAGGGCCGGAGCCGACGTGGTGGTCGTCTCGCTGCACTGGGGCACCGAGTGGCAGGACGAGCCCGACCGGCGGCAGCTGTCGCTCGGCCGGCAACTCACGGCGTCGAAGACCGGCGGCCGCCCCGACATCGACCTGATCATCGGCACGCACGCGCACATCCCGCAGGCGTACGAGAAGGTCAACGGCACATGGATCGTCTACGGCATGGGCGACCAGGTCGCCGGACACATGTACAACCACTCCGGCGCGCGCGACCCCCGCGGGAACCAGAGCAGCATCGCCCGCTTCACCTTCGCGCCGCCCGCGCGGCCCGGCGGCCGGTGGGTGGTGGAGAAGGCCGAGTTCATCCCGCAGTGGTTCGACCCAGACACCGGCCAGGTCGTGCGTCTCGGTGCCGCCACGGACGGCGGCCTCGCGGACGTACGCGACCGGATCCGCCGGATCGTCCTCAGCCGCGGGGCGGCCGAGGACGGGCTGGTCATGGGGGAGTAGCCCGGCCGGCTACGGCGCCGTACCCCGGTCGGGCGCGGCTGCCGCCTTCGCCATCTCCGACCTGCGGTACGAGTACGCGAAGTAGATGACGAGGCCGACAAGGAACCACACGGCGAACCGCACCCACGTCTGCCACTGCAGGAACGTGATCAGCCAGAGGGAGAACACGACTCCGAGGGCCGGCACGAACGGCATCCACGGAGTGCGGAACGTGCGCGGCAGGTCCGGCCTCCGGTAGCGCAGCACGATCACCGCGGTACACACCACCACGAACGCCAGCAAGATCCCGATGTTCGTCAGTTCGGCCGCCTCACCGATCGGCAGGAACCCGGCGATGGCGGCCGACGCGAAACCGACGATCCAAGTCACGCGCGTCGGCACATGCCGCGTCGGATGCGTCTTCGCGAACCACTTCGGCAGCAGCCCGTCGCGGCTCATCGCGAACCACACACGCGTGACGCCCAGCATGAACGTGAACATCACGGTGAGAATGCCGATGATCGCCCCGACCGCGATGATGTCCGCGAGCCCGCTGAGACCGACCGACTTGAAAGCGGTGGAGAACCCGCTCTCCGGGTCGATCTCCGTGTAGTGCTGCATGCCGGTCAGCACGAGGCAGGCCGCCACATACAGCACCATCGAGATCACGAGCGAGTACACGATCGCCTTCGGCATATGGCGCTGCGCATCCTTGGACTCCTCCGCGGCAGTCGACATGGCGTCGTACCCGAAGACCGCGAAGAAGACCGTCGCCGCACCCGTGAAGGCACCACTGATCCCGAACGGGAAGAACGGACTGTAATTGGCGCTGTTGATGTGGAACACCCCCACACCGATCACCAGCAGCACGACCAGCACCTTGAGGACGACCACGACCGTCTCGAACCGAGCGGCGTTCTTGATGCCGAGATTCAACAGATACGCGATCAGCAGACACAGCAACGCGGCGAACAGATCGACCCGGTGCCCCTCCCCCGTGCCGGGTGCGCCCAGCATCCAGGCCGGAAGATCCGCTCCGGTCTCGGCCAGCAGAAAACTGAAGTAGCCCGAGATGCCGATCGCGACCACCGCGACGATCGCGGTGTACTCAAGCAACAGGTCCCAGCCGATGAACCAGCCCGCGAGCTCGCCGAGCACCACATAGCCGTATGTGTACGCCGATCCCGCCCGGGGGATGAGGCCCGCGAACTCCGCGTACGACAGCGCCGCGGCCGCGCTCGCGACACCGGCGATGAGGAACGACACGACCACGGCCGGCCCTGCCGTGCCATTGGCGACCGTGCCCGCGAGCGTGAAGATGCCGGCGCCGATGATGCCGCCCACGCCGATCGCGGTCAGCTGCCACAGGCCCAGCGTGCGGGTGAGTCTCTCGCTCTCGAGGCCCGCGTCGGCCTCCTCGATGTGTTCGATGGGTTTGCGGCGCAGCACACCCTCACCCATGCGGAGCCGGGCCATGAGCCTCACCTCTTCGCGGACGACAGCCGACTGACCGGCCGGTCAAAACGGTCCAGGAGAAGCGGTGACGGAAAGTGCCACGCCCCTCACACATATGAGGGGTTCCCGCTTTTCCCTTACGGAACCACCGTCACAGGCCACCGCCCCGCCTTCACAAGGCGTACCGCCACCGAACCGATGATGCGGTGGCCCGCCTGCTCCGATGCGCCGACCACCACGGCGTCCGCCTTCAGCTCGTCCGCTGCGGTGACCAGGCCGTTGTACGGGTCGCCGCGGAACGTGTGGAACTCCCAGCGCACCTCGAATATGTCCTTCACACGCTCGGCTGCCGCGCGGATCTCCGAGATCAGCTCCTCGGCGATCTCGTCGGTCGTCTCCGCCACCGGGACACCGAGCGCGGCGCCCGTGGCCATGACGGGCTGCACATAGACGATGGCGAGCAGTGCCCGCTGCCGCCGGGCCAGGCCCCCGGCATAGGCCGCGGCACGCAGCGAGGAGTCGGAGCCGTCGACTCCCACCACGATCACCTTGGGGCCGTCCGTGCCCCGCTCGAACTGTGTGGACTGCTGTTCGCTCACACCGTGAGGCTAGCGGAAAACACGCAGGTCGCGGCCCTGGCGTGGGACATCGGCAGAATGGCCGCGGTGCCGGGGAGCGCGCGGCGGGTTCGGGGCGGCACCGGCGGCCCGTCCCGCACCGGCGGGCCGCGCTGGCCCCAACGAGTGCTCTCCTTCGCCCGTCCAGGTACTGCCCGGCGGCAGCGGACCCCGGGCGGGCGACCAATTAGTCATGAATAAGGATCAGATGCCTTCGCGGCGCCGGGCGTTGCTGGCAGGCGCCGCCGTCCTGGCAGCGGCCGGCCAGGCCGGACTCTTCGCCGCGGAGCCGACCGTCATCCGGGGCGCCCCCCGCAAGGCAGCCCCGACGCCGGCAGCGCCGGCCCAGACGGGCGCCGCCGGACCCCCGCCGCGGATGCGGCAGCCCGTCAAGGCGTCCACCTACCGGCTCCAGCCCGTCACCGGGTACGGCCCGCCACGCAGGGCACCCCTCCGCACACCGGTGCGGCGGGCGCCGATCCTGCGCATGTCCGGCCTCGGCCGCAAGATGGTGCTCACCTTCGACGACGGTCCCGACCCGCGCTACACCCCCGGCATCCTGAGCACCCTGCGCAAACACGACGTGCGCGCGATGTTCTTCGTCTGCGGCGAGATGGCCGCCGACAACAAGGACCTACTGCGCGAGATGGCCGACGACGGGCATGCCATCGGCAACCACACCTGGTCCCACCCCCTGCTCACGTCGCTCTCACGGTCCGGGGTACGCGACGAGATCGAGAGCACCAGCGAGGTCATCGAGAAAACCGTGGGCGAGCCGCCGCTCTGGTTCCGCGCTCCCTACGGGGCCTGGAACCGCGCGACCTTCCAGATCGGCGCCGAACTCGGCATGGAGCCCCTCGCCTGGACCGTCGACACCCTCGACTGGACCACCCCCGGCACCGGCACCATCGCCACCCGCGTCATCGACGGCGCGGCGCCCGGCGTGGTGGTGCTCTCGCACGACGCGGGCGGCGACCGCTCCCAGAGCGTCGCGGCGCTGCGGAGCTATCTGCCGGACCTGCTGGCCGAGGGCTACGGCATCACCGTGCCCCGCAGAAGGCGTATCTGAGCAGGCACGAATTCCGAGTTGGCAGGGCAGCTGACAGGGCATGAAAAAGGCGGGCTTGCGCCCGCCTTTTCGTCCGGTACGTTCAGCGGACGTCGACCAGGCGGGCGAACACCACGACGTTTCCGTCGTATCCGAACTGCTTGGTGAATCCGCCACCGCAGGTGATGACGCGCAGTTCGGCCTGTCCGGTGCTCCCGTAGACCCGCTGTCCGGGGAAGTTGGCCTTCGAGAAAACCTCGATGCCGTAGATCTCGAAAACCGCCGTCTTCTGGTCCGAACGCTTGACCTCGACGCGGTTTCCCTTCTTGAGCGAACCGAGCCCGTAGAAGACGGCCGGGCCCTTGCTGTTGTCCACGTGGCCGACGATCACGGCGGTGCCCTTTTCGCCGGGGGCCACGGCACCGGTGAACCACCCGGCGAGATTCGAGTTCTCCGGTGGCGGCGCCTGCACCCAGCCGTCGGGGTCGAGCCCCACGGCCGTGACGGGCGCGTCGACATTGAGCGCGGGGATCCGCACCCGCTCGACCATCGAGAAGGGCAGCGGAGCCCGCTTGGCCTTGGGCAGGGTCGGCGCGGTTGAGGCGCGGCCGTCCGCGGCCGCGGCGGCGGCGGGCTGCGGAGGACCCTCGTTGAATTCCCCTGAGCCATTCCGCATCAAAGCGAGGCCGGTCAGCAGAACAAGCGCGATGACGCCCCAAGGCGCGCGCTTCCTCCGTCTTACCTCCTCCTCTTCGGCCGGCTGAAGCGAAGGCATTCTCCATCCCCTCTTGACGCGGCGGCCCACCCCCAGTGCCTCAAGGGCCTGAGAGGTGCCGCCAGGCACGGCTGGGCCCGCCGCGTCCATTGCGTGTACGAGAACGTTAGATCGGCCGCACACGACCGGCGACCGAGGAAAGGCGAATGGGTGGCGGCCAAAATCTTCCTGCGCCATCCGAGTCGCAGTCGGCCGGAAATTTCTGACGGCGCGTGACCTGCGGCAATATCACGTTGATCGCAATTCCCCCGGCGTGTCTCCTCACCAGGACGGACGAGTCTCGAAATGCGGCTCTGAGCTGGGCATCTGAGGGTCGGTCTAAGAGGGCGCTCTCGCCTATCTTCCTGGGGACGGTTCCCCGGGGCGCCTTCCCCGGAGGACTCACATGCGTACTACTCGTGCCCTGGCGGTCTCAGCCGCCGCGGTCGTCGCGCTCGGGCTCGCCGCACCGTCGGCCGTGGCCGGGGGGGACGAACCGAACAACAACAGACCCGGCAACGGCATCGGCGGCGATGGCCGCGGTCCTAACGGCCTTGGTGGTAACGGCAACGGCTTCGGCCCCAACGGCAATCTTGGCGCGGGCGGCAACGGCAAGGACAACGGCCCCGGCGGAAACCCGGGCAACGGGCTCGGCGGCAACGGGTTCCCAGGATTCCCGGGGAATGGGTTCCCGGGCAACGGGCTCGGCGGCAACGGGTTCCCAGGCTTCCCGGGCAACGGGCTCGGCGGAGACGGGTTCCCGGGGCTCGGCGGCAACGGGTTTCCAGGCTTCCCGGGCAACGGGCTCGGCGGAGACGGGTACCCAGGCTTCCCGGGCAACGGGCCCGGTGTCGGCGGGGTCGGCGGGGTCGCCGGCAACTTCGGGGTCGACATCGACGTGGAACCCAGTGTCGTACGGCCGGGCCAGCACAATGTGAGGGTCACCGTCGCGGGCAACGTGGCGGGCATCGCATGCCAGCTCGCAGGCAGTACGGTCGAGTCGCCCGCCTTTCCGACCACCCGGCTGCGCCGCGGCGGCGGTAACACCGCGATCGCCGTCGTCACCATCAACCGGAACACCCCCCCCGGCACGTACGGCGTCACCGCCCGGTGCGGGAACTTGACCTTCATCGGCGAGAACGAGCTCGCTGTCGTCGGCCGTGCCAGGGACGATGACAACGGACGCGGTGGCAACGGACGCGGTGACAACGGACGCGGTGGCAACGGACGCGGTGACGCCGGACGCGGTGACGCCGGACGCGGTGGTGACCGCGATAACAACGGGCTCCCGGGGCCGGTGGCCGGCGGCCTCGGCGGCAGCCTCACCGGTGCCACCGCCCCCGACATGGCCATCGGCGGCGGACTGGTAGCCGCCGCGCTTGCGAGCGGTGGTGTGTTCTGGCTGCGTCGACGGGCCGAGAAGAGGGGCTGAGGACCGCCACAGCCCCACGGAGACAGACCGCACACGACAGCCCTTCGCCCCGGACGGCACCCAATGAGGTCCGGGGCGAAGGGCTGTCAGGCGCGAGGCTCCCCGCCAAGTCGTCACGCGCGCTACCGCATACACAGCGGTGCAGGCGGTGAGGGCGGTTATGCCCTGCGGTGCGGCCGAGGCCACGCGTATCGCGTGCAAGGTGGTTCCTCCGGTCCTCGAGGAGCAGCCGCGGAACGTGAGCCGCTGGATGACGAAATGCACCTCGATGCCCGAAACGCTAGGGACGCTCGGGAGACGGCGCGATCGGGGATCGGGCATACGGGTCAACCGTGTCGGCCAGGTGGGGGGAATGGTGCGTACTGGTGGAGGGATACGGACGGCATCGGCTCAGTCAGAGGCTGCCGACCGCGGCGACCGCGAGAAGTCAGCGACCTTGAAAAGGCCGGCGACCGTGAAAGGTCACGGAGCCGTCGCCTCGTCGGGCCGCCAGACGTGCGGCCGGCCGCCCCGCCACTCGACGAGATGCGGGTCGTCGAGCGCCATGTCGGCGTCGCTCAGCCCCGCCCGCCGCAGGAGCTCGACAAGGTCCCGGTCGCTGTGCGCTACGCCGACGGAGTGCCCCCGCACGGTGACCTTCCGCCCGTCCCCGGGGGACGGCGGGTGCACGACTATGGGTGCTTTCCAGGCCATACCACCAGAGTGCGCCGGTGCCCGGCCCGGCGCACAGCAGTGTCACAGCCCGCAGCAGTTTCGGCCCGGCTCACTTCCCGAGGCCCGGGAACAGCGCGTGGAAGGGCTCCGCGGTGGCGGGGATACCCCGGCCGTAGGGGGCGTCGAAGTCCCAGATCAGGAAGAGCAGGAAGGCGATCAGGGCGGAGAAGAGGCCGGCGAGGACCAGTTCGCGCGGTGTGCGGCGGATCTGGAGGGCGAAGACCATGCCGATGGTCACGATGCCGCCGGTGATGAGGCCGAACCACACGACGCCGGGCATCGTGGCGGCGGTCGAGTCGGCGCGCTCGCCCCGGGCGTTGTCGGCCGCGGCGACCTGGTCGAGCAGCGGCTGATAGGCCTGCGCCTGAAAGTCGGTCGCGGGCTGGTAGTCGGTGACGTCGTGGCGGACGCGCTCGAGGAGTGCGGTCCCCCGGGCGGTGAGCTGCCCGCTGCCGGCCATCGCGTCCCACTCGGTGGTCACAACGTGGCTGACATACGCGTCGACATCGGCCCGGATGCGGTCGCGGACGTCGTCCGGGTAGACGCGGACGCGCTCGGAGATCTCGTGCAGCGCCTGGGCCTCGGCGCGGACATGGTCCTGGGCGGCGCCGCGGGCCTCCCAGACGCCCGCGATGGCCAGGCCCAGCACGATGGCGTAGACGACGCCGATCATCATGGTGATGTACTCGATCACGTCCGGCGTCTCGGACGGATCGTCGCCATCGCCGACCCGGCGGTGCCGCAGGACCGTGATGACGAGGACGACGGCGCATGCGGCGGCCATCGCGAGGGCGAGAACAAGCCATTCCGGCATGGGACCTCCGTGGGATCAGCGGGGCCGCAGCGCGGCCACGGCGAGAACCGCGGGTGCGGTGATGAGCAGGGCGAGGGAGACCAGCGACGGGCCGCTCCGGGGCTGCTGTTGCATGTGGGGCGCGCGGTACGGCGGAAAACGAACTCGGGACGGGGTGGGGGACGGTGACGGCTCGGGGCGGACGCCGGGCTCCGGTGGCGTGACCGGCGGCCTGTGAGCCGGAGCGGGAGTCGGCGGCCGCGGTGACGGTGCCGGGGGTGCAGGCGCGGGCGACTCGGAGGCGGGCGGAGAGGGTGTCGGGGTCGGCGTGGGAGTCGGGGTCGGCGTGGGAGTCGGCGGGGGCGGGGTCGGGGACGGGGTGCAGGTCGGCGGAGGAAGGGGAGGCAGCGAAGGGGTGGGCGCAGGTGTGGGTTCCGGCGGGCTGGGTGTTGGGCTCGGGCAGTCGACGTCGCCCCCGGCAACCGCCACTGCGCCGCCGCCGACCCCGTCTGCGGGGACGTACGCACAGGCATCCGCCGGCATCGCGGCCACCGCCGCCACCGTCGACGAGCCCAGCAGCAGGGCGAGAGCGCCCAGAGAGCACAGCGCCAGCCCCCGTACGAGACGGGCGGACCGCGCCCAGAGTGATCCGTACACGGCGGAGAGCATGATCGGCCTCCGGGGCCGGTACGCCGATGCGGACGCCGATTGGCACGAACGTGGGGAGCTGGGCGCCTCAAGGTTTGCCGCGGCGCCCGGCCGTACTCGAGCCGTGTGCGGCAAGCCAGTGGCTGAGGCAGGCCAGTTGGTTGCGGAAGCCGACCGGTGAGACAGCCGGGGAGCAGATTTTCTTGAGTTTTCTCGAGCCGGTTGAACGCAACAGCCGCTCCCGCCCGTACCTAGGGCCATGCGCGGCGCATCCCGGCGTCGCAATACGCGAGCAGACAGCGGGAGTTGGCAATGAAGACCTGGCGGAGCGCCTCGCTCGTAGCGACAGCTGCGGCCGTGCTGGCGCTGACGACGGCGTGCGGTCAGGAGCAGGGCGACCAGGCACCGGCCGGGGCCGTGGGCGCCGCGGCCCCGGCGGCCGACGGCGGATACGGCGCGGGCGACGGCTACGGGTCCGGCGCGGGCGCCAAGGACGAGCAGGCCTCGGGGAGCGAGGCGAAGGAGGCCGGCCAACTGGCCGTCTGGGACAGCAAGAAGCTCGGCGAGGTGCTCACCGACAGCGCGGGGTTCACGCTCTACCGGTTCGACCAGGACACCGCGGAGCCGCCCAAGTCGACCTGTGACGGCGACTGCGCGACCGCGTGGCCGCCGGTGCCTGCCTCGGGTGCCACGGCCCCGCCCGGTGTCGACGAGTCGCTGCTCGGCGAGGTCACCCGCAGCGACGGCACCAAGCAGCTCACGATCGACGGCTGGCCGATGTACCGGTACGCCAAGGACACCAAGCCCGGCGAGGCCAAGGGCCAGGGGGTGGGCGGCACCTGGTTCGCCGCCGCGCCCGATGGCAAGAAGGCGTCCCCGGAGGCGGCCGGTGCCGGTGCCGGTGCCGCCGATCTTCCCGGGATGTCCACCCGCCAGGACCCGGAACTCGGCGAGATCGTGGTCGACAAGAACGGCATGACCGTCTACCGGTTCATGAAGGACTCCGCCTGGCCGATGAAGACCGCCTGCACCGGCGCGTGCGTCGAGAAATGGCCCGTGGTCGAGCCGGTCGCCAAGAACGACACCAAGGGGATCTTGAAGAAGGGCTTCGTCACCTTCAACCGCCCCGACGGTCTCAAGCAGCAGACCATCAACTGCTGGCCGCTGTACACGTTCTCCGGCGACAAGGAGCCGGGTGACACCAATGGTCAGGGAGTGGGCGGCACCTGGTACGCCGTGTCGCCCGACGGAAAGCCGGTCGGCGTGTCCAAGTAGGTCACCGAGAAGCAAGGGAGAGTTGGACGCCACAAGGAGATCAGCACGGCACGCCCGGCCTGCCGGTCCGTTCCCTCCGCGCCGCACGGAGGGAACGGACCGGCTCTTTCCCGTTCTTTGGGAGCGCTCTCCGGGTACCCTCGACATCCTCGGGAAGCTGTGCAGATCCCTTGCCGTGCAGACCCCCTGAGATCCGTTCGGAATACTTCGGGCTGTTTGTGGTGGCATTCCGTCGGCACTTGCCGTAGGCAGTGACCGAGAACGGACCGCCAATTTCCGTTTGGACTCGCTCAGTTGGCGGGCGATCAGTAGCCTCAGCTCGAACACCGGATCGCCAAACGCCTTGGAGACTTACATGGAGCGTCCCGCCTGGGCCCCGCAGGGCATCGATATCTCGGTGCCGAGTGTGTCCCGCATCTACGACTACTACTTGGGCGGTTCGCACAACTTCGAGGTCGACCGGGAAGCGGCACGCAAAGCGATGGAGTTCATGCCGGGGCTCCCCAAGATCATGCAGGCGAATCGTGCCTTCATGCGCCGGGCCGTGCGTTACGCCGTTGATCAGGGCATCACGCAGTTCCTCGACATAGGCTCCGGCATACCCACCTTCGGCAATGTGCACGAGGTCGCCCAGAGCGCCAGCCCGGGCGCGCGCGTCGTGTACGTCGACCACGACTCCGTCGCCGTCGCGCACAGCAGAGCCGTCCTCGAGGGCAACGAGAACGCGGGCATCGTCGCCGCCGATCTGCGCAAGCCCCGGGACATCCTGGCCAGTTCGGAGGTGGAGCGGCTCCTCGACCTGGACCGTCCGGTGGCGCTGCTGCTCGTGGCGGTGCTGCATTTCCTGGACGACGCCGACGAGCCGTACCGTGCGGTCGCCGAACTGCGGGACGCCCTCGCACCCGGCAGCCTCCTCATCGTCACGCACGCCTCGTACGAAGGCATTCCGCTCCGGCCCGAGCAGGCGAGCGGCACCGTCGGCGTCTACAAGGACATCCGCAATCCGCTGATCATGCGCTCGCGCGACGAGATCGCGCGGTTCTTCGAGGGATTCGACATGGTGGAACCGGGGCTCGTGGACATGCCTGTCTGGCGGCCCGACACCTCGCCCGAGGACGAGGATCCCTACGCCTTCTCCGGGTTCGCCGGCGTGGGGCGTATCGCGTGACCGGGACGCCGGACGGACCGGAGGACAGACTGCGCCGGTTCGCGACGATCTGGAGCCGGGCGATCTTCCCGGTGACGGCGACGTCGCTGACCCGGCCGGAGTTCGAGCAGCAGCTGCTGCCGCTCGCCCGCCGGCTGCGCGATGCACTGCGGGCCCGTACCTTCGACGCGGCGGCCGGAAAGGCCGTGGGTGCGGCGCTCGTCGACACGCACTGCACCGACCCCGAGGCGCTGAGCCGCACGCTCGACGTCGTGGACGCCTACCTCGTGCTGTACTGCGGCACGGAGGGCGCCCAGGAGGAGCAGCGGGTGCGCTCGGCGCGGCTGCAGCACGCTGCCGCCGCCGGCTTCGCCCAGGCGCTGCGTGAGCGTACGCTCGCCGAACAGGAGGCCATCTACCGGGCCGCCCTCGAGGCTCGCGCCGCGGTCGCGGCGGCGCTGCACAACAGCGAGGCGCGCTTCCGTGCGGTGTTCCAGGAAGCTGCCATAGGAGTCGGGATGGCCGACCTCGACGGCTCGATCCTCGAGGTCAACGACGCGCTGATCCGCATGTTCGGCATCTCCGAGCAAACGATGCGCGGCTACAACGTCATGGAGTGGCACCATCCCGAAGACGCCCCGCAGGTATGGCGGCTCTACGACGAGCTGGTGCGCGGCGAGCGTGACCACTATCGCGTGGAGAAGCCCTTCAGCCGTCCCGACGGCACCGTCCTGTGGACCAATCTGACGGTCTCGCTGCTGCGTGACGCGGAGGGCCGGCCCCAGTACCAGCTGGCGCTCATGGAGGACACCACCGAGCGCAGGCTGCTCAATCTGCGGTTGCGCTACGAGGCGACGCACGACGCGCTGACCGGGCTGCCCAATCGCACCTTGTTCTTCGAACGCTTGGAGAAGGCGCTGTCCGCGGGCGACGGGCAGCGTTTCGGGCTCTGCTATCTCGACCTGGACGGCTTCAAGACGGTCAACGACAGCCTCGGACACGCGGCCGGCGACCGGCTCCTGGTCGAGGTCGCCGATCGGCTGGGGGCCTGCGCCACCGCGCCGGGCGAGATGGTCGCGCGGCTCGGCGGCGACGAGTTCGTGGCGCTCACCACGGGACCGGACACGCAGGCCGAGGTGGTCGAGCTCGCCGGGCGCATCATGAACGCCCTGGCGTCGCCGATCCGCGTCGACGGCCATGAGCTCATGGTGCGCGGCAGCATCGGCGTCGTCGAGGGGCCCGCGGGTGAGCGCGGCCCCGCGGAGGTGCTGCGTAGCGCCGACATCACGATGTACCGGGCCAAGGCGGCGGGCGGCAATCGCTTCGAGACGGCCGACGCGGAGGCCGACGCGCTCGCCATCACCCGACACGGGCTCACCACCGCACTGCCCTCGGCCCTGGACCGGGGCGAGTTCTTCATCGAGTACCAGCCGCTCGTGCACCTCGGCGACGGCACTGTGCGCGGCGCGGAGGCGTTGGTGCGCTGGCTGCACCCGCAGCACGGCGTGCTCGGCCCGGACCGGTTCATTCCGCTCGCTGAGCACACCGGGCTGATTGTGCCGCTGGGCCGCTGGGTGCTGGAGCAGTCCGTACAGCAGGCCCGCCGCTGGCAGGAGCGGCACGCCGACGCGGGACCGCTGCGGATCAATGTGAACCTCTCGCCGTGTCAGCTCACCCATCCCGGGCTCGTCTCCGACACCGTCGCCATCCTGAAGGCCGCCGGCCTCGAGGCGGACGTGCTCTGCCTGGAGGTGACCGAGTCCGCGCTGATCGGCGCCGACGACGATCTGCTCAAGCCGCTGCGGAGGCTCGCCGAGATGGGCGTCGACATCGCGCTCGACGACTTCGGTACGGGCTACTCGAACCTGGCCAACCTGCGCCGCCTGCCTGTGAGCGTTCTCAAGCTCGACCGGTCCTTCACCCGGGGTATGCAGCAGTTCCCGGCCGACCCCGTGGATCTGAAGATCGTCGAAGGGATCGTCGCGCTCGCCCACAGCCTGAATCTCGCCGTCACGGTCGAGGGCGTCGAGACGGGCGCCCAGGCGGAACAGCTCCGCATCCTGGGCTGCGACACGGCCCAGGGCTGGTATTACGCCCGCCCGGGGCCGCCGGACCGGCTGCACGAGCTGGCGTTGGTGGACGCGGCGAGCTGAGCGTTGTACGCCGGGGCGCCGTAGGGGGTGGGCTGTGCCCACCCCGCCTCACAAGCTCTGTGGCGGGCCCTGCGGTCACAGCAAAAGCATTCGCTGCAGCTCTCGAGCCGCTCGAGGCGGAGCCACATCGCTCCGGTGCGCCAGCGCAATCGCCCGGTGCAACCCGGGCCGGGCCAGCGGGGTCACCCGCAGACCCCCGGCCCGCTCGGCCACCATGTGCGGCACGACCGCGACCCCCAGCCCCGCCCGGACAAAGCCCAGCACCGCGTCCATCTCCCCGCCCTCGACCGCGAACTCCGGCTCGAACCCTTCGGCCCGGCAGGCCGCGACCGTCAGCTCCCGCAGGTCGTAGCCGTGCCGGAACATGACAAGCCGCTCACCTTCGAGATCGGCGATCCGCACCCGCCCGCCCCGCCCCGGCGCGGACGCGTCCGGTGACGACACCACGACAAGATCCTCGCGCAGGACCTCCACCGTCGTCAGTGCGGGCGACGGCGTGGGCAGCGGCAGCACGATCAGAGCCAGGTCCAGCGCGCCGCGCGCGAGCTCCCGTACGAGGTCGTGGGAACCGCTCTCCTCGATCATGAGCCGGATGCCTGGATACCGCTCGTGGAACTGGCGCAGCACGTCCGGGAGCAGGCCCGTGCACAGGCTGGGTGTCGCTCCGAGCCGGAGTCGGCCGCGCCGTAGCTGGGCCAGTTCCTGGACCTCCTGCCGCGCGGTGTCCGCGTCCGCGAGGATCCGGCGCGCGAGCGGCAGCAGCGCCTCACCGGCGTCGGTGAGGGAGATGTTGCCCCGCGCCCGCAGGAACAGGTCCGCCCCCAACTCCCGCTCCAGCGACCTGATCTGCTGGGACAGCGACGGCTGTGCCACGTGCACGAGCTCGGCGGCGCGGGTGAAGTGCCGGGTCTCCGCCACGGCGACGAAGTACTGGAGTTGCTGGAACTGCATACCGTCCACGATACGCCTGCATAGGCATTGCCTATGGAAATGAGCCGCTCCATGTCTTGGACCGATCGGGCCCTTCGGCCCTAGCGTGCTGAGTCATGGCTCTGGCAACGCGGACGGACCGACGGCCGTCCATGACGCGCACCATTTGGGACTCGTCCGTCGGTAAGAAGACTGTGATGGCCGTGAGCGGCCTGATCATGCTGCTGTACCTGGTCGTCCACATGCTGGGCAACCTCAAGATCTTCTTCGGGTCGGGCGAGTTCAACCACTACGCCCACTGGCTTCGCACCATCGGCGAGCCCTTCATGCACTACGAGTGGACGCTGTGGGTCATCCGCGTCGTGCTGCTTGTCGCCGTGATCGCGCACGCCACCTCCGCGTACCAGCTGAGCCGCCGCGACATCAAGGCGCGCCCCAGCAAGTACGTCCACAAGCGGTCGCGTGCGAGCTACGCGACGCGCACCATGCGCTGGGGCGGGATCATCCTCGGCCTGTTCATCGTCTGGCACATCCTCGACCTGACGACGGGCACCGTGCACCCCGGCGGCTTCCAGTCCGGACACCCGTACCAGAACGTCATCGACACCTTCTCCACCTGGTACGGCAACGTCATCTACATCGTCGCGATGCTCGCGCTCGGCCTGCACGTCCGGCACGGCTTCTGGAGCGCCGCGCAGACGCTCGGCGTGGGCAGCCGGAACCGCGACCGCGTCCTCAAGACCATCGCCAACGTCCTCGCGCTGGTACTGACGGTGGGCTTCATCTCCGTACCCGTCGGCGTCATGACCGGATTGGTGAGCTGACATGACTTCCTACAGCGAATACGCGACCGGGGAGCCGGTCGTCGACACCACGGCGCCCAAGGGCCCCGTCAACGAGCGCTGGGACACCCGCCGCTTCGAGGCCAAGCTGGTCAACCCGGCCAACCGGCGCAAGCACAAGATCATCGTCGTCGGCACCGGCCTCGCGGGCGGATCCGCGGGCGCGACGCTCGCCGAGCAGGGCTACCACGTCGTGCAGTTCTGCTTCCAGGACTCCCCGCGCCGCGCCCACTCGGTCGCCGCGCAGGGCGGCATCAACGCGGCCAAGAACTACCGCAACGACGGCGACTCCATCCACCGCCTCTTCTACGACACGGTCAAGGGCGGCGACTTCCGCGCCCGCGAGTCCAACGTCCACCGGCTCGCCCAGATCTCCGTCGAGATCATCGACCAGTGCGTCGCGCAGGGCGTCCCCTTCGCCCGCGAGTACGGCGGCCTCCTCGACAACCGCTCCTTCGGCGGCGTGCAGGTCTCCCGTACCTTCTACGCCCGCGGCCAGACGGGCCAGCAGCTGCTGCTCGGCGCCTACCAGGCGCTGTCGCGGCAGGTCGCGGCCGGCAACATCGAGCTGCACCCGCGTACCGAGATGCTCGACCTGGTCATCGTGGACGGCAAGGCGCGCGGCATCGTCGCCCGTGATCTGGTCACCGGGAAGATCGACACCTACTTCGCGGACGCCGTGGTCCTGGCCTCCGGCGGGTACGGCAACGTCTTCTACCTGTCGACGAACGCGATGAACTCCAACGCGACCGCGATCTGGCGGGCGCACCGCAAGGGCGCGTACTTCGCGAACCCCTGCTTCACGCAGATCCACCCCACCTGCATCCCGCGCACCGGCGACCACCAGTCGAAGCTGACGCTGATGAGTGAGTCGCTGCGCAACGACGGCCGCATCTGGGTGCCCAAGGCCAAGGGCGACGACCGGCCGCCGAACCAGATCCCCGAGGACGAGCGCGACTACTACCTCGAGCGCATCTACCCGTCCTTCGGCAACCTCGTGCCGCGCGACATCGCCTCGCGCGCCGCGAAGAACGTGTGCGACGAGGGCCGCGGCGTCGGTCCCGGCGGCCAGGGCGTGTACCTGGACTTCGCCGAGGCCATCCAGCGCATGGGCCGCAAGACCGTCGAGGCCAAGTACGGCAACCTCTTCGACATGTACCAGCGGATCACCGACGAGGATCCGTACGAGGTGCCGATGCGCATCTACCCCGCCGTGCACTACACGATGGGCGGCCTGTGGGTCGACTACGACCTGCAGACCACCATCCCCGGCCTGTTCGCGATCGGCGAGGCCAACTTCTCCGACCACGGCGCCAACCGCCTCGGCGCGTCCGCGCTGATGCAGGGCCTGGCCGACGGCTACTTCGTACTGCCGTCCACCATCAACGACTACCTCGCCCGCAACCCGCACAAGGACGAGGTCGACGACACCCACCCGGAGGCCGTCGCCGTCGTACGGGAGACCGAGGAGCGGCTGGCCAAGCTGCTCGCGGTCGACGGCGACCGCACGCCCGACTCCTTCCACCGTGAGATCGGCGAGCTCATGTGGGAGTTCTGCGGCATGGCCCGTACGGAGGAGGGCCTGCACAAGGCGCTCGAGCGGATCCCCGAGATCCGCGAGGAGTTCTGGCGCCGCATCAAGGTGCCGGGCACCGGCGAGGAGTTCAACCAGTCGCTGGAGAAGGCCAACCGCGTCATCGACTACCTGGAGCTCGCCGAGCTCATGTGCCTCGACGCGCTGCACCGCGCCGAATCCTGCGGCGGCCATTTCCGCGAGGAGTCCCAGACCCCGGACGGCGAGGCCGCCCGCAAGGACGACGAGTTCTCCTACGCGGCCGCCTGGGAGTTCACCGGCACCGGCGAGGCTCCCACCCTGCACAAGGAAGACCTGGTCTTCGAGTACGTCCACCCCACTCAGCGGAGCTACGCATGAAGCTCACCCTGCGCGTCTGGCGGCAGAAGAACGCCGACGCACCCGGCGACATGGCCACCTACGAGGTGGACCGCATCTCCGAAGACATGTCCTTCCTCGAGATGCTCGACACGCTCAACGAGGAGCTCACCCTCAAGGGCGAGGACCCCGTCGCCTTCGACCACGACTGCCGCGAGGGCATCTGCGGCGCGTGCTCGCTCGTCATCAACGGCGACGCGCACGGGCCCGAGCGCACCACCACCTGCCAGCTCCACATGCGGTCCTTCAAGGACGGCGACACGATCGACATCGAGCCGTGGCGCGCCTCGGCCTTCCCGGTCATCAAGGACCTGGTGGTGGACCGGTCGGCGTTCGACCGGATCATCCAGGCCGGCGGCTACATCACCGCACCGACCGGCACCGCGCCCGAGGCGCACGCCACGCCCGTGCCCAAGCCGGACGCCGACTTCGCGTTCGAGCACGCCGAGTGCATCGGCTGCGGCGCGTGTGTCGCGGCGTGCCCCAACGGCGCGGCGATGCTCTTCACCTCCGCCAAGATCAACCACCTCAACGTCCTGCCGCAGGGCGCGCCCGAGCGCGAGTCCCGCGTCCTGGACATGGTGGGCCAGATGGACGACGAGGGCTTCGGCGGCTGCACCCTCACCGGAGAGTGCGCCACCGCCTGCCCGAAGGGCATCCCGCTGATGTCCATCACGAACATGAACAAGGAGTGGCTGCGCGCGACCCGCAAGGCGGGCAAGCGCTGAGCGCTTCGCTGGAAGCACGGTGATGAACCTGCGGGCCGGTGGGGGCTGGTCGCGCAGTTCCCCGCGCCCCTTACGGGGCGCGGTACCGCCGGACTTCGCCAAGGCCGCTCAGCCATAAGACGTTCGCCCACCAAGGGGTGGACGGGCGGGACCGGGGCTCGGTGCTCAGCCCCGGTCCCGCCACGCATGGTCCGGGCTCAGCCCCGCTTCCGCCACGCATGCCGCCGGCCCGGTGCTGCCCCGCGAGGCACGCATGGACCGGATTTGGCCACCGCCCCGCCAGCCATTCAACAACCGCACACTCTCTCTCCTGCCGCGCGTCATGTCCGCGCCAGCAGACGCCGGGACAACAGGAGTACGCAGGCCCGCACGCGATGGTCTGCCGCCGTCCTGCCGACCAGGCCGTGACCAGGAGAGAGCCATGACTGCCGTCCCCGCCCTCGAAACCCCCGCGCCACCGTCCGCCCAAGGCGTCCGCTACACCGTCACGCTCGCCCGCACCGAGGCGGAGGTACGGGCCGCGCAGCGGCTGCGGCACGACGTCTTCGCCACCGAGATGGGCGCCCTGCTGGCGACTCCCGAGCCGGGCTACGACATCGACGCCTTCGACGCGTACTGCGACCACCTGCTGGTACGCGACAACGTCACGGGACAGTTCGTCGGCACGTACCGCCTGCTGCCGCCCGACCGTGCCGCGGTCGCCGGGCGGCTGTACTCCGAGGGCGAGTTCGACCTCGGCCGGCTCGCGGGAATTCGCTCCGGGCTCGTCGAGGTCGGCCGCTCCTGCGTCCACCCCGACCACCGCGACGGCACCGTCATCGGCCTCATCTGGGCCGGCATAGCCCGCTACATGGTCAAGGGCGGGCACGAGTGGCTGGCCGGCTGCTGCTCCATCCCGCTCGCCGACGGTGGGGCGCTGGCCGCCGCCACCTGGGACCGCGTCCGGGACCGGCACCTCGCGCCCGACGAGTACCGGGTGCGGCCGCTGCTGCCCTGGATCCCCAAGAGCCAGGGCGAGCCTCAGGCGCGGCCCGCGAACGCCGAGCTGCCGCCGCTCCTGCGCGGCTACCTCCGGCTCGGCGCCTGGGTGTGCGGCGAGCCCGCCCACGACCCGGACTTCGGCGTGGCCGACCTCTACGTACTGCTGTCGATGAACCGCGTCAACGCGCGATACCTGCGGCACTTCCTCTCCCTCACGCCGGCCTGGTGAGCGTCTGGCTGCCCACCGCGCCCTGCACACCGAGGGCGTGCGTGGACTCCGCGCGATCCGCAGCGGCCGTACCGCGCGCCGTGCTCCGCCTCGCGGCGGTCGCGGTCGTCGCCATCCCCGGGATCGCCCTGTCCCCGCTGGCCGCGCGGCTGTCCCCGGTGCCGCGCGACCGGCTCGTCCGATGGTGGTGCCGGGCGGTCGTACGCGCCGCGGGCGTGCGCGTGCGCACCACGGGCGGCGAGGCGCCCACGGGTGGCGTACTGCTGGTGGCGAACCACATCTCCTGGCTCGACATCCCCCTGCTCGCCGCCGTCCGCCCGGCCCGGATGCTCGCCAAGACCGAGATCCGTGACTGGCCGGTGGCGGGCGCGATCGTTGCGCGCGGCGGCACCCTCTTCATCGACCGCGACCGCCTGCGCGCCCTGCCGGCAACGGTCGCCCGCATCGCCGCCGCCCTGCGCGGGGGAGCGGCGGTCGTGGCCTTCCCCGAGGGCAGCACCTGGTGCGGCCGGGCCCGGGGCCGCTTCCGGCGCGCCGTCTTCCAGGCCGCCCTGGACGCCGGCGTGCCCGTTCAGCCGGTCCGCATCCGCTACCGGCAGCACGGGGATGCCACGAGCACCGCGCCCGCCTTCGTCGGGGACGACGCGCTCGGCGCCTCCCTGTGGCGCGTCGCCTCGGCACACGGCCTCGTCGCCGGGGTAGAGGTACTCCCGCCCCTGCCGCCGGGCACCCACCCGGACCGGCGAAGCCTCGCCCTCGCGGCCGAGTCGGCGACGGGGGACGGCGTCAGCCGCGACTCCTGCCCGCGCGCGCCGGGCACGCGCTCGCATGCCGACGCGGACGTCCGCGCATCGGGGCCCGGCACACCCGAACCCGCTGAGCAGACCCCCCACGCCCACCGACATCCGGCGGAGGCCCCCCGACGGGCCCTCACCGGCTGAGCCACTCAAACCGCACCTCCGTACGTCGCTCACCCTCAGGGCTGCCAGGGACCGGGGGGTGCGGTTTCCCGCCCGGAGGCAGATGCCTCAGAGGGCCAGCGCGCGGGACAAATAGACCGCTGTGCGGCTGCCCGCGACGCGCGCCACGTCGCCCGGCGGCCCCGCCGCCACGACACGGCCGCCCTCGTCGCCGCCGCCCGGACCCAGATCCACGACCCAGTCGGCACCCGCCACCACCGACATGTCGTGCTCGACGACCACCACCGTGTGTCCGGCGTCGACCAGGCCGTGCAGCTGGTGCATCAGGACCTCGACGTCGGCCGGGTGCAGCCCCGTCGTCGGCTCGTCGAGGAGGTAGAGCGTGTGGCCGCGGCGCACCCGCTGCAGCTCGCTCGCCAGCTTGATCCGCTGCGCCTCGCCGCCCGACAGCTCCGTCGCGGGCTGGCCAAGGCGCAGATACCCGAGCCCGACGTCGAGCAGCGCCCGCAGGCTGCGCCCGACGGCGGGCGTGTCCGTGAAGAAGTCCGCGGCGGCTTCGACGGTCAGGTCCAGGACCTCGGCAATGTTCCGCCCGCGGTGCGTCACCTCGAGCGTCTCGGGGTTGTAGCGCGCCCCCTGGCAGTCCGGGCACGGTGCGTACGTGCTCGGCAGGAAGAGCAGCTCGACCGAGACGAAGCCCTCACCCTGGCATGTCTCACAGCGCCCGCCCGCCACGTTGAACGAGAACCGTCCGACCCCGAAGCTCCGCGCCGTCGCCTCGTCGGTGGCGGCGAAGACCTTCCGTACGACGTCGAAGAGGCCCGTGTACGTCGCCAGGTTGGAGCGCGGGGTACGGCCGATCGGCTTCTGGTCGACGCACACCAGACGCTCCACGCCCGCCAGTTCGTCCGTGACCTCGCCGATCAGCGTCGACTTCCCGGATCCGGAGACACCCGTGACCGCCGTGAACGCGCCCAGCGGGAGCTCGGCCGTCACTTCACGTAGGTTGTGCCGGGTGACGGGACCGACCTTCAGCCAGCCGCGCGGCGTCCGCACCTTCCGGGCCGGGGCGGGGGAGCGGTCGAACAGGAAGCGCGCCGTCGCCGACTCCGCGACCCCCTCCAGGTCCGCCACCGGGCCGCTGTGCAGCACCCGGCCCCCGTGCTCGCCCGCACGGGGACCGACGTCCACCAGCCAGTCGGCGTCGCGTACGACATCGAGATGGTGCTCCACGACGAAGACGGAGTTGCCCGCGGCCTTCAGCCGGCCGAGCACGCCGAGCAGGGCCTCCGTGTCCGCCGGATGCAGGCCCGCGGACGGCTCGTCCAGCACGTACACGACCCCGAAGAGGCCCGAGCGCAGCTGGGTCGCGAGCCGCAGGCGCTGCAGCTCGCCCGCGGACAGCGTGGGCGTGGCGCGGTCCAGGCTCAGATAGCCGAGGCCCAGCTCCGTGACGGTCGCGATGCGGGCCAGGAGATCGTCGGTGAGGACCCGCGCGGTCTCGGAGCGGCTTCCGTCCCGGAGTACCGCGGCCAGCTCCGACAGCGGCAGCCGGGCCAGCTCGGCGATGGTGCGCCCCGCGAACGTCACGGCCAGCGCCTCGGCACGCAGCCGGCTGCCGCCGCACACCGGACACGGCGCGCTGCTCAGGAAACGCTCGGCCTTGGCACGCAACGTGGGGCTCTTGGTGTCGGAGAAGGTCTTCATGACATAGCGCCGGGCGCTCATGTACGTGCCCTGGTAGGGGCGTTGGATACGGCCCGCGTCACGCACCGGATGCACGGTGACGACCGGCTGTTCGTCCGTGAACAGGATCCAGTCGCGCTCCTGCTGCGGCAGCTCCCGCCAGGGACGGTCGACGTCATGGCCGAGCGTGTCCAGCACGTCCCGTAGGTTCTTGCCCTGCCAGGCGCCCGGCCAGGCGGCGATGGCGCCCTCGCGGATGGACAGCGACGGGTCGGGGACCAGGAGCTCCTCGGTCGTACGGTGGACGAGGCCCAGGCCATGGCACTCCGGGCAGGCCCCGGCGGCGGTGTTCGGCGAGAAGGCGTCCGAGTCCAGGCGGTCGGCGCCCGCCGGATAGTCGCCCGCCCGCGAGAACAGCATCCGCAGCGAGTTCGACAGCGTCGTGACCGTACCCACGGACGACCGGGACGTGGGCGCCGAACGGCGCTGCTGCAGCGACACGGCCGGCGGCAGCCCGCTGATCTCCCCGACCTTGGGCGCACCCACCTGATGGATCAGCCGCCGCGCATACGGCGCGACCGACTCGAAGTACCGCCGCTGCGCCTCCGCGTAGATCGTCCCGAACGCCAGCGACGACTTCCCGGAGCCGGACACCCCCGTGAAGACCGCCAGTACGTCCCGCGGGATGTCCACGTCCACACCCTTCAAGTTGTGTTCACGGGCACCGCGCACGCGCACGAAGGGATCGTGCGGGCCGGGCGCGGCGCCGTGCGGATCGTGGGGGTGGCGGGGCATGGACGGGACTCCGTACTGCTGATCGGGAGCGACAGCCCGGGACGGCTGCTCGGGTGACTTGGCGGGGTGACTACTTGAGGTGATTACGTAGGGGCAAACCCCACGATTCTAGGCCGCTCCGGTCCGGGCGAGTCCCGCGACCCGGGCCAGCCTCCGGTACGACTCCAGCAGCCCCTCGCGGTCGTACGTGCTCGTCGTGACCAGGACTTCCTGCGCCCCGCTCTCCTTGATCAGCGCCTCCAGCTCCTCGGCGACCTGCTCCTCGGTGCCGTGGATGTGACCGGCCAGCCCGGCCTCGTAGTACGTCCGCTCTTTCGCCGTCATCGGCAGCGTCTCGATGCGCTCGGCCGGGGCGAGCGGGGGAAACGTGCCGTGCGTGCGCGAGTACGCCATGGCCCACGCCTCCGGCATCAGCAGACGGCGGGCCGCCTCCGGTGTGCCAGCCACCGCGATCGTGCCCGAGACGACCACGTACGGCTCCCGCGCCCAGGACGACGGCCTGAACGCGCTCCGATAGCGGTCGATCGCGCGGAGCAACCGCTCACGCCCCCTGATGTCGCCGATAACCAGCGGCAGGCCCGCCTCGGCGGCGACGGTGGCGCCCTCGCCGGTCGCCAGCACGTACGCCGGCACGGTCAGGCCCTCCGAGGGGCGGGCGCGCACCCCCGTCGGCGAGGTGCCACGGAACCAGCCAAGCAGCTCGGCAAGATGCGCCGCGAAGTCGTCGGCATCGTCCTTGTCGCGGCCCAGCGCCCTGCGCACACCGCTCGTGAAGCCGACCGAGCGCCCCAGTCCCATGTCGATCCGCCCGGGGAACAGGGACTCCAGTACGCCGAACTGCTCGGCCACCACGAGCGGTTGGTGGTTCGGCAGCATCACGCCGCCGGTGCCCACCCGGATACGGCCGGTGGCCGCGGCGACGGCGGCCGCCAGGACGGTGGGTGCGGAGCCCGCGACGCCGGGCACCCCGTGGTGTTCGGAGACCCAGAAGCGGTGGTAGCCGAGGTCCTCCGCCAGCTGTGCGAAGCGGACCGTGTCACGCAGCGCGGCCGGGCCGCCGTGCCCCTCGCGGATGCGTGAACGGTCGAGAACGGAAAACCGGGTCGATGCGATCACTGAGCTCACGCAACAGTTCAACGCGTGGGCCGCGCGGGGATTCCCGCAGCCGTGCCGGATGCGGGCGTCGGACCCCGCTGCCAAGAGGAGGGCTGGGGCCGCGTCATCTCGGGACCACCCCCGCGGGTGCGGGAAGCAGAGGGCGAGGGCGGGCAGGTCGATGAGGGTCCAGGGGCCATCCCCGCGGGTGCGGGGAGCAGCTCGGCACGGTTCGCGATACCGGGCGGGGCCGGGGACCATCCCCGCGGGTGCGGGGAGCAGACCTTGAGGTCGAGTCCGGTGGTGATGCCTTGGGGACCATCCCCGCGGGTGCGGGAGCAGAGTCCGTGGGCCAGCCACGGGCCGCGTGCAGGGGGACCATCCCCGGGGGTGCGGGAGCGGTCGACACTGATGGTTGCGGCGAGCTCGCCCACGGGACCATCCCCGCGGTGCGGGGAGCAGAGCATCTCGAGGAAGGACATGTCGGACGAGATGGGACCATCCCCGCGGGTGCAGGGAGCAGACCTGTGCAGGTAAAGACTACTGGGCATGTCGGTGTCCGTGGCGGTGACGTGCGCCTGGACCCGCACCACCGTGCCGTCCTGCGCCACCGCCCCCGACGCCGCCTTGGACTCGGCCGCAGCCCGGTCGACGACCACCGACGTATAGCCGGACCCGCCCACCGCGGTCAGCTTCGTGCCAGGCGCCAGAGTCGGCGAGGCCCTGGAGCGGCTGGCGGACCTGCAGGCGCACGGGCCGTCCCCGCGCGCGTTCACCTTCGCCTCCTCCTACACCGCCGCCGAGGCCGCCCAGCACCTTCAGGCCGCGCCGCCAGCGCAGCCTGAGCAGGCAGCCCGGAGCGCGCAGCCGGCGCCGGCCGGGGACGCCGCGGCGGTGTAGGGGAGGGGATGCTCAGTCCAGCAGAGCGGCGGCGAGGAGCGGCGGCACCGCGACGAGGTCAAGGCCCTGGGGCAGGCCCTCGAAGCCTGCCGCCCAGAGCGAGAACCTCGAACTGCGACGCCGCCTCGACCCCCGGCACGCCACCCGTCCCGAGACGTCCTGACGGCGATCTTCTGCCGAAGTCCGGCCTCAGTGGGGCGCCGCGACCGCAGTGCCCCAGGCCCGCTCGATCTCTGCGGCCGGAAATGGCGTCCGCTTGCTCTCGGTGAGAAAGCGGCGGTGGAATTCGCCCAAGACCACGGCAGCTCGGGAATGCCGGTCGATGATCGCGGCGATCTCGCGCGGGACGTCATCGGGCCGGTGGCCGGCGATCCACTCGCGCAGGAACGCCTCGTGTTCCATACCGCCGCGCAGGCCATCGGGTAGGTGGTGGCGGAGCAGATGGCTCACAGTGTGACAGCGGTCATACACGAGGTGGTCGGAGAGGAACTCCGCCTCGGCCGCTGACAGTTCGAAGCCGGAGCTCAGGGCGAGTCCGAAGTCCGCGAAGTAGAGCAGCTGGCCGTCGGTCAGGACATTGGCGAAGTGGGCATCGAAGTGGACGAGTCCGCGCGAGCCCATGAAGTCACTCCCGCGCGCCAGGGCCTCCTCCACCCATGGGTACGGCGAGCCCTCCCTGACCTCCGGCGCGGCGGTCCGGTGGTCGTGCAGCCAGTCGGCGAGTGTCTGCGGGACGTGTTCCAGGAAGAGCACCAGGCTGAACGAGGAACGGCCGATGGCCTCCAGCCGCTCACGCACGGCCGATGATCCCTCCCAGTGCACGACCGCCCCGTCGATGCCCCCGAACGCGTCGGCGAAACCCTCGGGAGGGGAGTCGGGCAGGATGCGCCAGTGGTACATCAGCGGAAAGCCCTCGTACTCGTTCCCGAGGACCCAGTTGGTGGTCATGACATGCACGGCCAACTCTCGCCAGGCCCCGAACCCGGCCGAGCCCACCCCATACTGGTAGAACATCGGCAATCCGAAGAGGTTCGCCGTCGACCGCGCGTTCTCCGGCCGCAACTCGGTGTCCGTCAGGGGAATCCGCTTGACGAACACCCGCGTGCCGTCGATGTCCAGCTCCGCCGACCTGCCGCCGATGCCGGACCCGAGCGGGTCGGCGGCGGCCACGACCTTGCCGAGCCGACGGTCGCTCAGCAGGGACAGGTGCGTGGCCAAGGTCCCATAAGTGGCGAGCCGCGCGGCATACCGCGGGTCCGGGTGGTGTATTGACGACTCCTCGGTGCCCGGAACCAGGGCTTCGTTGATCTCGTGCACGTGATCGAGCCTATCCGCCACGCCTGCCGAAGGAGCAGGTATGCGAAGTCGCCCGGAACGATGGCCCCCGGACGCCGCCTCAGACACATGACGCGCCCCCGTCACGAGATCTCCCGACACCGATCTCTCACGGACGCGACCGCAAACGTTCTACCTGCACGAACACTCGCCATTCGCCTGTTTGCCCCGGATACGGTGTGGCCCCCGAACTTCATGACCGAGTACCACGCCCGCTACGGCGGCAACGGCGTGATGATCTACTGGCACGTGGAGCGGAAGAACGTCTGCATCTACTCCCAGCTCAAGTCCTGCTCGTCGTCCGAGGTCGCGGCGATGATCGAGGGCCTGCTGCGGCATTGCACCGACACCGAGATCGAGTCGAACTACGTCGACACGCACGGCGCGTCCGTGGTCGGGTTCGCCTTCACCGAACTGCTCAACTTCCGCCTGCTGCCGAGGCTGAAGAACATCTGTACCGGCCTGACGACGTACCGCTCGGCTGGCCCGCGCTCGGAGGCTCGCTGACGAGGGCGATCCGCTGGGAGCTGATCGAGCAGCAGTAGACCAGATGGTGAAGTACGCGACCACGCTCCGGCTCGGGACGGCGGAGGCGGAGCAGGTGCTGCGGCGCTTCACTCGCGGCGGCCCCAAGCACCCCACCTACCAGGCGCTCGAAGAACTCGGCAGCGCGGTGCGCACGGTCTTCGCCTGCGACTACTTGGCCAGCCCCGGCCTGCGCCGGGAGATCCACGGCGGGCTCCAGGTCGTGGAGAACTGGAACAGTGCGAACACCGTGCTCCACTATGGCAAGGACGGCGCCCTGACCGGCCCGCACAAGGAGCACGCGGAGACCTCGATGCTCGCGCTGCACCTGCTCCAGTCCGCACTCGTGCACGTCAACACCCTGCTGGTGCAGCAGGTCCTTGCTGAACCCGCGTGGGCGTCGAGGCTCTCGGACGAGGACCGACGCGGCCTGACCGCGCTGTTCTGGTCGAACGTCAACCCGTACGGCACCTTCCGCCTGGACATGGACAAGCGCCTCGACTGGGGAGAGCTGGAACTCTGGAGTTTGCTCCTGATCCTCGTGGATCGGGGTCCCGGCTTGGCTCTTGTGCATCGGCTTGAGCTTCGGGGCATGGGGTCAGAGGAGCGACGACCGCGCGTTCAACAACAGAGACGGCTGGAAGCTGCATGTCGGTCCGAACTACCTCGTGACCACCAGTTCCACGGAACGCCGTGAGTTCACGTGGGATCAGATCCAGCGTGTCACCATCGAAGAGATCCACAGCAACAGCGGACCGGTGCACACCGGCATCCGGAAGGGCTCGCATCGCGGATCGCGACGACGGCCGCCTGCCCGTCTGCGTGCTCGGACCGATGGCCGAGCAACAACGCACCGAATTGAACCAGGCGCTCGCCATGTACGGCGGCCAACGCTGGTCGATACCCGAGGGTTGAGCTTCCGACGCCCCCGGACGACGTCTATGTCACTCCGCCGGTGAAGCAGTTGGCGGACGAACTGGGCGTGGACCTCGCTACGAATCGAAGCACTGTCAGCGGCGGCCGCATCCGCAAACAGGACATCCTCGCCGCAGCACAGGCCAAGGACCCGAGGGCCGGGGCGCGGTAACGCGCTCCGGCTACCCGACTCCGGGGCTGGGCCGACGAGTCGTCGACAGCGCACAGCCGCCCGGACTCCGTCGCGGACCTCGATCTGGGAAACCTGGATCTCCGGCGCTGGGGCGCCACCGCCATCCACAGCTGCAGTGTCTGCGACCGCCCGATCGAACAGAGCGGACTTCGTCAGGTGTGGATCTCACTGCGTGTGGCCACTGACGTATTGCCCCTGCTGGTCAGCGCCTGCTCATCGGCCGATGTCGCCGCGCTGCCCGGCGGAGCTCGCGACCACATCCCTACACCACATAAGGGCGGCCGAGTCGACCAGCCGGCGTCCGACTGGGACTGACCAGCCGAACACCTCCTCGCCCGCCGCTCGCCGGAGAAACGACCACAGCCACGTGCCTGAAGCTCGAACGTCTGGGCGGGGAAGCTGATGCTGCCGATGGGGAAATACGTGATCGTCGACAAGTGGTTGTGCGCCCGATACCTAAACAGAGCGTCGGGGACGCCGGGGTGGCGCGCCTGGTGTGTCACGCAAGGTCAGGTACGAGTCTCGCCAGCGCCCAGATGGCCAGCAGATCGAGCACCATCACGCTGATGGACCACACGGGGTAGTACGGGATGAACATGAACTGGCTGACCAGGCTGCAGGCGCCCAGTGCCACACCGGCGCCACGGCCCCAGCTCCTGGTGGTCAGGATCCCCACGGACGCGGCCAGCAGCGCCATTCCGATTACCAGATGGATCCAGCCCCAGGCGGTCAGGCCGAATCGGTACTCGTAGTGCGGAGGTGTGCCGTACAGAGCATCACGTGCGATGCCTGTGACGCCCAGGAGGACGCTAAGGACCCCGCTCAGCAGCAAAGCAACGCCGGCGAAGAAGGTGACGTTGGCGGCCGTCTGTCTGCTGGCGCCCCGTCCCGTACCGCTGCGATTCTCTGCCATTGCCGTCACCCTCCTGAAACGGCGCGGACATCGTCGACCACAGGACCGCCAAGGCCGCGCTTCCCTGCGATCCTCAGCCTCACCTGGCTCTCTTCACGCTGCGACCTCAACAATCCATCCGGGTGATCCGGCGCGCTGATACTGGCCGGACGATCGAAGGGCCGGGGTAAGCGGGGGCAAGGGTGGACTGGACAGGGCAGTCCCGGGGGACTCCGTGGCGGATGGCTTCGGCTACCGTCCTGGCTACGCCTAGGCGCCGGACACGCCGACCGGGGCGGTCGCAGTTGCGATCAGCAAGCCGACGACGAGCCCTCCCGGCACCGGTGTTCCTCCTCCCGGTCCAGCTGAGCGTCTTCGGCGTGCCCAACCCGGCCGTTACCCCGACTAACCTGCTGTTCAACGTACGCTGGCGCGCAACAACTGACCTGCCCCCGCACAGCTGGCGGCGCGGCCCCTTCGCCGTCGTGGTGGTAGTCAGGCTGCGGCCGGGGCGATGGTCAGCAGCTTGCCCATCGCGGCCAGTACGGACGGCTCGACGCGGTAGTAGACCCAGGTGCCGCGTCGTTCGGAGGTGAGCAGGCCGGCTTCCTTGAGCTTCTTCAGGTGGTGGGAGACGGTCGGCTGGGAGACGCCGACATCGGAGATGTCGCACACGCACGCCTCGCCGCCCTCGTGCGAGGCCACGGCGGAGAACAGCCGCAGCCGCACCGGGTCGCCGAGCGCCTTGAACATCCGCGCGGCCGTCTGGGCTTCCTCCGCGGTGAAGGGCCGTTCCGTCAGCGGCGGGCAGCACGGCGCCACCTCCTCGCCGGCGGCGGCATCCAGCAGCGGCAGCACGTTCGTGTTCGACATGCGTCTATGTTGACATATGTCGAACCAGCGGGGCGAGGGCCGGACGACCTCAGCCGCGGGACAGGTGGGCGGCGATGTGCCGCGCGGCCCGGGCGGCAATCCAGCCCGACCCCGCGCAGGGAGTTCGACGACAGGCTGTCGTAGTAGCGCGGCCACGAGCCCGCCGCCTGCCCCGATGCCTCCAGTACCACCGTCTGAAGCCCCTGTCCGCGAAGAGCGTGCGCGGTGGCCAGGCAGGACTGGCGACCCCCGATCACCGCGACGTCGACGTGCTCCACAATCCCGCCCCCGGATTCGATGAATGTCTATGTTGACGTCCATCAATACAGGTGCCATGCTGGGCCGCGCAAGCCATCGACGAACGTCGAAGCAAAGGGGAACTTCGTGAACGCGCCCACCACCGACCAGCTGCCCGTCGTGGTCGTCGGAGCCGGCCCGATCGGCCTGGCCGCCGCCGCCCACCTCGTCGAGCGCGGCCTCGAACCGCTCGTTCTGGAGTCCGGGCCGTCAGCTGGCACCGCCGTACGGGCCTGGTCGCACGTGCGGCTGTTCTCCCCCTGGGCCGAGGTCACCGACCCGGCCGCCGAGAAGCTCCTCGCCCCGATCGGCTGGACCCGCCCCGACGGCGCCACTTACCCCACCGGCGGCGACTGGGCCGAGAAGTACCTGCAGCCGCTCGCCGACGTCCTCGGCGACAAGGTCCGCTACGGCGCCACGGTGACAGGCATCGCCCGCGCAGGCCGTGACCGCATCGTCGACTCCGGCCGCGACGAGCAGCCCTTCACCGTCCACATCCAGCTCGCCGACGGCCGCGAGGAGCGGATCACCGCCCGCGCCGTCATCGATGCCTCCGGCACCTGGTCCACCCCCAGCCCGATGGGCGCCGACGGCCTGCCCGCCCTCGGCGAGAGGACAGCCGCCGACCGCATCTCCTACCGCGTCCCCGACCTGGGCGACCCGGCCGTACGCGCCCGGTACGCGGGCAAGCGCACCGCTGTGATCGGCTCCGGCGCCTCAGCCTTCACCGCTCTCGCCCACCTCGCCGATCTGGCCGAGGAGGAGGACGGGACGCACGCGGTGTGGATTCTGCGCCGCGGCATCGGTGCGAACACGTACGGCGGCGGCGAAGCCGACCAGTTGCCCGCGCGCGGCGCGCTGGGCCTGCGCGCCAAGGCCGCCGTCGACAACGGCCACGCCAGCGCGGTCACCGGCTTCCGCACCCAGTCCGTGGAACGCGACGCCGACGGCCGGCTGGTCCTCGTGGCCGAGGACGGCCGCCGCCTGGACCCGGTCGACGAGGTCATCGTCCTCACCGGCTTCCGCCCCGACCTGTCCTTCCTCTCCGAGATCCGCCTCGGCCTCGACGAACGCCTCCAGGCCCCGACCGCCCTCGCCCCGCTGATCGACCCCAACGTCCACTCCTGCGGCACGGTCTACCCGCACGGCGTGAACGAACTCGCCCACCCGGAGCAGGACGTCTACCTGGTCGGCATGAAGTCCTACGGCCGCGCCCCCACGTTCCTCGCGATGACCGGCTACGAGCAGGTCCGCTCCGTCGCCGCCGCGATCGCCGGAGACCGCGAGGCCGCCGAGCGCGTCGAGCTCACGCTGCCCGAGACCGGCGTGTGCGGCGGAGCGGGCTTGTTCGACGACCCCGATGCCGCCCAGAGCAGTGAGGGCGGCGGCTGCTGCGCGGCCCCGGCCACCCTGCAGATCGGCATCGGCGCCCCTGCCGCCTCCGGCGGCTGCTGAACTCCCCACCCATCCAAGGAGGTTCGCCATGTCCCGCGTACAGCTCGCCCTGCGCGTCCCCGACCTCGACGCGTCTGTCGCCTTCTACAGCAAGCTGTTCGGCACCGAGCCCGCCAAACTCCGCGACGGCTACGCCAACTTCGCCATCGCCGAGCCCCCGCTCAAGCTCGTCCTGATCGAAGGCACCGCGGGCGAGGCGACCCGCATGGACCACCTCGGAGTCGAGGTCGACAGCACCGACGCGGTCCATGCCGCCACCACCCGCCTGAGCGAGGCCGGCCTCGCCACCGACGTGGAAAACGACACCACCTGCTGCTACGCCCTCCAGGACAAGGTCTGGGTCCACGGCCCCGGCCAAGAACCCTGGGAGGTCTACGTCGTCAAGGCCGACGCCGACACCCTGGCCAAACAGCAGGGCAGCACCTGCTGCGCAGGCCCCGCCGAGGCCGACACCGGCTCGAAGGAACCGGTCGCCGCGGGCGGCTGCTGCTGAACCCGCCGATGACCGACCTCCACACCAGCGGGGCCGTGACCGGGACGGGGGACCGGTCACGGCCCCGCGCCGCGCTGCCCGCCCTATGCGCCACCCAGATCACCAGCTGGGGCATCGTCTACTACGCCTTCCCCGTGCTGAACCCCCAGATCACCGCCGCCACCGGCTGGCCTGCCGGGGCAACCACGGCATCGTTCTCCGCCGCGCTGCTCGTCTCCGCCCCCGCCGGAATCCGGGTCGGCCGGATCATCGACCGCCACGGTCCCCGCACCGTGATGACAGCCGGCTCCGTCCTTGGCGTACTCAGCCTCGTCACCGTGGCCACCGCGCCCAACCTGCCCGTCTTCGCCACAGGCTGGCTGCTCGCCGGAGGCGCGATGGCCGCCACCTTCTACCAACCCGCCTTCGCCGCCCTCACCCGCTGGTTCGCCCCGCACCACGTCAGGGCCCTCACCATCGTCACCCTCGCTGGCGGCCTCGCCTCCACCGTCTTCGCCCCCACCACCGCGGCCCTCGCTGACCACCTGTCCTGGAGGGCCACCTACGCCGTCCTCGCCCTGCTCCTCGCCTCCATCACCATCCCCGCCCACGCCCTCGCACTCAAAGGGCCGTGGCCCACAGCACCACCATCCCCCGCTCACACCAGCAGCGGCGCGACCGCCATGACACGCAACAGGCCATTCTGGATGCTGGCCTGCGCCCTGCCCCTCTCCGCGTTCGCCGTGTACGCGGTCGTCGTCGCCCTGGTCCCGCTCCTGCTCGAGCGCGGCTTCACCACCACCGAGGCCGCCTGGGCCCTCGGCCTCGGCGGCGCCGGGCAGACCCTCGGACGCACCCTGTACACCACCCTCGCCCGCCACACCGCAACCCCCACTCGCACGGTCACCCTCATCGCTCTTGGCGGCGCAACCACCGCCGCACTCGCAGTCGTCCCCGGCCCGTACTTCCTGCTGGCCGCCCTCTCCGTCGCGGCCGGCATGGTCCGCGGAAACCTCACCCTGCTCCAGGCCACCGCCATCACCGACCGCTGGGGCACTACCCACTACGGCCACCTGTCCGGGCTCCTGACAGCTCCGGCGACCGCGGCCTCAGCCCTTGCCCCCTTCGCCGGTGCCGCCCTGGCTGCACCGCTCGGCGGCTACCCACACCTGTTCACCCTGCTGGCATTGGTCTCCGCCGTCGCTGCCCTCATCGCCGCTGCGGCCACAACACGATCAGAGTCCCGTTCAGGTCCCGGATTCCCCGAACCGGCGCGTTTGCGTCTTCACGACGCGGCGTACGGCGTCGGCTCATCGGACGCCTCGGCCTGAGTGACGCCCGCGGCGAACCGCTGTGCGCACGGGTCGTGCCTCCCACCATCACCTGGTCCGCCGGCTGACCCTTCCGCTTCTCCCAGCCGCCGACGGTCCGCGACCAGCAGACCGGCCAGGGCGGCACCATCCACGCGGCGGGATACGCGAACGCGACCGCTGGAGACCTGGCCGACCACAAGATGCCGACGGCGCCGGACGCGGCAAGGTTCCCCAGCGACTGAACCGTGGCGAGCAGCCCGAAGGCAGAGCCGCGCAGGTCCTGGGGCGCGAGCGCGGCGACCGCGGAATGCTGCGCGGTCTCCACCGCTCCGATGCCAACCCCCGCCAAAAAATCACCTACCAAATCGCAAACCGCCCTCTCAAATCTCCCCCAACTCCTGGCCGCTCAAAGGGATATGACATCCCGTACTGTGAAATGACTGGTGCTGGTACTGGAGGGGGCACTCATGGGGGCCGTGATAGTCCTGCTCGTCCTGCTCGCCATCGCTTACTACGCCTACGAGGCCCACGAGAAGTCCGAGCAGGAACGAGCGACAAGGCAACGCCTGGCCGAGGCCGCCCGCCGCCGCGCCGAGGAGTCCCGCCGCAACGCAGAGGCCGCCCGCCGCCGCGCCGAACAGGCCCGCCGCAACCCCCGCCCGACGTCTCCGCCTCCGCCCCCACCTCCGCCTTCGGCGAGCGAGCAGCGCAGACGCCAGCAAGAGGAGGAGGAGCGCCGCCAACGGGCCCTACGCCGCCGTCGCTCACAACGCCGCCGCAGGGGCGGCGGCAGCAGCGGCGACGGCGGGGGCTGGGCCTGCGGCGGGGGGCATGGCTGCGGCGGGGGGTGTGGCGGCGGCGACTGACCTACCACTCCTGGGTGCCGGCCCGGCCCGCGCCAGGGCTGTCCGGGGTGTCAGTCCTGCTGGACGGGCTGGACGAAGATGACCTGCTCCTGGACAGGGCCGCCTTGGTCTGGAGCGCGGGAGGCTGGTCGGTGTGGGTGGCGAGTACCTGGCCGTCGGCATCCTGGACGGTCAGCTGACGGGGGATGAGGGTGCCGCCGAGCGCGGTCAGAACGGGCTGGTCGTTGCGGTAGTGGACGGAGAGGGTTCCGACGAGCGTTGGGCTCTGGTCGAGCCCGTGATCGGACATCCACGCGGGACGGGGCACAGCCACCACCCGGAAATGATCACTGGAGAGCGGTACGCCGGGAACGGCCCGTACCGTTCGGGAAGAGGCCGTCGGAAAAGGACTCGAGCCACGGGCACCTCGTCGGCGGCCTACTTCACATGAAGCGGCGGGGACTGGAAACGGAGCATCAGCCACCGCGCCAGTCCCCGACCCTACTAAGGCCGGGCCCAGGGGCTGGCCGAGTAGCTCGACTCTGGGGTGCTGCTGACCTAGGACGGCGATGGCCACGGGCTTATGCACGCAGTACCAAGAACGCGTGCGTGGTCAACGCCGTGGACACCTCTGATCGAGGGCCGCTCACATGCGGACGGGGCATGATGCAGCTGAGTCCCTCTGCTTTTCACTGATACCGAACCCGCTCGCGGACCCGATGCCTGATCGCATGCGGCCTGGTCAGGAGGTTGGCCGTCGGCGGGATGACAGGTCGCGCACCAGGCGGCGCAGCCGGGTCCCCGGCCGCGGCGACATGATCTGTTCGGGCAGGCGGCCCTGTGCGGCCAGGTAATGGACGAACGCCTGCGCGTCCGCGGCGCTGCCACCGTGAGCTGGCTTGGGGTGTGTGGTGGCATAGGCGTGGAACAGGGCAGAAAACCGCGGCCTCAGCGCCTGGCTCAGCTCGGGCCGGACCCGGGTCACGCCGTCCCGTCGTTTTGCGGCCAGCGCCGCTGTTTGGACGCGCAGGCGCGGAGCGTTGAACCCGGCCGGTGCGGGACCGCCGGTCAGGAGCGCAACAACGAGCCGGGCCTGGGCTGCGGCCAGCCGGGCTCGGGCTGCCTCAGGATTCGGCATGCCGGTCACCGGCACCCTCCACGGTTGTGCGGATCGCAGCCAGCTCACCGGCCAGGTCGGCTGGGCCGGGATAGTTGCCGTCGCGTTCCAGCAAGACCCCCGGCACGTCGGTCCGCTCGGCCAGCGCGGCCAGCACGTCCAGCACGGGACCGGTCACCGGATGCCGGTGGGTGTCATGCCACAAGCCTTCCCGCAGGACGCCTCCGGCGACGTGGACGTAGGCCAGCTGTTCCAGCGGCAGCTCATCCAGCATCCGGTCCGGGTCCTGGCCGAGGTTGACATGGTTGGTGTGCAGGTTGGCCACGTCGACCAGCAGCTGTACTCCGGTGCGGTCGACGAGTTCCGCCAGGAACTGGGCTTCGGTCAGCTCGGCATCCGGCCAGGCGAACAGCGCGGCGATGTTCTCCAGCGCCAGTGGCACCGGCAGGGACTCCTGCGCGATCCGTATGTTCTGGGTCACCACCTCCAGCGCCTCCCATGTGCGGGGCACCGGCAGCAGGTGTCCTGCCTCCAGGCCGTCGGCGCGCACGAAGGCCAGGTGCTCGCTGACCAGTGGCGCTTCCAGGGTCTGGGCGCAGTGGGCCAGATGCTCCAGCCGGTGCGCCTCGGGGCGTTGGGCACCACCGAGGGACAGACTCACCCCGTGCGGGACCACGGGTATGTTCCGGGCCCGCAGGGCCGCCAGGGAGGCAGGCAGGTGGCCGGGGCGGAGGTTTTCGGCGATGGCTTCGACGAACTCGACCCCGGGCAGTCGCTCGATGGTCAGGTCGATCTCCGGCCGCCAGCCGATGCCGAAGCCCAGTCGGCGCGTCGCCGAGCGCTCAGTTGCCGCCACAGCCGCCTCCTCCACAGCCGCCTCCTCCGCAGCCAGCGCCTCCGCAGCAAGTGCCTCCGCAGCCGCCCCCGTTGCAGGTCGCCCCGGCCCCGCAGGAGCCGCCCGGGGCGTCCTTGTCGGGCCTGCCGTGGCCGAGGATGCCTGCCTGCAGTTCCGGATCGGACAGCTGCTCCAGGCCCAGCAGGGCAACCCCGGCCAGTACCGGGTCGATGCCGGGGAACGCCGAAGCGGGAGCCCGGCGTAGGTCCGCGAGACGGTCGGCTCCAGCGTTGGTGCACCACAGCCGCCGCTTCGAGGTCTGGACAAAGAGCATGATCAGGCCACCGGACATGAGGATCAGCAGAGCCGTCGCGGTGACCAGTGCGGCGGTGTCGTCACCTGCCAGCAGGAAGCCGACCACGAAGAGGACCGGCAGCAAGGCGACCAAGGCGCGCCTGCCCCGCGTGATCCGCTTGCGCAACGCCGGCTCGACCAGCAGTCCGGCTTCGGCGAGGGCGGTGCCGATGTCGCGTACCGCGGCGCTGCGCATCACACGGCCGCGGAGCCACGCCGTAGTCGCGACCTCCCCCTCCCTGAGCGCTCCGACGATCTGTCCCTCCACCGCGTTGCGCGGTGTTCCCGGCGCCCGAGTGACCCTGCCGTCCCGGGAGATGTGCAGCCGGCCGTCACGTTGCATGGCGACCAGCACCGTGTTCGCGACCCGACGCGGCCCGCCGACGAGGAAAGCCGCATTGAGCAGCGCGTTGCCACGGGCCTCCGGGGCTCTACCGGAGGGGGCGGAAGGACGTGGAAGCCGGGCGCAGCGGCCGGCTACGACCAGGTACGCCATCGATCCCGCGGCAGCGAGGATGGTGAAGAGCCAGGGTCCGAGGCCGTTCATGACGGTGTGGGAGTCGGGGCGACGAGTGTCGATGTACGGGTGAACACGGGCCTGAGAAGTCTCTCCATGGGTCGTTCCTTCGCTGAGTCAGAGGTGCGCCGATGGCTGCGCTGCGACGGGAGGCGTGTCTCGTCCTCTGAGACCAGGATCTCTGACACGGGTGGGGCGCCAAGCCCCTGATAATCGTGTCTTGACCGACAGTGATGGCTGCTGTACAAGCGAGCCCTTTCCATCGGAATCAGCTCCGGGGCCGAACGGGATGATCGCACCGTCCGTTCAGCGCTTGGTCACACTCGGCTTGCGGGGGTACGCCGGGGCTGGGCACAGCCGCTGTCTGGCGGAGCCGGTGGCCGGCTGGCTGCCCGCGTCAGTCCAGCAGTCCTAGCTCCGAGGCGGAGCGGATGGCCATCCACACCTCGGTGAAGGCGCCGGTGCTGGTGAGGTCGCGGCCGGTGAGCGTGCTGAAGCGGCGCAGCCGGTAGGTGAGCGTGTTGGGGTGGATGTGCAGGGCCGCGGCGGCGTCGTCGGTGCGCCGGTCGCGTTCCATCCAGGTGCGCACCGAGAGCAGGAGCTGCGCGTCGTGGGTGATGTCGTAGCGGAGTGCTTCGCCCAGGACTTCCTCGACCAGCGCGTTCAGGGCCGCGGGGTCGTCGGGCAGCCAGCGGCCGGCGGGGTCGTCGCCGTAGCGGACCAGGGGGCGGCCGGACGCGGCGGCGCGGGAGGCCGCCCACCGGGCCTCGCGCTGGGCGATGCGCAAGGACGCGCCGCACGGGAGGGGACGGCTCGTGCCGGCGGCGACACCGGGCAGGGCCGCGATCGTGTCGCCGAGGTGGGGCGGTCCCAGCAGGAAGCGGTCCTCGCCGCGGTTGAGGAGCAGGTACGGCGCGTCGTCCAGGGCGCGCAGCAGCGCCTCCTCGGTCACACCCCGGACTACGGTCAGCTCGGTTGTGCCCTCGATGGAGTGGCGCAGCAGACGGCGTTCGGCGGCCTGTTGGTCCAGGGTGCCCTGGAGCATCTCGGCGAGGATCTCCGCGCCCTCGCGGCGCAGGGTCTCACGCTCGGTGCGGATCATCGCGAGCTGTAGCGCCGCGACAGTTGCGATGTGCTGGACCACTGCCAGCCCGGCCGGGCGTGCGCCCTCGCGCTCCAGGGCGATCAGGAAGCCGGCCGCGCCGCCCGGCGCGGGCACGGGCAGGGCGAAGCCGCCGGGGATGGTCGGCGGGGCGTCGAGTGAGCCGGGGATCTGTGACGGCTCGGGGACGGGTACCCCGGGCAGCAGCGGGCGGCCCTGGGTGGTGCACAGCCGGATGTCGTACCCGGACAGTTTCTCCAGGCGGCGGAAGAGCGTGGTGGTGTCCAGGTCTTCTGACGCCAGCCAGCGCAGCGCCCCGAACACCTGGAGCTGCGCCCCGAGGCGGTGCCGGGAATCCTCCTGGACGGCGGCCGCGACCTCCTGGGCCACCACGATGAACGGCACGGCGAGCGGCACCTCCAGCACGGGGATGCCCCGCTCCTGGGCCGTGTCGAAGAACGCCTGCCGCAGCGGCGGCATGTGCAGTTGCACAGACACGGCCAGCGCGGCCACCCCGGCGTCGTCCAGTCGTTCCAGATAGGCGCGCTGCCCGGCGGCCGAGCGCGGCAGCGCCCGCCCCGTGGTCATGATGATCTCGGCGCCCAGCAGCCACGGGGTGGGGTCCTCCAGCTCGCTGGCGTGCGCCCAGGACACCGATCGGTCCAGGCCGGCCTCGCCCGCTAGAAGCCGCAGCTGGAGTGCGGGATAGGACAGTACTTCCCGGACATTCACCCCACGTCGTTTGTGGTTCTCCACAAAGCCAGACTAGCTCTTTGTGTCTGGCACGATTGAAGGGTAGGGCGGTACCCGCGCAGACTCGGCCATGCCGGGTGGTCCCGGCGTTTGCGAGAAGGAAAGGCTCAGGAAGATGACCGAAGCCCGTGGGCCTGTCGACTCCTCCCGGGTGCCGCGTTTCGCGGGACCCGCGACGTTCGCCCGGCTGCCCCGGTTGGACGAGGTGGCCCGCGCCGACGTGGCGGTGGTCGGTGTCCCGTTCGACGCCGGCGTCTCCTACCGGCCCGGCGCCCGTTTCGGCGCCACCGCGGTCCGTGAGGCCAGCAGGCTGCTGCGCCCGTACAACCCCGGCCTGGACGTGTCCCCGTTCGCCACCCAGCAGGTGGCCGACGCCGGTGACATCGCCTGCAATCCCTTCAACATCGGCGAGGCCATCGAGACCATCCAGGACGCCGCGGCCGGCCTCCAGGCGGACGGCACCCGGCTGGTCACCATCGGCGGCGACCACACCATCGCCCTGCCGCTGCTGCGTGCCGTCGCCGCCCAGCACGGCCCGGTGGCGCTGCTCCACTTCGACGCGCACCTGGACACCTGGGACACCTACTTCGGCGCCGAGTACACGCACGGCACGCCGTTCCGCCGCGCGGCGGAGGAGGGCATCCTCGACACCTCCGCGCTCTCCCACGTCGGCACCCGCGGCCCGCTCTACGGCAAGCAGGACCTCACCGACGACCAGAAGATCGGCTTCGGCATCGTCACGTCGGCCGACGTCTACCAGCGCGGCGCCGACGAGGTCGCCGACCAGCTGCGCCAGCGCATCGGCAACCGCCCCCTGTACATCTCCATCGACATCGACTGCCTCGACCCGGCGCACGCCCCCGGCACCGGCACCCCCGAGGCCGGCGGCATGACCTCCCGCGAGCTGCTGGAGATCCTGCGCGGACTGGCCGGCTGCAACCTGGTCGGCGCGGACGTGGTGGAGGTCGCCCCGGCCTACGACCACGCGGAGATCACCGCCGTCGCCGCCTCGCACGTCGCCTATGACCTGATCAGCCTGTTCGCACTGAAGGACGCCCGATGAGCCAGACCGCTCCCGCCCTGAACGAGGTCGAGCAGTTTGGAGTCGAACGGATCCCCGACGCCGAACGCACCGCCGGGCCCCTGGACCTGTTCCGTCTCGCTTTCGGCGGCGCCAACACCTTCGCCACCTGTGTGCTGGGTGCCTTCCCGATCCTGTTCGGCCTGTCGTTCAAGCAGGGCCTCCTGGCGACCGTGCTCGGCCTGGTCGTCGGCTCGCTGATCCTCGCGCCGCTGGCCGTCTTCGGCCCGCGCAACGGCACCAACAACGCCGTGTCGTCGTCCGCGCACCTGGGCGTGCACGGCCGGATCGTCGGCTCGTTCCTGTCGCTGCTCACCGCGATCGCGTTCTTCTCGATCTCGGTGTGGTCCTCCGGCGACGCGCTGGTCGGCGGCGCCAACCGGCTCGTCGGCCTCCCGGAGAGCGACGGCTCCTTCGCCGTGGCGTACGGCGTCTTCGCGCTGCTCGTGCTGGTGGTCTGCGTCTACGGCTTCCGGTTCATGCTCTTCGTGAACAAGATCGCCGTCATCGCGGCGTCGCTGCTGTTCGTGCTGGGCTTCTTCGCCTTCGCCGGGGACTTCGACTTCGGCTACCAGGGCGCGTTCGAGTCGATGTCGTCGCCGGGCTTCTGGCCCGCGTTCATCGGATCGGCGCTGATCGTCCTGTCCAACCCGGTGTCCTTCGGCGCCTTCCTCGGCGACTGGGCCCGTTACATCCCGGCCGACACCCCGCGCAAGCGGGTCGTCACCGCGGCGTTCGTCTCGCAGATCGCGACCATCCTGCCGTTCTTCTTCGGTCTGGCCACCGCCTCGATCATCGCCGCCAAGGCGGCGCCGTACATGGACCCCGCCGCGCCCAACTACGTCGGCGGCCTGCTCGCGACCTCGCCCACCTGGTACTTCCTGCCGGTGTGCCTGCTGGCACTCATCGGCGGCATGGCCACCGGCACGACCGCGCTCTACGGCACCGGCCTCGACTTCTCCAGCGTGTTCACGCGGTTCAGCCGGGTGCAGGCCACGATGTTCATCGGTGTGCTGTCGATCGCCTTCATCTTCGTCGGCCGCTTCGCCATGAACCTGGCCCAGTCCATCTCGACGTTCGCCACGCTGATCATCACCTGCACCGCACCCTGGATGGTGATCATGATGCTCGGCTGGCTGACCCGCCGCGGCTGGTACGACCCCGACTCGCTCCAGGTGTTCAACCGTCGCCAGCGCGGTGGCCGCTACTGGTTCAACCACGGCTGGAACTGGCGCGGCATGAGCGCCTGGCTGGGCTCGGCCATCCTGGCCCTGATGTTCGTCAACCTGCCGGGCCAGTTCGTCGGCCCGCTCGGCGATGTGGCCGGTGGCGTCGACATCTCGCTGCCGGTGGGCCTGGGCCTGGCCGCGGTCGCCTACCTCGGACTGCTGTGGCTGTTCCCGGAGCCGCGCGACGTCTACGGGCCCGAGGGACCGCGCCTGGTGCGGTCCTCGGACACCCCCGTACCCGCGATCACGGGTGAGGACGAGCAGCCCGTCCAGGCGGCGGAAGAACTGGTCTGACCCCGGCCCCGGCGGCGCTGTTCCGCGGCGCCGCCGGGGAGCCGGAACAGGCCGGGCACGGCCGCCGGCCCACACCCCTTAGCCGGATTTCCGCACGGTGGGGACCACGGGGACTGTGGGGCAAGACGCGCCCCCGTCCGCCGCCGAACCACACGTCACCCCTTCTCCCAAGGAGCCCCCCGATGACCGACGAGGTCCTTCAGGCCGCCGACGACCTGGTCGCCGCCTTCGGCGACGGCCGGCTCGACGACTACTTCGCCGCGTTCGCCCCCGACGCCACCTTTGTCTTCCACACCACCCCCGAGCGGATCTCCTCCACCGCGGAGTACCGCGCGCTGTGGCAGAGCTGGGTCGCCGAGGACGAGTTCCGCGTCCTGGACTGCGTCTCCACCAACCGCCTGGTCCAGCACTTCGGCGACACCGCCGTCTTCAGCCACGACGTCAAGACCACCGTGAGCACCACGTCAGGCCAGGAGACCCTCGCCGAGCGCGAGACGATCGTGTTCCACCGTGAGGGGTCCGGCCGCTGGCTGGCCGTGCACGAGCACCTCTCGCCCGCGTCCGGCACCTGACCCGGACCCGAACGGGCCGCCGGCAGGTTCCCGGCACCACCTCCGCAAGCAACGACACACCCCCGTGCACCGCGAGTGCGCCGCCGAGGCGCCGACGGGTACGACGACGAGGAAACAGGTCATGAGCGAGCTTCTTGCGCTGCGCAACCACATCGACGGCGCCTACGTGGACGCGGCCGACGGCCGCTGCCTGGAGGTGGTCGACCCGGTCACCGGCGAGGTGTACGCGCACGCGCCGCTGTCCGGCGCCGCCGACGTGGACGCGGCGATGGCCGCCGCGGCCGCCGCGTTCCCCCTGTGGCGCGACGCCACCCCCGCCACCCGGCAGCGGCTGCTGCTGCGCGTCGCGGACGCGGTGGAGGCACGCGCCGACGACCTCGCCGACGCCGAGTGCCGCGACACCGGCAAGCCCCGCGCGCTGACCCTCACCGAGGAGATCGCCCCCGTCGTCGACACCATCCGCTTCTTCGCCGGGGCCGCCCGGATGCTGGAGGGCCGCTCGGCGGGCGAGTACACGCAGGGCATGACCTCGATCATCCGGCGTGAACCGGTCGGCGTGTGCGCGCAGGTCGCGCCATGGAACTACCCGTTGATGATGGGCGTATGGAAGTTCGCCCCGGCGATCGCCGCGGGCAACACGGTCGTGCTGAAGCCCTCGGACACCACCCCGGCCTCCACCGTCCTGCTCGCAGGGATCATCGGCGACGTCCTGAAGGAAATGGACCTGCCCGCCGGGATCTTCAACGTGATCTGCGGCGACCGCGAGACCGGCCGCCTGATGGTGGAGCACCCGACCCCGGCGATGGCCGCCATCACCGGCTCGGTCCGCGCGGGCATGGAGGTCGCCGCCTCCGCGGCCCGCGACGTCAAGCGCGTCCACCTGGAGCTGGGCGGCAAGGCCCCCGCCCTGGTCTTCGCCGACGCCGACCTCGCCGCGGCCGCCGAGGGCATCGCCGCCGGCGGTTACTTCAACGCCGGCCAGGACTGCACCGCCGCCACCCGCGTACTCGTCCATGCCTCCGTCCACGACGAGTTCGTCGCCGCCCTGGCCAAGGCCGCCGCCGCCACCCGTACCGGCGGCGGTGTCGACGACGAGGAGATGTTCTTCGGGCCGCTCAACAACGCCGACCAGCTCGGCCGCGTGGCCGGCTTCATCGACCGGCTGCCCGACCACGCCACCGTGGAGACCGGCGGCCACCGGGTGGGGGAGCACGGCTACTTCTACGCCCCGACCGTGGTCTCCGGACTGCGACAGGACGACGAGATCGTCCAGAACGAGGTTTTCGGCCCGGTGCTCACCGTCCAGACCTTCACCGACGAGGACGAGGCCGTCGCGCAGGCCAACGGTGTCGAGTACGCGCTGGCCTCCTCGGTGTGGACCCGCGACCACGCACGGGCGATGCGGATGTCCAAGGCCCTCGACTTCGGCTGCGTGTGGATCAACACTCACATGACTCTCGTCTCCGAGATGCCTCACGGCGGCTTCAAGAAGTCCGGCTACGGCAAGGACCTCTCCGCCTACGGTTTCGAGGACTACACCCGCATCAAGCACGTCATGACCGCCCTGTGACCCACGGCGCCCGCGGCCGAGAGGCCGGCGGGCGCCGTCCGGCGGCAGGCGGTGGGTGAGCGGCGCGCCGGACGCAGACAGGGCGGCCAGCCGTTGCGGCTAGCCTCGCCGTCAGGACGGATAGCGGACAGGAGCGCGGGGCCGTCAGCGGCCAGGGCGGACAGGGTCCACGATGGGCCGGGCGCGTGGACAGCGGACGATGACGGCTACTGATCCAACTCCCTGGGCGCCGCTGGCCACTTTCAGTGGACGACGAAGAGGCCCGACCGGCCCCCAGTCCTGGGGAGCTGGCCGGGCCTTCGTCGTGTCTGTCCGTGCTACTGGCCGCGCTGGCCCTCAACGCTGTCCGTTGCCTCAGGCGTCGTTACGGCGCCCTACCTCCCGGAGGGCCTGGCTGATCTGGCGGGCCTTGGCACCCCAGAGCACTTCGTCTGCGGGAGCGTCCGCCGCCGGGAGTCGCTCGCCTCGAAGGTCCGCGACCAGGGCCACGTCCTGGACGGCGTGAGCTACGTATCGGAGCGCCACGAGCATTTCCGCCTTCGATGCGTCCTGGTCGTCAGTCAGGGCCAGGGCCCGGCGGGCGTCCTCTCGCGCTGTCTCGATCATGTTCGCCTCCATGGCGTCCGCGACGGCGTTCACGATGCCGTCGCCGGGCGTCACGAACGCCGCGCGGCCTTCGTCCTCCCAGGGAAGCCTTCTAAGGTGGTTCACGTCGACTCCTTCGCAGTCGGCCAGGCCCGGGGCGTTCGCAGCGTCGCCGGGCCGCTTCGTGGCTCCAACCTTACGCGGTATCGCGCTTACGCGGTAGCACAGTTCCGCGACTCCGCGCACGCTGAGAGGTATGGATCTTGATCGCTCTGTTCCCGTGTGGCCCCAGGTGGCCGATGACCTCCGCCGCCGACTCGATGCCGGGGAGTGGAAGCCTGGCGAGCGCTTCCCTGGCACGGTCACGCTGGCAGCGGAGTACGGGGTGACCCAGTCGACGATCCAGAAGGCGGTCGTCCAGCTCCGTGAGGAGGGGCGCCTTCGCACGGTACTGGGCGCGGGAAGCTACGTCCTGTGAGCGGAGGCGGCCGTGAACTGCTGCGGGGGTGACCATCGCTTCCAGAAGCGGTGGTAGCCGAGCTCCTCCGCCAGCTGTGCGAAGCGGACCGTGTCACGCAGCGCCGCCGGGCCGTCGTGCCCCTCGGGGATGCGTGAACGGCGTCGATGCGATCACTGAGCTCACACATCAGTTCAACGCGTGCGTTGCGCGGGGATTCCTGCAGCCGCGCGGGATGCTCGTGGTCGCCTGCAAGCGGCCCGGGCTGGATGCCCGCAGACAGGCCGGCCTCGGGTCCCGCCGCCGGGGCCCTGCCCGGGTTCCCGCGCGGCAGTCCCTACGCTGGCCCCGTGACGGACAAAAGCAGGGACCGAGGCAGGGCCGACAGCAGACCGCTCGCCGTGTTCGACCTGGACAACACCCTCGCGGACACCGCGCACCGGCAGCGGTTCCTGGAGCGCAGGCCCCGGGACTGGGACGCTTTCTTCGCGGCGGCCCCGCACGACCCGCCGCTGGCGGAGGGCGTGGCGCTGGCGCTGAAGAGCGCGGAGGAGTGCGAGATCGTCTACCTGACCGGCCGCCCGGAGAGGTGCCGCCGGGACACCGCCGACTGGCTCGCCGCACAGGGACTGCCCGAGGGCCGCATCTGGATGCGCCGCAACGACGACCGCCGCCCCGCCCGCTTCACCAAGCTGACGATCCTCCGGCGGATCTCCCGCGAGCGTGAGGTCCGCATGCTCGTGGACGACGACGAACTGGTCTGCGAGGAGGCCCGGCGCGCGGGCTTCACCGTGGTACAGGCACGCTGGGCCACACCGTCGGCGGCCCTGAAGGACGCGCAGGAGCGCGAGGGCCGGACCTGATGGCGCTCCCGTAGGCCGCCGCCCTCAGTCCCCGTCCTCCAGGCGGAACCCCACCTTGAGCCCCACCTGATAGTGCTGGATCTCGCCGTTCTCGATCATGCCGCGTACCTGGGTCACCTCGAACCAGTCGAGGTGGCGCAGCGTCTCGTTGGCCCGGGCGATGCCGTTGCGGATGGCTTGATTGACGCCTTCCGGGGAGGTGCCGACGATCTCGGTGACCCGATAGGTGTGGTTCGTCATGGGGGTTGCTCCTCTCGACCGGCTCCCGGGCCGGTTTACTCCACCGTGCCCCACCGGGCCCCGGCGCGCGAGGCGGGCACTGAGGCCTGGTGGGGACGGACTGCCGAAGACGTGTCTCTCACCGCGCCACACTCAGCGACAGTGCGAACCTGCCCGCCGTGTCCGTCCACCAGCGGGTCAGCTCCAGCCGCGCGGCGGCCAGTTCGGCCGACACGCCGTCCTTGCGGAACTTCGCGGAGACCTCCGTGCGCATCTCCTCGTCCTGCTCGAAGTCGACCGCCAGGTCCAGCGCGGGGATCTTCACGGTGAGCGGTTTCAAGGCGCGCAGGCGCATCTCGATCCACTCGCTGTCGCGGTCCCACAGGGCGACGTGGGTGAAGTCGGCCGGGTCGAAGTCGGCGCCCAGTTCGCGGTTGACGACGGCGAGCACGTTCTTGTTGAACTCGGCCGTCACCCCGGCCGCGTCGTCGTACGCGGCCACGAGAACGGACTCGTCCTTGACCAGGTCCGTGCCCAGCAGCAGCGCGTCGCCGGGCGTCAGCAGTGACCGTACGGAGGTCAGGAACTCGGCGCGTTCGGCGGGCAGCAGATTGCCGATGGTGCCGCCGAGGAACGCGACGAGCCGCGGCCCGGGCGTGTCCGGCAGTGTGAGGCCACGCGTGAAGTCGGCGATCAGGGCATGGACGTCCAGCTCCGGCCGCTCGGCGAGGAGCGCCTGCCCGGCCTGCTTCAGAGCGCTCTCGCTGACGTCCACCGGCACGTACGTGTGCAGGTCCGGCAGCTCGTCGAGGAGATGACGCGTCTTGTCGGACGACCCGGAGCCGAGCTCGACGAGCGTCCGGGCCGCGCTGACCTCGGCGATCTCCGCGGACCGGGCAAGCAGGATCTCCCGCTCGGCGCGCGTCGGGTAGTACTCGGGGAGCTCGGTGATCTCCTCGAACAGTTCGCTGCCGCGCGCGTCGTAGAACCACTTTGGCGGCAGCGTCTTGGGGGTGTGGGTGAGGCCGTGCAGGACGTCGGCGCGCAGGGCCGCGTCCGTGGCGTCCTCGGGCAGGGTGCGGGTCAGTTGGAACGGGCTCACGCGGTCGGCTCCTCGGTCTTCAGGGGCTGGTGAAGATCGGTTCCCGGGGGTACTTGGTGATGTTCTTGTGGGTATTGCGGCTCCTCCGGCTCCTTCAGCGGCGTCAGCAGGACGTCGGTGCGGCTCGCGACGAGCAGCGTGCGGTCGGGCACTTGGCGCCATTGCGGATCGTCGTCGTACGGCTCGGAGGCCACGACGGTGCGGCCGCCCGGTTCGGCGAGGTACCAGAGCGTGTCGCCCCAGGCGGTCGCGGCGATCGTCTCGCCGTTGGCCAGCAGGAGGTTGAGGCGCGAGCTGGGGGCGGCGGCCGCCACCTCCTGGACCGTGTCGGCCAGCGCCTGCCCCTCGTCGTCGCCGTTCCGCAGTCGGTGCAGGACGAGTGCCCACACCAGCGCGGAGTCGTTGCGGGCCTCCAGCGCGAGCAGTTCGGCGGGCGGCAGCTCCCCGGCGAGTACGGCGAGAGAGCGCGGCCAGCCCGTCACCGCGCCGTTGTGGCTGAACAGCCACGGACCCGAGGAGAACGGCGCCGCCGCGGCCTCCGCGTCGGCGCTCGCCACGGTCGCGTCGCGTACCGCCGCGAGCAGCGCCCCGGCGCGTACGACCCGCGCCAGATCCGCGAAGGGCTGGTCGCCCCAGACCGGCCCCGCCCGGCGGTACCGGGCGGGCACCGGGTCCCCCTCCGCGTACCAGCCGACGCCGAAACCGTCGGCGTTGACGGTGCCGTGCCGCTGGCACCGTGGCGCCCACGACTGGCGGTACAGGCCGTGCGGTGGCGCCACGACGAGGTCGCCGAACGGCACGGGCGGCCCCAGATAAGCCAGATGCCGGCACATCAGGCGCCCCCCGTCCGGCCGTCCGCGACCCCGTCCGCGGGCGTGACGTCCCGGGCGGTGCGGAAGCCCGAGAAGATCTGCCGCCGGATCGGATAGTCCCAGTTGCGGAATGTGCCGCGGCAGGCCACGGCGTCGACGGCGAACGAACCGCCGCGCAGCACCTTGTACTCGGAGCCGAAGAACACTTCCGAGTACTCCCGGTACGGGAACGCCGTGAACCCCGGATACGGCAGGAGGTCGCTCGACGTCCACTCCCACACGTCGCCGATCAACTGCCGTACGCCGAGCGGCGACTCGCCGAGCGCGTAGCTGCCCGCGGGCGCGGGCCGCAGGTGGCGCTGGCCCAGGTTGGCGCGGTCCGGCGTCGGATCGGCATCGCCCCACGGGTAGCGCATCGAACGCCCCGACGCGGGATCGTGGCGGGCGGCCTTCTCCCACTCCGCCTCGCTCGGCAGCCGCCGGCCCGCCCACCGCGCGTACGCGTCGGCCTCGTACCAGCCGACGTGCAGCACCGGCTCGTCCGGCGCTACGGCCTCGGTCACCCCGAAGCGCCGTCGCAGCCACTGCCCGCCCTCGCGCCGCCAGAACAGCGGGGCGGTGATGGAACGGGCCTTGATGTGGGCCCATCCCTCCGGCGCCCACCAGCGGGGATCGTCGTAGCCGCCGTCCTCGATGAAGGCCTGGTACGCGGCGTTCGTCACGGGAGTCGTGTCGATGAAGAACGGCGGGACGAGCCGGACATGGCCGGGCCGCTCGTTGTCCAGCGCCCAGGGCTCGGTGGACGTGCCCATGGTGAACCGGCCGCCGGGAACCAGGACTTCGGCCGGTCCGGTGTACGGGGATGACAGGGGTTCCGGGTCGGGTGCCGACAGCGCCGCCGGTCCGTTGCGCAGCTGATGGGTGATCAGCATCGTCTCGTCGTGCTGCTGCTCGTGCTGCGCGATCATCCCGAACGCGAAGCCCGCCTTGGTCAGCGCGGAACCCTCGAAGGGCGTGCGCTCGAGGACGTCCAAGGCCCGGCCGCGCACCTCAGCCGCGTACCGACGGGCTTCGGGGGGCGGTAGCAGCGGCAGTGAGGGCCGCTTGGCGCGCGGGTGCTCGAACGCGTCGTAGAGCGGGTCGATCTCGGGCCGGATCGCCTCGTGCCCGGCGACGGCCCGCAGCAGCCACTGCTCTTCCTGGTTGCCGATGTGGGCGAGGTCCCACACCAGGGGGGACATCAGCGGCGAGTGCTGTGCGGTCAGATCGGGGTCCTCGACGCAGCCGGTGAGCAGTGTGGTGCGGTCGCGCGCGGTGAGCAGCGCGGACAGGGCGCGTTTCCGCAGAGTCTCGGGATCCTGGTCATGGGTCGCGACGGTCTCGGTCATGGGCGGGCGTCCTTCCCGTGCGCGTGACAGCGGTCGAGCAGGTCGGGCTGGTCGAGGAGATCGTCGGCGGGGCAGCGTGCGCGTGCGACATAGCGGTCGGTGAAGTCCGCCACCGCGTCCCGCACGGCCTCGTCGGCGCCGAGGCGGGGCAGCGCCTCCTGCGCGGCGGCGAAGCAGATGACGGCGGCCTCGTGCAACTCGGGGTCGTGGAGGGCCTGCCGCGCGGCGGTCAGCCACAGTTCGTTGCGGGGAGCGGGGAGCGGGCCCGCCCGTTCGGCCAGGGGTTTGACGGTGCGGTACGCGGTCTCGGCCGCCTCGGGATCGTCGAACAGTGCGGTCGTCACGGCGAGAGGAACGATCCAGCCGTTCTCGCCGGGCTGGGCGTCGATCATGCGCAGCTCCAGATGGCCGCGCGGCCGTACGGGCGGGAACAGCGTCGTCAGGTGGTAGTCGACGTCCTCGCGGGTCGGCGGCCGCGGCTCGCCCGAGCGCGCCCACGCCCGCAGGGTCAGGTCCTCCGGCACGGCCCAGGGCCCGTGGTCCGCCCTGATGCACATCACGGGCGCGTCCAGCACATGTCTGGTCCACGCGGTCCGCGGGTCCCCGTCCAGCGGCGGGGCGGCAGACCGGCCCGGTTCGATGTCGGCCCAGATCACCTGCCGCGTCGACCGCCACCCGGTCAGACGCCCCTCGCTCAGCGGCGAGTTGGCGAACGCCGCGACCAGCACTGGCCCCAGCAGATGCGCCAGCCGCCAGCGGCGGCCGTGGCCGAGCGGCCCCGGCTCCTCGTGCCCGGCGTCCAGGCAGACCTGCACGGAGGCCGAGGAGCACATCATGTGGCGGCCTGCGGTCCCCGCGCGGTCGAGATACGTCTCCATCGCGTCGTAGCGGGGCTCGTGCAGCAGCCGGGAGGGCGGGCACCAAGGGTCGGTGCCGAGCCCGGTGAGGGCGAGGCCGAGGGGGCCGAGTGCCGTCCGCAGCGCCGTCAGATCGGCCGACACGGCTTTGACGCAGTCCATCAGCGATGCGGCGGGCAGCGAGCTGAGCTCCAGCTGGCCGCCGGGTTCGACGGTGAGTGCGGAGTGCAGGGGCAGCGTCCGCGCTACGGCGTAAGCCGCTTCGAGGCGGGCGGGCGGTACGGGATGCCGTGGCGCGTAGCCACCGGCATGGTCGAAGCCGTGGACGTCGTGGACGAGCCATTCCAGTTCGACACCGACGGAGCGGGGCGGGCCGGTCTTGAAACAGATGCCGTGGACCAGCGCCTCCACGTCGGCCTCCGTGACCATGGGGGCGAGATCCGTACAGTCTCCCTCGGACATGCCGGGATCCTCCTGATCTTCAGGTCGGCCTGGTTCCCCGGTCGGGGACCGTGCAGCCGCCCCGGCCATGGGTGAGCCGGAACGGCAGCGCTCGTCCCACCCAAACCCGTGTGAGCGGATCGCACAAGAGTGCCCCGAGGGTCGGATTCGTGCGGAGAAAGTCTGTTGCACGAGAGGTCATGAGGCGCTCACGATGCGTTCATGAGGACGACGGGGGGAGACGGAGAACCGGGCATGCGTTCCCGGCTGCGCGGCAGCGCGCAGCACACCTCCGATATGTGGGCCGCGTCCTGTACCGGTGGACCCGGCCGATGTCGACGGTCACCGCTCCCACCACGGTAGTCGAGGTCATCGGGGAGAGCAGCCCGGAGGCGGTTCGTAGGCTCACGACCTGCGAAGACGGGTCAGAAGACTCCGCCGGGAGGGAACGGAGGGACAGGCCACTCGTACCGCGTGATCAGCGCCAGCCGTAGCGCTCCCGCAGCCGGTGCACCACCAGGTTGAAACGCATCCGGTCCAGCGCGCACGCCTCCCGCCGCATCCCGCGCTCGTGCACCCGCAGCACCCGGTCGATGTTCACCCACGAGTCGCGTCCCTCGCGGTCCCACGGCCCCTTGCCGATCGGCACCCATTCCCGGTCGTGGTCGTGGCGCTTGCTCGACAGCTGTACGGCGAGCAGCGTGCCGGCCGCCTCGCGGGCGACCACCAGCACCGGGCGGTCCTTGCCGCGTCCGTCGTTCTCCTCGAACGGCACCCAGGTCCAGACGATCTCACCGGGATCGGGATCGCCGTCGTGGGCCGGCGCGTACTCGGTGCGCACCCGGCCCACCCGGCGCGGCTCAGCCTCGGTCGTCGCGGTCGGACCGAAACGGCCCGGGGTGTCGTCGGTGCGCGGGTCTGCGGTGGAGTCAGTCACGCGGGCCACGGTAGAACCTGCGCCGCCGGGCCCGGAGGGCGGGTCCGCGAGTCAGCACCCGCGGCAGGGGGTCGGCGCCCCGTGGCACGCCGACCCCCTGCCGCCTTACGTCAACTCCTCACACTCACCGGAGGCTTACTCCCCGTCGGACGGCTTCTCGTCCGTCAGCGGAACCTTCTCCTTACGCGCCGCAGGTCCGGAGGCGGCCGCGAGGCCGTTGAGCCCGTTGAGTGGGGCCGACCCGTTTGGTGCGGCGCCGTTCTGGTTCATCGACGACAGCAGCTGACGGGCGAGGCCCAGACCCGTGCCGCCCATGGTGAGCGCCTTGGCGAACATGTCCGACAGCCCATCGGCACCGTTCAGCAGCACCATGTGGTCGACACTGTTGAAGGCGTTGGCACCCGCCGCCACGATCTCGGGCCAGTTCTCAGCGAGTTGCTGGGCGACGACCGCCTCCTGGTTCTCGGCGAGCGCGGCCGCACGGGCCTTGATCGCCTCGGCCTCCGCGAGCCCCTTGGCGCGCGCCGCCTCGGCCGCCGCCAGGCCCTTGGCCTGCGCAGCTGCCGCCTCGGCCTCACCGGTCGCACGGGTCGCGGTCGCGGCGGCGGCGCCGCGCGCCTTGGTCGCCTCGGCCTCGGCCGCAGCAGCCGCCTTGACCCGGGTCGCCTCGGCGCTCGCCGCCAGCTCCGTCTCCTTGGCCTTCGCCTGGGCGCCGGAGATACGGGCGTCACGCTCGGCCTCGGCCAGCGTCCGCTTCTCGTACGCCTTGGCATCCGCGGGCTTGCGCACGTCGGCCTGCAGCTGCTGCTCCCGCCGGTGCGCCTCGAGTTCGGCGACCCGCGTCTCCTGGACCACGACCTCCTGGCGGGCGGCGGCATCGGCGAGCGGACCCGCCTGCCGAGCCTTGGCGCCGGCCTTGTCACGCTCGGCCTGGTATCCGGCCTGCAGGATCTCGCTGTCCCGGGTGGCCTCCGCCATCCGCGCGAACGACTGCTGCTCGGCCTCGGTGGCGAGACGGTTGGCCTCCGCCTGCGCGATCCGCGCGTCGCGCTGCACGGCGGCCGCGTGCGGCATGGCCAGATTCTGGATGTACCCGGTCGGGTCCTCGATCTCGTGGATCTGCAGCGAGTCGACGATCAGCCCGAGCTTCTCCATCTCCGTGCCGCACGCGGCACGGGTCTGGCCGGTCAGCTTCTCCCGGTCGCGGATCATGTCCTCGACCGTCAAGCCGCCCACGATCGACCGCAGATGACCCGCGAACACGTTGTGCACCCGCTCCGCCATCATCTTCTGCTGATCCAGGAACCGCCGGCTCGCATTGGCGATCGACACGAAGTCGTCGCCCACCTTGAAGATGACCACACCCCGCACCTTGAGCGGAATGCCCTGGTGAGTGACGCAGTCCACGGACAGCTCGGTCTCGTTGAGATCGAGCGACAGCTTGCGCACCGCCTGCACGCCCGGCAGGACGAGCGTGCCGCGCCCCGTGACGATACGGAACCCCATGCCCTCACCGAGCCCCTCGGTGCGGTGCGTGGAGCCCGAAATGATCAATGCTTCGTTCGGTTCTGCCACCCGCCACATGAGCTTGAACAGACCGATCACAACGGCGAGAGCAGCGACTGCAGCCCCCGCAACGACGCCGACGAACATCGGCATACGCCCCCTTTACCTCCAGTACCCGGTCGGTACCGGACGAACGGGAGTGTGCTCCTGCTCAGAGCCGCGGAGAAGACGCTGACGCATCCTTGTCGCAATCTTGACGAAGGCCGTCAACGTCCTTGGTACGAGGGGCGGTCGAGAGGCCTCGCGGGTACGGTCGCGAGGATCCCGAGGGGACGGTTACGAGGGACCCGGGCCCTCAGACGTCGTATGCGGCCGTCACGTACACGGTGCGCGGAGGCAGGTGCTCCACGATCATCACCACCGTGCCGGTCTCGATCCGGTCCTTGCCGGATGCCGGATAGGCGAGGAAGTGCTCGGCGCCGCCGCGAACACGGACGATCACCTCGCCGACGAGCCCCGGCCCGACCGTGCCGGTGACCCGCCCCATCAGCCCGATCATCGAGACGTCGTCGTCCATGGCCACAGCGTACGGTGACAGGGCCCTACGGAGCGGGCGGCGGCGTGAACTCCCTTGCGGTGGCGTCGGGTACGGCGCCGGGCGGCTGCGGCCATCGTTCGTGCCAGCGCTGGTCGGCCTCCAGTTGCGCGGCCAGGGACACCAGCAGCGGCTCGCTGTCGGCCGGGCCGAGCAGCTGGGCGCCCACGGGGAGGCCGCCGTCCACGAAGCCCGCCGGGACGTTGATGCCCGGCCAGCCGAGCACGTTCCACGGCCAGGCGTAGGGGCAGGCGGCGATCATCGCCCGGTCGGTGCGCCAGCCGCCCAGCGATGCGAGGGTGCCGATGCCCGGCGGGGGAGCGGCCGTGGTCGGCGACAGGACCACGTCGTACCGCTCGAACACCGCGCCGACCCTGCGCTGCAGGACCGCCTCCGCGCGGCGGGCGAACCGCAGGGGCGCCCCGCCGAGCAGCCGCCCGAGCCGGGCCGCGTCCCTGGTGCGCGGGTCGAGGAGTTCCGGGTCCGGGATCTCGCGTATCCACTCGGCTATCCCGGCGGTGGCGCGGGGCACGAACGTGAGGCCGATCTGCCCATAGCGGGGCTCGGCCTCCTCGACGTCGTGGCCGAGCGCGGCCAGCCGCTCCGCTAGCGCGACAGCCCGGCGGCGGACCGCAGGGTCCAGGCGGGCGGGGACCGCCGTGAACGGCGGGCGCAGTGAGAGGGCGATCCGCAGCCGGCCCGGCTCGCGCCGTGCCGCGTCCACGAGATCCACCGCGGCAGGACGGTGCAGATCGCCGTCGTGGCTGCCGCTCGTCGCGTCCAGCAGGAGTGGCGGCGTCCTCGACGGTGCGGGCCAGCGTGCCGTTGACCGTGATGCCGTGGAACGCCTCCGGCCACGGCCAGGTCGAGATCCGGCCGCGCTGCGGCTTGATGCCGACGAGATGCGTCCACGCGGCCGGGATACGGACCGAACCGGCACCGTCCGAACCGAGCGCGGCCGGGACCAGACCGGCCGCGACCGCGGCGGCCGAGCCGCCCGACGAACCGCCGGGGGTGTGGCCGGTGTGCCACGGGTTGCGGGTCTCCCCGAAGGCGGGACCCTCGGTGAACGGCCACTGGCCCAGCTCACAGGTGTTGGTCTTGCCGACGATCACGGCGCCGGCCGCGCGCAGTCGGCGAACCGCCTCGCAGTCCTCCGCCTTCGGCAGGAACTCGCCCCGGCAGCCGAACGCGGTCGGCTCGCCCGCCACGTCCATGTCGTCCTTCACGGCCACCGGCACCCCGAGCAGCGGCCGACTGCCGCCCGCGGCCAGCTCCCCGTCGGCGGCATCGGCCTCCTCGAGCGCGGCCTCGGCCCGTATCCGCCGAAACGCGTTCAACGCCGGCTGCGCCGCCTCGATCCTCGCCAGCGCCTCCTCGACGAGGGCACGTGAGGACACATCCCCTGCGGCCAGCGCGCGAACGGACTGCGCGAGCCCTGTGGCGCGGTCCAGAACCATGGCGGAACACCTCCGGACGGGTCGGTGAACGCACGTCAGCGCCTGCGGGCGGACACCCAGTATCCGCCCGCGGCTCATGGGGCGACCTGACTGCGGCCGTGCCCCGGCGGGGTGCGGGTGCGCCTCTCCGGGATGCCTCTTCTGGTGATCGCCTCAGGCGGTGCTCCGGGGCCTTGCCCGCGCCCGTATCGGCTCCGGATCCCGGCTCGGCATCAGCGGCGCAAGCCCGGCTTCGGCATGGGGCTCAAGCCCGGCTTCGGGCATGGAAAGATGCCACGCGTCATGGTGCAGATACCTGAGCAGTCCGTACCACAGCAGCCATTCGGCGCGACGCCGGATGACGACGTGGAATCGCCCGATTCCGCACAGAGCCCTGCCCGGCACCACACCGTGCAGGCTCCCCCCTCATCACGCCCCCAGGCCGAGTCGCACCACGCCGGGGGGTTGCCCGCGCCGCCCCGGACGATGGGGCCGCCCCCGCGGCCTCTGTCCGCGCCCGGCTCTTCCGCACCGCGACAGGCGGAGTCTGCTGCGGGCGGAGAGCGCTCTCTTCCCGGACAGGCGGACCAACACGACCGCGACCGGCGCTCCCTACCGGCGAAGGCCCAGTCACCGCAGGCCGCCCCCCACAGCACCGAAGTGCCTCAGCCCGCGCAGCGGTCCACTCCCCGTCGGGCCGTACCCACGAGTGCCGATGTGGCACGGCTTGCCGGGGTCTCGCGGGCCACCGTGTCGTACGTACTGAACAACACCAGCTCGGTGCGGATCAGTGAGCCCACCCGGCGACGGGTCCACGAGGCGGCCAGGGAGCTCGGCTACGTGCCGCACGCGGCGGCCCGCAGTCTGCGGGCCGGGCACACCCGCATGGTGCTGATGCCGGCCCCAGAGGTCGCCGTCGGCCCGCTGTACAGCGGACTCTTCAACGAACTCCACTGGGCGCTGAGCCGTCTCGACTACACCGTCGTGCAGTTCGGCAGCGCCGGTCAGAGCGGCGACCAGGCCGCCCGGGCCTGGGCGGAGCTGCGGCCGGCCGCCGTCCTGACGTTCAGCACGTTCAGCGCGCGCCTCGGCGCGCGGGGCGTCGACGTCCTGAAGCGCTCCGGCGTGCGAGCCGTCATCACCCTGGGCCAGGAGCCCACCCAGGGCGCCCACGCGGTCCTCATGGACCAGCGCACGGTCGGTCGCTGCGCGGGCGAGCACCTCCTGGCAAGCGGCCGGCGCCGCATCGGCGTGGTCGTTCCCGAGGAGCCGGGCCTGGAGGCCTACTCGCTGCCCCGCCTGGAAGGCGTACGCCGTGCCGCGAAGGGCACGGGCGCGGAGATCACCGAGTTGCCCCTCGCCTACGACGAAGCCTCGGCCGCCCGGCTCGCAGGGCAGTGGCGGCGCCTCGCCCTCGACGGTGTGTTCGCCTACAACGACGAGTACGCGATGCTGCTGATGCGTGCCCTGCAGGACGAGGGGATCGGCGTGCCGGACGAGACCGCCGTGATGGGCGCCGACGACCTCATGCTCGGCAGGCTGCTGCGCCCCCGGCTGAGCACCGTACGGATCGAGCTGCCCTCCGGAAGGGAGCTGGCGGAGATCGTCGACCGCGCGGTCCGCGACCCCGGCGCACCGCCCGAGGTCCACAAGGTGCTCGACGTGATTGCTGTGCAGCGCGAGTCGGCGTGACCGCTGTGCACCGCGAGTCGGCGTGACCGCCGCGCACCGCGACTCGACCTCCGCCGCCCCACCTTTCCGCTTTGATAACCCTCGGTGGCGCGCGTCAGGCAACCCGTCCTTTCGATGCCCGTTATCCGCTCTGGCCCTGCGAGTTCACTTGATCCCCATATGTTCACTGCGTTCTCGGGGGCGCACAAGACATCAAGGGTGGACATGAAGAACGTGATGAACGGCCGTATTGCCGCCGCTGCAGCGCTGTCCGCATTGCTTGCCGCCGGGGGCGTGGCAGTTGCGGCCCACGCGACCCAGAACACGGCCTCGCCTGCGACGCGTGCAATCGCGGCTGCGAGCGCACAGGACGGCGCCCTGGTACGGGCCTTCGACGCGGTCGACCGCAATACCGACTGGCAGCTCACCGGCAAACTGAAGCTCAACTTTCCGACCTACCACACCGAGGGGATGGTCCAGGCGGGAGGCCACATCTTCCTGTCCGCGGTCCAGATCATCGAGCCCACGCAGAAGTACCCCACCCCGCAGGGTGGGTACGACCGGACTCCCGGTCGCGGGATCGGCCATGTGTTCGTGATGGACCTCGAGGGACACCTGCAGCGGGACATCATCCTGGGCGAGGGGGACATGTACCACCCCGGTGGCATCGACTCCGACGGGAGCTCGGTGTGGGTGCCCGTGGCCCAGTACCGTCCGGGCAGCAGCTCCATCATCTACCGCATCGATCTCAAGACCCTCGATGTCCACAAGGAGTTCGAGGTGAAGGACCACATCGGCGGCATTGTCCGCGACGAGGTCACCGGTCACCTCGTCGGCAACAGTTGGGGCTCGCGCCACTTCTACGAGTGGAACGGGCAGGGGCGGCAGATCGCCGACTGGGACAACTCCCAGTACTTCGTCGACTACCAGGACTGCCAGTACGTCCCGGACCGCAAGATGCTCTGCGGCGGCGTCACGAACCTGCCCCAGACGCCGGCCGCGGGCGGAGCCGGCGCCGTCTACGAACTCGGCGGCATGGCCCTGATCGACCTGCGCAGCCACGAGATTCTGCACGAGGTGCCCTTCCAACGGTGGTCGACAGCCGGCCACGTGGTCACCCGCAACCCCCTCAAGGTGGCAGCCGACGGTGACAAGCTCACGATGTGGGCCGCCCCCGACAACGGCGATGAGGGTAACGGCACCGAGATCCTGACGTACCAGGCAAGCGTGACCCCGGCTGGCTGACGTGCCGGAGCCCGGGAGCAGCGAGCGGTCGCCGAGCTTCTCGACTCTCGCTGTTTTCCCCGACGGCGTCCCCGCGGCCGAGAGACCGGCGGGCGCCGTCCGGCGGCAGGCGGTGGGTGAGCGGCGGGTCCCCACGTCGCGGGGGAGGACCGTGGGGACGGTCGAGCGCCGCACGGCCGGACGCCTGGGTGACCGAGAGGCTGTGGCGTGGCGGCGTGCGATCAGGTCGCGGTGCCAGCGCAGCACCCGGTCGTACAGCAGCCGAATCCTCGAAGTGCTGCGCGGGGAAGGACGTGGAGCAGTGCGGCGAGGAGCGCTCGGTCGCTCGCGTGAAATCGCGCCCACTGCCCGCTCGGTTGCCGCTCGAGCACGGCGATCTGGTGGCGCAGGGCCAGGATCTCGACATCTTTCTCCCGGTCGCTCATCGGCAGGAGTCGCAGCACCGCGAACGCGTTCGTTGCGTGCTGCGGACACGGAAGAGATCGCTCAGCTCAAAGGCGACGTCGAGGCACTGGTCGGCGCCCTGCACCAGCCGATGACGGAGAACCGCATGCTGCGTCGGCAGCTGTCCGAGGGCGCTGACGTGGTCCGGGAACTGCACACGCAACCGAGGACCGCACACACCGAACAACCGGCGCCGCCCGGCCTTATGTGATCTGCCGAGTCGGCCGACTCGGCCTCGACGGGCGGCCCGGCCGTCGCCGTCCGAGACCGCGGCCCTACGAGGCGGCCGGGCTCTCTCGCGCGGCTTCGGTAAGTCTCTTCAGCGCACCAGGAGATCGATAGCGACCTCCAGTCGTTCGAGGTAGAACTCCCGTGACGCGGCCTGATGCTTGAGGCCGATCGATGCGCTGATCATCGTCTGTGCGACAGGGGGGGCCGCCTCTCGTCCTGACTCGACGGCGATCGCCTCTGTGATCAGTTCCTCGAAACGTCGCGGTGTGGTCTCGACGATCTCTCCGAGGAGGTCGGGGTTGTCCTCGATGACCACCGCGACATCGCGCGTCAGCGGGCCGATGTAGCGGCCCGCCCACTGGTCGAACGCTTCGACGAGGCGCTCTAGAAGGGGGCGGCCGGTGTCGGCCAGGACGTGTTCGACCGCTGTGATGTCGCGCTCCAAGGCCTGGGTGACCGCGGCACGGAACAGAGTCTCCTTCGAGGAAAAGAGGAAGTAGAGCCCGGGCCGGGAGATGTGCGCCGCCCGCGCCACCTCCTCCATCGAGGTCTTCCTGTAACCGAATCGCGCGAACGTGACCAGAGCGGAGTCCAGAACCATGGTCCGACGGTCGGTATCGGCAACTGTCGACGGCGGGTGGCCAACATCGGGACTGCTCATGAAACGAGCATATGAGCGAGAGGCGCACTATACAAATCAAGTCTAATACGTATAGTCACCGCCATGGCTACTCGCGAACCCATCTCCACGCCCTTCACCGCCTCCAGCACCGCGGACGAGGTGCTGCGGGGCGTCGACCTCACCGGCGTCCGCGCGATCGTGACGGGAGGTTCCTCCGGAATCGGGATCGAGACGTCTCGCGTGTTGACCGCTGCCGGGGCGGAGGTGACGCTCGCTGTCCGGAACACGACTGCGGGTGACGCCGTCGCTGAGACGATCGAGAAGTCGACCGGAAGGATCCGGCCCCGAGTCGTCCGGCTCGACCTCGCCGACAGGACCACCGTCACGCGATTCGTCGACGCGTGGGGCGGCCCGCTTCACCTGCTGATCAACAACGCGGGCGTGGTCACCGGTGGCCTCGAACGAACACGTGAGGGCTGGGAGCTGCAATTCGCGACAAACCGTCTCGGCCACTTCGCCCTCGCCAGCGGCCTTCACCGCGCCCTGGCCCTGGGAGCGCTCGACCGCGACGGAGCACGGATCGTCTCGGTCAGCTCGACGGCGCACATGCGTTCCGGCATCGACTTCGACGACCTCCATTTCGAGCGTCGCAGCTACGACCCGCAGATTGCCTACGCCCAGTCGAAGACGGCGAACTCTCTATTCGCCGTCGAGGCGACCCGCCTCTGGGCGTCCGACGGCATCATTGCCAACGCGGTGAACCCCGGCGGTGTCGCGACGGGACTGCAGCGGAACTTCACAACGCAACAGAAGGAGTCGCTCGATGCGGCCGAGGCCGCCGGAGTCTTCACGTACAAAACGGTCGAGCAAGGGGCCGCCACCAGCATCGTCGCGGCCGTCGCCCCGGAGTTCGCTCACTCCGGAGGCCACTACCTCGACGATTCACAAGAGGCCTACACCGTGCCGAACGACGCCGACCTCGCGCAGCACCCGCACGGTGTCAAGGAATGGGCGCTCGATCCCGCCACCGCCAAGCGCCTCTGGGCGGTCTCGACCGACCTGCTCCGCGCCTGACCTTTCGACACCACAGCAAGCGGCACCGCCGCCTTCGCAGTTGGTCACCGCATCGACCCACAAGGCCGGTAGCACGTGGCCTGCGAAGATGACCGTGCCCGATGCGCACCGGCAGCAGTTCTTGACCCCCAGAACGACGCGATGGCGGCGAGCCCGGCGGCAACATCCGCCAGGTGTTCCTGTTCCGCACCGACCGCGGGCTGTCCTTCGTCGACCGCTCCGGCGGGACGGCAACCCAGGCGAACGCGGTCGTCAACACCGGCGGCGTGCCGTCGCTGAAGTACTCGCCCGGCCGTATCGACCCGACGAACTCGGCCTTTACGTCCAGCCGCAAGCCACTGCCGGTGAGTTCACCGGGAAGGGCAGGACGGTCTTCGTCATCGCCAACCACTTCAACTCCTGTGGCCGGTGCCGGCGAGCGCTACGCATAAACCCAGGTCAGAAGGGCGCGCCGGAATTACCGCGAGTTATGCCGGCGGAGAGTGCGACAGGCGACACGCTTTTCGAACGGGATGACTAACATGTTGCATGCTCAACCAGGGGGGATGCCTGAGAGCACCGCGTATGTTCGCGCGCCCGCGGCGTATCGCGGCATCCCGCCTCGCAACCGCCGAACTGGCCCCGAGCCACACGGGACTTCTACTCGATGTGCGACCGGGCTTCCCCTCGACGACCTGTGACCGATCGGAGAGCCGTCATGGCCCTGCTCGACCCGAACACCTGGCAGTCCCGGGCTCTGTCGGGAGGTGAGTACGCCGTCACCGAGCCCGCCACGGGTGACACCCTGGCCTCCGTCACGCTCGCCTCTGCCGAGGACGTCACGGCTGCCGCGGTGAGTGCGCGTGCCGCCCAGACCGCCTGGGCCCGCGCCCCGCACTTCGAGCGCGCCGCGGTGCTGCGCCGCGCGGGCGACCTGTTCGCCGCGCACGCCGCGGAGTTGCGCGAGTGGATCGTGCGCGAGTCCGGCTCTATCCCGGGTAAGGCCGACTTCGAACTGCACGTGGCCGCCCAGGAGTGCTACGAGGCCGCCGCGCTGGCGTCGCGCCCGACCGGTCAGGTGCTGCCGACCGAGGCGCCCCGGCTGTCGTACACGCGCCGTGTCCCGGTGGGTGTCGTCGGCGTCATCTCGCCGTTCAACGCCCCACTGATCCTCTCCATCCGCTCGGTCGCCCCGGCTCTCGCGCTCGGCAACGCCGTTGTTCTCAAGCCGGATCCGCGCACCGCGGTGTGCGGTGGCCTCGCGCTCGCCGCTGTCTTCGCCGAGGCGGGGCTGCCCGAGGGTCTGCTGCACGTTCTGCCGGGCGGTCCCGAGGCGGGTCAGGCGCTCGTCGCCGACTCGAACGTGCCCGTCATCTCCTTCACCGGCTCCACTGCCGCGGGCCGCGCGGTCGGCGAGGCCGCGGGACGCCACCTCAAGCGCGTCCACCTGGAACTGGGCGGCAACTCGGCGCTCGTCGTCCTCGAGGACGCCGACATCGACGCCGTGATCTCCACCGCCGCCTGGGGCTCCTTCTTCCACCAGGGCCAGATCTGCATGACGACGGGCCGCCACCTCGTGCACGCCTCGCTGTACGAGGAGTACGTGGAGCGGCTCGCCGCCAAGGCGGACTCACTCGCCGTCGGCGACCCCCACCGTGAGCAGGTCCATCTCGGCCCGATCATCGACCAGGGCCAGCTCGCCAAGGTCCACGGCCTGGTGGAGGCCAGCGCCGCGCGTGGCGCGAAGGTCGCCGCGGGCGGCACGCACCTGGAGCTCTTCTACCGGCCGACCGTCCTCGCCGGAGTCGACGACGACACGCCCGCCTACGCGGAGGAGGTCTTCGGCCCGGTCGCGCCCGTGCGGTCCTTCACCACGGCTGACGAGGCGGCGGCGCTCGCCTCCGCCGGCCCGTACGGCCTCTCGCTGGGCATCGTCACGCGCGACACCGCGCGCGGTCTGGACCTCGCCGAGCGGATCCCGACCGGCATCGCCCACATCAACGACCAGACCGTCAACGACGAGGCCGTGGCGCCCTTCGGCGGTATCGCCGCGTCCGGCACCGGCGCCCGCTTCGGCGGCGACGCCAACCTGGAGGCCTTCACCGAGGTGCGCTGGACGACGGTGCGCGGGGACGTGGCGGGCTACCCGTTCTGACGCCGCTGCCCCGGCATCGGGGAGCGATCCGTCGCCGGCCCGGGCCACCGTGCCCGGGCCATCCCGCGTCAGGGGCGCGGTGACGTGCCCTTGCCAACAGGCGCCCGGAATCGGCCATTTCTGAGACTGTCGAGCATTTATGAGAAAGCTGTGAACAGTCCTGCCACCATCGGACGGGTGTTCCGTCGCCGTTGACGGAACTCGTTCAAGGAGGGGGACTTCTCTTGAATCGAGGCTTATGCACGGTGCTGCTCACGGCAGCACTGCTGGCCGGCGGGGTGACCGCCGGACCGGCGTCCGCAGAGCCAAGACCGGACGGTGACGCTCGTACCGCGGCCTGCAAGCCCCAGGGGGACCGGGGCGTGCGCTGTGTGAGCGTCACCGCTGTGTTCAACCACAAGATCTCCGAAGGCGGCACCGCCGACCTGTCGGTGAAGCTGGATCCTCACATCGACATCCCCGGCGCCCGCGTGGAGATCGACCTCCCCGCCGCCCTGCGTTTCGCCGGGGACCCGCCCGGCTTCGAGGTCGCACGCCACGAATCCGTGCTGCCGGACAACGGCGGTTCGGTCACCACGGCCTCCCGCACCGCCGACCTGACGGCCGGACACAAAACCACGTACTCCCTGCCGGTCGAGGCCGTGGACACCGGCGAACTCGCTATACGCGTGCGGGTGCTGCCGCCCGAGGGCTACGGCGTCGGCATCGAGGAACCCGTCCTCGCCACCGTCGGCAAGGACACGAAATCGTCCCGACTGGGCCTGGGCAAGGGCCCGTTCGCCGCCTCGCCTATCCCCGAGGGCGCCAAGCCCACCAAGCCTACGAAGCTGTCCACCGAAGGACTCGGCACCGAGGGCCTCGCCGAACCCCACTCCGACGACACGCCGGCTGCCACCGAGGAGCAGACCATCGGCGCCCAGGCGCTGACCTGTGTGCGAGGCTCCTTCAACTACCAGGACGCGGGCGGTGCCTGGCGCAACTCGGCCAACCTCCAGGTGCAGGTCTGGGACGAGGACCCGGCCAACAGCGACGACCTGCTGACCGTCGGCCTCACCGACGACAACGGCGCCTACCGGCTGTGCTTCGACAACAGCACCGACGCCCGCGGCGGCCAGGACGTCTACCTGATCTTCGTCACCCAGAACGGCCAGTGGGGCGTGGAACGCGACGACGACGATGTCTACGAGTTCCGCAGCTCGCAGCGCGACGACCTCGGCGACGGCACCACCACCGACTTCGGAGCCCAGCACCCCACCGACGCCCGCCTGCACGGCGCGCTGCGTGCCTACAGCTGGGCCGACGCCGCCTCGGCCTGGACGCCCGGCGACTGCTGGGACTCCAAGGACAGCGACTGCCGCCGCATCGACATCAACTGGCACCCGGACGACGACCCGGGCGGCTCCTTCTACCGCCCCGGCGAGGACGAGATCTACCTGGTCCCGCAGGACGCCGACGACCGCAACGTCGCCGTCCACGAAATCGGACACGCGGTGATGGACGACGTCTACGAGGACATGGACTGGGACAAGCAGTGCCCCTCACCGCACATCATCACGAGGACCTCCAGCCAGCCCTGCGCCTGGTCGGAAGGGTTCGGCGACTGGTACGGCGTGGCGGTCTTCAACGACCCCGTCTACGTCGACGGCGGCGCGACGGCGTTCACCGTGGACTTCGACAACCACACCTGGGGCACGGGCGGCTGGGACGACGGTGACGCTGTCGAGGGCCGGGTCGCGGGTGCTCTGTGGGACCTGGTCGACGGGCCCGGCGAGGCACCCTGGGACCAGTACGGGGAGGGCCTGACCAACGTCTGGAACACCTTCCTCAACCACACGGACACCAGCTTCCGTTCGTACTGGAACCACCGGGCGGAGGACGGCCACGAGGTGGGGGACGCGGCGCTGGGCAGCCTCTTCCAGAACACCATCGACTACGGATTCCGCAACCCGCTCACCAACCACGTCTCGCTCGAACGCCCCACCCCCGAGCCGGACCACAACTACCGCTTCGACACGACACGGCCCTTCTGGTCGGTCGTCGCGGTGCGCCCCCCGGCCACTGCGGACTACGACCTGTCGCTGTACGACGACCGCGACCAGCAGCAACTCGTGGGCTTCAGCGGGCAGGTGGCCGGAATCACCGACTTCGTCGCGGTGAACTCCAACAGCCGCGAGCTGGGTGACTACTACCCGCGGGTCACCGACGTCAGCGGCACCGGCCCCTACCGGATCGAGGCCGACGAGACCGAGGGCGTCTTCACCGGCTCACCGTCCGTCACCCTCGGCGCGGACCGCCTTGCCGCAGTCTGGGACATCTGTCTGACGGCGGGCGAGGAGGCGACGTACACCGTGACCCCGTCCGACCCGGGCCAGGACGCGGAGCTCTTCGTGTTCGACGCGGACCGGGCGGGGGCCGACAACGTAGCCTCCCGCTCCGGGGCCACGGAGAGCGGTACGGCGGCCGGTCCCGGCCAGCCGGAGTCGGTCACCGTCACTCTGCCCGCGGGCTGCCACGGACTGGTGGTCGTCAACAAGGCGGGCAGCGGCACGTACACGCTGACGAAGTCCTGACCCCGATGATCCGGAAAGGCACCGGCACATGAAGGAAGGGACGGGCACACGGAACCGGAAGGTCCCGTGCGCCCGTCCCATGCGCATGCGTACCGCCCTGCGAGCCCCGGCACTGGCCGTCACCCTCCTGGCGCTCGGCACCTCCTGCGCCGACCATCAGGCCACATCGGTTCCCGAGCCTCCGGCCGCCGGACCCGCGGACCTCCTGGTCGGGGTCCGGGAGATCCCGGGCACGCCGTCCCCGCAGATCATGCGTGCCCTGCCCCGGCTCTCGCTCTACGGGGACGGCCGGGCGATCACGCCGTCAGGCCGCGAAGGGGCCCTGCAGACGGCCACGGTCCACCGCTTGACGGACGAGCGGGTGCGCGAACTGTACGAGGACGCATACACCACGGCACATGCCGCCGTGGAGTCGCCGGACGTGGTGGACGGGGGAGTGCTGGCGCTCACGGTCAGGGGGACCAAGGACGGACGCACGGGCGCATCCCGGACCACACCTGACACGAGGGAACTTCCCCTCCAGGCGGACGGAATCGCGGACTTCCGGTCACGCACGGATCCGTCGGGATGGCCGGACGAAGCCTTTCGGAGTGGGCCGCGTCCCTACGCACCGACCGCGCTGGCCGTCTTCGCGACACCCGCCGACGAGGCGGACGCGCACTCCGCCGCCTGGCCTTACGACGACCCGGGCCGAACCGGCACGCCCACCCGTGAGGGCCGGTGCACGGTCCTCGCGGCGGGCCAGAGCCGTACCGCACAGCGGCTGGCCCGAGCCGCAACCCCGGACACCGTGTGGCGCGCCCCAGGCGGTCGGACCTACCGTCTGGACTTCCGCCCGCTCCTGCCCGACGAGAAGGACTGCCGGGATCTCGGCGATCCCGGCCGCTGAGCGCACGCAGCCCGTCTGAGCACACGCGGCCCGTCGGCTCAGCTTCCCTGCTGCCCCTGCTCCTCCGCCTCCGCGATCGACTTGCGGACCTCGTCCATGTCCAGCTTGCGGGCCTGCCCGATGACGTCGTCCAGGACGGCTTCGGGGAGAGCCCCGGGCTGGGCGAACACCGCGACCTGGTCCCGGACGATCATGAGGGTCGGGATGGACTGGATACCGAAGGCCGCGGCCAGCTCCGGCTGCGCCTCCGTGTCGACCTTGCCGAAGACCAGGTCGGGGTTGCCCTCCGCGGCCTTCTCGTAGACCGGGGCGAACTGCCGGCACGGCCCGCACCAGGACGCCCAGAAGTCGATCAGGACGAATTCGTTGTCCGTGACCATCTCGTCGAAGTTGTCCTTCGTCAGCTCCACGGTGCTGCTCATGGGATGTTCCCTCTTCCTGGTCGGGGTTCCTGGCCGGACTGCTTCGCGCCTTCCTGGCCGGGGGCGAAGCCGTTGTCCACGACCACGCGTAGTCAGCCGTGCACAACCGCGCGCGAAGTCGGCGTATTCCGCGCTCGTACCCGTGTGGCCTCACGGCACACCTGGCACCAGACTGGCCCGTATGACCGAAGCCATCGCGTACGACGTCATCGTGCTGGGTGCAGGGCCGACGGGCGAGAACGTCGCGGACAGAACACGCGCGGCGGGGCTCAGCACCGCGGTCGTGGAGAGCGAGCTGGTCGGCGGCGAGTGCTCGTACTGGGCGTGCATGCCCAGCAAGGCGCTCCTGCGGCCGGTCATCGCCAGCGCGGAAGCCCGGCGCACGCCGGGGTTGCGAGAGGCCGTGCAGGGCCCACTCGACGCACCGGCCGTGCTCGCGCACCGGGACGAGTACACATCGCACTGGAAGGACGACGGGCAGGTCGCCTGGCTGGACGGCATCGGGGCGCACCTCTACCGCGGCCGCGGCCGCCTCGACGGCCCCCGCCGCGTCGCCGTCACCGCACCCGACGGCACGGAGCACCTGCTCACCGCCCGGCACGCCGTAGCGGTCTGCACCGGCACCCGCGCCGTCCTCCCGGACCTTCCGGGTCTCGACAAGGTCCGCCCCTGGACGAGCCGCGAGGCTACGAGCGCGGACCATGTGCCGGGCCGGCTCGTGGTGGTCGGCGGCGGGGTCGTCGCCGCCGAGATGGCCACGGCCTGGCAGGCGCTCGGCGCCCAGGTCACGATGCTGGTACGAGGCGGGGGACTGCTGCCGCGCATGGAGGCCTTCGCTGGGGAGCTCGTCGCGGAGGCGCTCAAGGAGGCCGGCGCGGACGTACGGACCGGCACGTCCGTGACCTCGGTGACCCGGGACGGCACCGCCGTCACGGTGGAGGTGTCTGGGGGCGACCGCATCGAGGCCGACGAGATCCTCTTCGCCACCGGCCGCGCCCCGCGTACCGACGACCTGGGCCTGGAGACCGTCGGCCTCGAGCCGGGATCGTGGCTGCCCGTCGACGACAGCTGCCGCGTCGAGGGCAGCTCCTGGCTGTACGGGGTCGGGGACGTCAACCACCGCGCGCTGCTGACCCACCAGGGCAAATACCAGGCGCGCATCGCGGGCGCGGCGATCGGCGCGCGGGCGCAGGGCGTACCGCTGCTTGAGACGGACCGCTGGGGCGCCCACGCGGCCACCGCCGACCACGCCGCCGTACCGCAGGTCGTCTTTACCGACCCGGAGGCGGCCGCGGTCGGCCTCAGCCTCGCCGAGGCCGAACGCGCAGGCCACCGCGTACGCGCGGTCGACCAGGACATCGCCGCCGTGGCGGGCGCCGGGCTCTACGTCGACGGCTACCGCGGCCGCGCCCGCATGGTCGTCGACCTCGACCGCGAGGTACTCCTGGGCGCCACGTTCGTCGGCCCAGGCGTCGGCGAACTCCTGCACTCGGCGACCATCGCGGTCGCCGGCGAGGTCCCCATCGACCGCCTGTGGCACGCGGTCCCGTCGTATCCGACGATCAGCGAGGTGTGGCTGCGGCTGCTGGAGGCGTACCGGGACGCGTAGCGGCAATCGCAGATACGGCGACTTGTAGCGGCAACGGCGCATACCGCGACTTGTAGCGGCGACGGGACGTGCCGTTGCCGCACAGCCGCTACGCCTTGTCGGGCGTGACCGTGAAGTCGCCCGACAGCGCCGCCGCCATCCGCAGATGCGGCTCCGCATCCGCGTCGCGCCCCTGGCGCTGCAGGGTGCGGCCGAGCATCAGCCGGGCGTAGGTCTCGACCGGGTCGCGCTCCAGGACGGCGCGCAGCTCCGTCTCGGCGCGGCGCAGCTGCGCCGAGTGGTAGTACGCGCGGGCCAGCAGCAGTCGCGGCGCGACCTGCTCCGGGACCTCGGCGACCAGGCCGTCCAGGACCCGCGCGGCCGCCGCGTACTCCTTGGCGTCGAAGAACATCTGCGCGCGCTCCCAGCGCTCCGCGGCCGTCCCGTGCCCGTAGTACTCCGTGTCGTCCACGTGCGCCATGCCGCCCACGTACTCGATGTCGCCCACGTTCTCCATACCGCTCACGAACTCCATGTCGACTTCCGACCTCCTCGTCCGCCCGTAACCACCCTTGATTGTTAAAAATTCCACTACCGGTACGGACTGACGCGCCGGTACGGGCTGACGCGCCAGTACGGACTGACGCGGGCGCCCGGCAGGTCTAGGTTGGCGCCATGAGCAATCTCGACCGCGAGGCAGTTCCCGCCCTCTGCGGTGGCCGCGGATTCGTCGTCGCCGAGCCGGTGCGCGAACTCCTCAGTCCCCGGCGGGTCAAGCTCGGCGAATCCACCGAGGTCCGCCGACTGCTGCCCAACCTGGGCCGTCGCATGGTCGGGGCCTGGGCCTTCGTCGACCACTACGGTCCCGACGACATCGCCGACGAGCCGGGCATGCAGGTGCCGCCGCACCCGCACATGGGCCTGCAGACGGTCAGCTGGCTGCACGCGGGCGAGGTCCTGCACCGCGACTCGACCGGCAGCCTCCAGACGATCCGCCCGCGCGAGCTGGGCCTGATGACCTCCGGGCAGGCCATCAGCCACTCCGAGGAGAGCCCCAGGCAGCACCCGCGGTTCCTGCACGGCGCCCAGCTGTGGGTGGCCCTCCCCGACACCCACCGGCACATCACCCCGAGGTTCGAGTACCACTCGGAGCTGCCCGCCGTCACGGCACCCGGCCTCACCGCCACACTCATCCTCGGCTCCCTGGACGGCGCCACCTCACCGGGCTCGACCTACACCCCGATCGTCGGCGCCGACCTCACCCTCACGAGCGGCACCGACGTACGCCTCCCGCTGGAGCCCGACTTCGAGTACGCCGTGCTGTCCATGTCCGGCGAGGCCCACGTCGACGGCGTGCCCGTCCTGCCCGGCTCGATGCTGTACCTCGGCTGCGGCCGCTCCGAACTCCCGCTGCGCGCCGAGTCGGACGCGGGCCTGATGCTGCTGGGCGGCGAGCCGTTCGAGGAAGAACTCGTCATGTGGTGGAACTTCATCGGGCGTTCCCAGCAGGAAATCGAAGAGGCCCGGAAGGAGTGGATGGAGGGGTCCTGCTTCGGTGAAGTGCACGGCTACGCCGGCGGTCGGCTGCCCGCTCCCGAACTCCCGCCGGTGCCGCTGAAACCACGGGGTCGGGTGCGTTGACCTGCAGTTATAGCGCTTGAGTGGGCACCCGCGAGGCGTGGTCGTCGTGCGGTCGTGGTCCCCGTCGGCAGGAACGGCCGGCGGGGACGTTCACGTCTCGTGGTGATCGACTCGGGCCGGTGCGCGACTCGCAGGTGTTGGCGTCTGTGACCAGGTCTAGTCGGACACTTGCTGACCCTTTGCTGACTCTACTGACGGGTAATCATGTGTTCGAGTGACGTCTGCCCCGCGCCCCGAACATGTCCCTGTCTGGCCATCCGTGCGTGTGTGGGTGGCGTGCTTGGGAGCGCCGCCGTACCTTGCGTCGATCCTTGTCTCGGCCCGTCCTCACCGGGATTCCAAGACCGCGGCACAGTTGCCTGCCGACACCTTCCATATTGTCGGCTCCATGTCGTAAGTGGTTGCTTGCTTGATGTGGCGTTCGGGCCCAGAACCTAACCCTTTAGACGGCAAGGCTGAGTTCGCTCGGTGTGCTCGTTGTCAGGGTCAGGCCCATTCGCGAGTGCTGCCACGTCGGGCTCCTCGAGTTGGACTCCGGCCGTGTTCCACTCTCGGCCTTTTGCATGGTGGCATGTGAGGCCCGGAGCCAACGTGCTGGCCCCCCTGACTCGAACCATCGATGATCCTGGCCCCGCCATTGATCCGCATCGCCTCCCGCCACGACGGCGACCGCACCCCCACCTGCTTGAACCCGTCCGGCAGCGGCGACGACCCTCGCCGGGTGCTCGGTTCCCACTCCATGGTGCTTGGACCGATCTCGGCGAGGTGCCGTGCCGGGCGGCGTGGGGGCGTGCCTCTTCCCCGAGGCCGATTAGGGACCTCCTCGAGGCCGATCAGCGACGGCAGCCGGGAGTCTCCCGTCCGCCGCCCGTCTGGAGCGCCACCGCCACGGTGCAGGCGGCCACGCCGAGCCCCCACAGTGTGAGGTAGGCAGTGAGCGAAGGGGTGTCCGAGGCGCCGACGACCAGGGCGCCGAGGATGACGGAGGCGCCCGCGCCCGCCATGCCGCCGCCCAGCGTCTTGAGGGTGTTGTAGGCGGCGGTGGCGCTCGCGGCGCGGTCGTGGGCGCTGCCCTCGGCGATCACCGTGGGCAGTCCGCCCTGGGACAGGCCGATCCCGAAACCGGCCACGGAGTAGGCCACGACGAACAGGGCCAGGTTGGCGTGAGCGAGAATGAGGCCCGCGTGGCCGATCGCCATGAGCGCAAAGGCCGACACCAGCATCCGGCGGTAGCCGATGCGAGCGCCGATCGCCGGGGCCAGCGCGGAGGCGACCAGGCCGAGCACACTGGGGATCAGGCTCCACAGGCCGATCTGCCAGACGGCCAGGCCGAAGCCGTAGCCGTCCTCGGTCGGCTCCGCGGCCAGGAACATCACGGCGACGGACTGCCCGGCCAGCAGGACCGCGCCCAGCACGAACCCGGCGGCGTAGTGCGGGGCGAGCGCGCGCCGGGCCATCGCGCGGACATCGACCAGGGCGTCGGGGCGGGCGAGCTGCACGCGCAGCCAGGCCCAGCCGAGCACGGCCGCCAGCAGCAGGGCGCCCGCCAGACGCGGCGACGCAACCCCCCAGGCATCGGCGCGGGACACGGCCCCGAGCAGCACCACGAGGGCGAGTCCCAGCAGGACCGCGCCCGCCCAGTCCATGCGCCCCGCGCCGCGGGGTCCGGACTCCGGTACGCACCACCAGGCCAGGGCTGTGCAGACCAGACCCAGCACCGCGAGAGCGGCGAACGCGACCCGTACGCCACCGAAGATCCCCAGCAGCGCGCCCGAGAGGGCGTTCCCGAGCAGAGAGCCAAGGGTGAGGGCCGCAACCAGCAGGCCGATTGCGCGGCGGGCGCCGGAAGCGTCGAGCCGACCGCGCACCAGGCCGATCTCCAGCGGGAGCAGGGAGGCGATCGCTCCCATCAGGGCGCGCCCGACGAGCGCCACCGCGTACGTGGGGGCGAGGAAGACCAGGAGCGTGCCCGCCGTGACGCACCCCAGCGCGATGCGCAGCAGACGCCGGTGCCCGTACAGGTCGCCGAGCCGCCCCAGGACCGGCACACTGACCGCCGCCGCGAGGAGGTGCACCGTCATGAACCACTGGGCGTCGGCCGCACTCACGCCCCACTCGTCCTGCACCGCGGGGAGCAGCGGCGCGTCCGCGCCCTGCACGAAACCGCTGAACAGCTCGAAGGCGACCAGGACCCCCACGACGGCGCGGACGCGGGCGGAGGGAGCCACCTCCGCGTCGTCCCGCACCGCCGTCACGCGACCTCTCCGGCGGACGCGGAGGCCGATTCGGTCGACGCATCCGTGGCGGCCAGGCGGCGCTCGGCCAGCTCGGCGAGCAGCGCCGCCTGCTTGTACAGCACCCGGTCGTCGAAGACGGCGCGTGGCGAGTGGTTCATCGGCGCGTTCTGCCAGTCGGTGCCCTCGGGGGCGGCGCCCACCATCAGCATCGCGCCGGAAACGCGCTGGAGGACGTACGAGAAGTCCTCGGAGCCGTTGCTCGGCTGCGGGGACTCCCACACCTCGTGCGCCTCGAACAGCTCACGGGCGGTGACCAGGGCGAAGGCGGTCTCGTCGGTGTCGTTGACGGTGACCGGATAGCTCTTGGTGAACTCCGCCTCCGCCTCCAGGCCGTGGGCAGCGGCGATCGACCGCACCAGCCGGGGCAGGCCCTCGGCGAGCCGCTGCTGGGCGTGCTCCGAGTAACTGCGCACCGTCGCCTCGAACTCGGCCGTATCGGGGATGACGTTGGCCTGGGTACCGGCGTGGAAACAGCCGACGGTGACGACGACCGGGTCGAAGATGTCGAAGGCGCGGGTCACCCAGGTCTGCAGCGCGGTGACGATCTCGCAGGCCACCGCGATCGGGTCCTTGGCGGTGGCCGGGTTGGAGCCGTGGCCGCCCTCGCCCCGCACCGTCACGTTCAGCTGGTCGGAGGCGGAGGTGACGGTGCCGGAGCGGGTGACGACGACGCCGCCGGGCACCCGGTTGGCCGCCACGTGCAGTGCGTACGCCGCGTCGAGCGGCCTGCCCGCCGCCTCCAGCACGCCCTCCTCGATCATCGCGACAGCGCCGTTGTGGCCCTCCTCGCCGGGCTGGAACATGAACACCACATCGCCGTGCAAGTGCTCGCGGCGCTCGGCGAGCAGGGTGGCGGCGCCGACCAGGCCGGCGGTGTGCAGGTCGTGTCCGCAGGCGTGCATCCGGCCGGGGACGACGGAGGCGTACTCCACCCCGCTCTCCTCGGTGACGGGCAGGGCGTCCATGTCGCCGCGCAGCAGGACCGCGCCGCCGGGCCGCCCGCCGCGCAATACGGCCGTCACCGAGGTGAGGCTCTTGCCCGTGGTGATCTCCAGTGGCAGCCCCTCGAGTGCGGCGAGCACCTTCTCCTGGGTGCGGGGCAGGTGGAGACCCAGTTCCGGCTGCCTGTGCAGCTCCCGGCGCAGGCGCGCCATCTCGGGCTGAAGTTCCTTCGCGCGTTCCACTGCCGACATGCTCCGCCGACCTCCTCTTCCTCGCGGCCGCTGCTGGTACGGTTCCGGCCGTGCTGGGGCCAGGCTGAGGCTCCCGCTGATCAGCGGCCCGAATCCGCCGGAAAAACGCAAGGAGGCAGTCCGTGGCACAGGATTCCGCGCGCTTCGGAGGGCTGGACGATGTGGACCAGGCCCTGGTGCACGCCCTGCAGATCGCTCCGCGCGCGAGCTGGACGACGATCGGCGCCACGCTCGGGCTGGACGCGGTGACGGTGGCGAGGCGCTGGCACCGCCTGGCCGAGAGCGGTGCCGCCTGGATCAGCTGCCACCCCGCGCCGGCGCTGGCCGAGTCCGGGCAGGGCTGCCTGGCCTTCGTCGAGGTCGACTGCGCTCCGGGGCGGTTCCATCAGGTCGCCCGCGCCCTGGCCGCCGTACCGCGCGTCGCGGCGCTCTCCCACGTCAGCGGAGACCGCGACCTGTACCTGAACGTCATGGCCCGCAACCTGGCGGACCTGTCCCGGTGGGTGACCCGCGACCTCGCGGCCCTCGACGGCGTCGTGTCCACCCGCACCCATCCGGCGGGCCCCGTCCACACCGAGGGCAGCCGGTGGCGGCTGAGGGCACTGGACCACCGGCAGACCGCCCAGCTCGCCGCCGCCGCGCCCCGCCGTACGGACCTGCCCGCCTTCGACCTCACCGACCTCGACCAGCGCCTGATCACGGCCCTGTCGGTGGACGGCCGGGCCACCTACCGGGCGCTGGCCGAGCAGTGCGGCGCGAGCCCCGACACCGTGCGCCGCCGCGTACGTCGCCTCTTCGATGCGAACATGCTGCACGCCCGCTGCGAAGTGGCGCGCGCCCTGTCGGAATGGCCGGTCTCGGTGATCCTCTGGGGCCGGGTCCCGGCCGCCCGGCTGCGCGAGGCCACCCGCCGGATCACCGGTATGCGCGAGGTCCGCCTGTGCGCCAGTGTCCTCAGCCGCCACAACCTGCACCTCACCGCCTGGGTGCGCTCCGTCGACGACGCCCAGCGCTTCGAGATCCGCCTCGCCGAAAGCACCCCCGACCTCACCGTCACCGACCGCGCGATCACCCTCCTGCCCATGAAGCACAGCGGCCACCTCCTCGACGAGGCCGGCTACCGGGTGGGCACGATACCGCTGGCGCTGTGGGCGGAGGCGGGCGCGTCGGACGACGAGTGACCTGGCCCGCAGCCCGGCCCCCAGGCGGGACTGAAACGGCGCGGGTACTCCACCCGGCGCGCACTCCGGCTCGCGCTGGTGCACAGCACTCAGTCGTGTCCCTCCGAGGGCACGCGATGACTGGGGAGGACACCGGCCGGACGACCGGCGTCCCGCCTCGTCCGTGGTGGCTCGGGCTCCGCCCGGGCAGGCCTTCCGCGAGCAGCTGCCCGGGGGCCGGAACGCCACCGGCGACGCACGCCCCGCCTGGCCCCCGGATCGGCGCGGTGGTCCGCGAGTCAGCCGACCGCGCCGACACGCGAGCCCCCTCCACCCTGGCCTGCACCGGCGGAGGAGACTGCGGCTGGTGCCGAATCCGTTCTGCGGAGCACCTTCCCCGGTCGGTTCGCCGTGAATGCTTCGTCGCGCAGCACGCAGCGGCCATTGACGACAACGTGGCGGGTGCCCAAGGCATAGGAGAGTGGTGCCTCGTAGCGGGCGGTGTCGGCGATCGTCGCGGGGTCGAAGACGGTGATGTCGGCGACCCGGCGTTCGGCCAGTATGCCGCGGTCGGCGAGGCCGAGGCGCCCGGCTGGGAGCGCGCTCATCTTGCGGACTGCCTCGGGCAGCGTGAGGAGTTGACGGGTGCGGGTGTACTCGGCGAGGACTCGGGCGAAGGAGCCGAAGTGGCGCGGGTGAGGGTGCCCGCCGCCGGCCGTGTCCAGTTCCCAGCCGTCGCTGACGACGGCACTGCCGGGATGGCTCAGCACGGCGTCGACGTCCGCCTCGGCCATGGCATGGTTGATGATCCAGACCTGTGCCTCGTGCGCGTGCAGCATGTCGAGGGCCGCTTCGGCCGGGTCGAGGCCGGTGGCGGTGGCGATGTCCCGGAGGGATGAGCCCACCCGGTCCGAATACTTGCCCGGCGGCAACGCGGCGATGACGGTCCCTTCTGGGAGGAAGGTGCGTCCGGTCTTGGCGCGGAGTTCCGCGGCGATCGCCGCGCGGGTCTCGGCATCCTCCAGCCGCGCCAGGAGCGCGTCGGGACCGCCGTCCATCGCCCAGTCGGGCAGGCGGGATGTGAGCCGGGTGGAGGAGGCGGCGTAGGGGTAGACGTCGCAGGCCACGTCCAGCCCCTCGGCGACTGCGGAGTCGATGGCGGCCAGTGCCTCGCGTACCTTGCCGTGGTTGGCCGGTCCCATCGCCTTGAGGTGCGAGATCTGGAGGCGTACGCCGCTGCGGCGGGCGGTTTCGATGGCCTCGGTCACCGCATCGATGAGGCGGTCGCCCTCGTCGCGCATGTGGGTGCTGTAGAGCAGCCCGGCCTGTCGGGCCTCGGTGGCGAGCGCCACGACCTCGTCGGTGTCGGCGAAGGAGCCGGGGGCGTAGATCAGTCCGGTGGACAGACCGAACACGCCCTGCTCGGCGGCTTTGGCGAGCAGGCGGCGCATGGTGGCGGTCTCTTCGGCCGTCGCGGGACGCAGTTCGTTGCCGATCGCGGCGGCGCGCAGGGCCCCGTGGCCGACGAGGGCCGCGAGATTGACGCACGGTTCGGCCTTCTCGATCGCGCGGGCGAAGGCGTCGAAGTCCGCCCAGGGCATCTCGCCGTTTCCGCCCTCTTCTTGGGCAAGCGTGCTGTCGTCCTGGCGCCCGCTGGGGTTGGTTGGGAAGGGCGAGGTTCCGCAGTTGCCCGTGACGACGGTGGTCACGCCCTGCCGTACACACGCATCGGCGGTCGGTGTGTCGCGCAGCGTGAAGTCGGCATGCGAGTGCAGGTCGATGAAGCCGGGCGTGACGACCTGGCCGGTGCAGTCGAGTACGTCCTGGGCGGTGGCGCTGGGCGGAGCCTCACCTAGGAACACGATCCGGTCGCCGCGGATGCCGACATCGGCGCGACGGGCGGGGCCGCCGGTGCCGTCGACGACGGTTCCGCCGGTGATGAGCAGGTCAAAAGAGGTCACGGTGTCGGCTCCTGGTTCTGCGGGGCGGGGCGGGGCGTGTGCGGCGGACGGGCCGGTGCGTCTCACAGCAGTACGGCGAGCAGCACGGCGTAGAGGGCGCATGCGGGGATGAGCACCGCCCATCCGGCGCCCAGCAAGTAAGGCAGCCGGGTGGCGCGCGCAAGCCCCATGGGACCGACCATGTTGGCGTTCGGCAGCGGTCCGTAGGTGTCGGCCTTCGAGGCCCACAGCAGAATGACCACCCAGGCGGCCGAACCGATCCCGAGGCTGTTCCCCAGTGGTCCGAAGACCTCGCTGAGCAGGACGACCTGGGCGGCGGTGGCGCCGGGGACACCGACCCAGCCGAGCGAGGCGACGGCGAGCGCGAACGGCAGCGGGGACATCTCCCGCAGCCCCGGGCCGAACTGATCCATCACCACGTCGTACGGGTGCAGTGAGTCAATGAAGGCGAAGAGCGCCGCGAGCATCCAGAACAGCAGCAGCATAGGCAGCAGTCGGCGCGCCCCCGTCGCCACGGCCCGCAGAGTGCGCCACGGGTTCAGTCCGCCGACCAGACCGGTGAAGACCGCGAGCAGCGGCAGGGCGAACAGCGGGAACGTGGCCCCGCCCCGCGTGACGGTGGCGTACACCACGGCCGCGGCGAGCGTGACGGCGAAGGCGAGGGTGGCGTGGCGGGTCCGGGCGGCCGCCGCGGGCAGCCCTCCGGCGGTCTCCTCGGCGCCCTCGTCCGGAGTGTAGAAGTCGCCACGGGCGGCGCTGCGGCGCTGCACCCAGGGCACGATGACCGCGGCGAGCAGCAGGGAGAGCACCGCCAACGGGCCCGCGCCGACAGTGAGATAGGTGAGGTAGCCCGTGTCGGCGGCCTCGAGGATGGCGATGTTGGATCCGGCGAAGGGCGCGAGCGCCAGACCGGTGCAGCCGCCGAGGAACATGATCACTGCGGTCGAGGAGCGGGTGAAGCCGGAACGTGCGGCGACCGGTACGAGCAGAGGCGCGGCGATCGCGAGGGCTCCGGCAAGGGTGCCGAGGCTGGCGACGAGGATGAGGCAGGCGGCCATCATGCCGTACATGACGGCGATGCGGCCGCGGTCGCCGACGGTGCGCAGGATGCCGCGGACGATTGCGTCGGCGACACCGGTGACCCGCAGGACCTCGCCGACGCCGGAGCCGAGGACGATGATCAGGCCGATCAGGGTGACGGGGTCGAGGGTCGCCGTGCCGAGCAAGCGCAGACCGGTGCCGGGGGATGGCAAGGCGACCAGGACAGCGGAGAACAGGGCGACGCCGGTGGCCAAGACCAGGTTCATGCCGGTCAGCGCGAGCAGTGCGTACAGGACGATGGGCAGGAGGCCCCAGATGCTGGGGGCGGTGACACTCAAGCCGACGACGAGGCTGAGGACGAGAGCGGCGAGTGAGGCGGCGAGGTGGAGCCGGCCTCGCAGGTGCGGGCGGCGGGCCAGGGGGGCGGTCCCGGCGTCCGCGGTGGTGGGTGTCTGTGTCATGGATGACCTCTGCTGCGGGGGCGGGGAACGTGCAGGGGTACGGCAAGGCGTGAGGGCGTCGTTCGGAAAAGAGAACCAGGGGTCAGTGCAGGGCCCGGGCGGGGACTGCGGGCGCGGGCAGGCCGAGCAGAGCGTCCCTGTGAGCCAGGCCGCTCTCCGCGACGACCTCGTCCAGGGACTGGGCGCCCCGTACCGTCGCGAAGTGCACCGTGCCATCGTCGGTGACGGTGAAACCGTGCACGGCAGGTCGGGGCAGACTGTTGTACGCCCAGGGCGTGGAGAAGTAGTACGCCCCCGTGTCGTGCAGCACTACGAGGTCGTCCGGGCGCAGTTCGGGCAGTTCACGGCCGTGGGCCACAACGTCCCCCGCGAAGCAGCACGGCCCCGCGATGTCCTGCACGAGCGGCCGGCCGTGCTTGGGACGGCCGTCGGCGTCGAACGCGCTCACCCGCAGCGGCCAGGCGTCCGGCATGAAGACGGTGCGGGTGGCGATCTGCGCACCGGCGTGGGTGATGGCGATGCGGCGGCTGCCCGCGTCCTTGACGTACTCCACGCGTGCGGCGATGAAGCCGTTCTTGGCGAGCAGGGACCGGCCGAACTCGGTGACCAGCGCGTACCGCCCGTCGAACAGACCGGGCACGGCAGCGCGCAGGGCCCCGACGTAGTCGGCGTAGGTGGGGCGGACGGTGTCGTCGGCGAAGTTGACCGGCAGTCCGCCGCCGATGTCGAGACTGGTGATCTGCTGGACTCCGAGTGTGCGGTTGATCTCCTCGGCGAGTTCGTATGTCTCCTTGATGCCCCCGGCGATGAGGTCGAGCGGGCAGCCCTGGGAGCCGACATGGGCATGCAGCCGGGTGAGCCACGGGCGCTCGGCGAAGGCCCGTACCACGCTCTCGCGGGCGCCGTGGTCGCGCAGTGCGACCCCGAACTTGGAGGTGGCGGTGGCGGTACTCATCGCACCGATGGAGCCGGTGCCGACCTGCGGGTTGACGCGCAGACCGACGACGGACGCGGAGTCTGCGGGACGCAGGGCGTGGATGCGCCGCAGTTCATCGAGGTTGTCGGCGTTGAGTGCGACACCGAGGGCGAGCGCCTGATGGATCTCCTCACGGGTCTTGGCAGGCGAGTCCAGGACGATCATGGATGGCTCGAATCCGGCGGCGAGCGCGAGACGCAGTTCGCCGGGGCTGGCGACCTCGCATCCCATGCCGCAGTCGGCGAGCAGCCGCAGGACGGGGACGAGGGAGGCGGCCTTGGCGGCGAAGGTGTGCAACACCGGGGCGTCGCCGAATGATTCGCGCAGATCGCGCACGGATGCCCGGACACCGTCGGTGTCGACGAAACCGGCCACCAGGTGTTCGGAGCCGACCCGCCCGGCCCTGACCGCCTCGCGGACGACCCGGTCGCGTCGGCCGGAGGCAGCAGTGCCGTGCCGTCCGGCCGCGTACCTGCTGCTGACGCGTCCCTCCCCTCGCTTCCTGCTCTCCCTGTTCTCCTCGGCGTTCGCATCCATGGGCGATCCGCGACCTCCTTCGAAGTGTGTGGCCACCAGAATTGGCGAGCCTCGCGGATACGCTGCCGATACGCAGCAAACCGTCATGTCTGCCAGCTGAGCTGGGTTCATCTGTCGAGCAAGCACGTGGTAGAGAGAGGCATGCCGCAGGATTCCGTCGATGAAAAGGACCTGGCGCTGATCAACGCGCTCCAGGTCACCCCGCGCGCATCCTGGGCCCAACTCGGACGCGCCCTCGAACTCGACCCGGTGACGGTCGCGCGCCGCTGGGAGCGGCTGAGCGATACCGGACTGGCGTGGGTGACCTGCGTGCTCGGCCCGGTGCTGCACAACGAGTTCTGCATGGCCTACGCCGAGATCGAGTGCGCACCAGCCCAACTGGATGACGTCGCCAAGGCGCTGAGCGCCGAACACCCGGTCCGCTACGTCCACCACATCACCGGGCCGTACGGGCTGCTGGTCACGATCGCGCTGCGGACACCCGCGGAGATGTCCGCCTACCTGCGCCACACCGTCGGCCGGCTGCCCGGCGTCCGGGCGTACCGTGCGGAAATGCGGACCGTGGGCTACAGCGAGCCGAGTCGGTGGCGGCTGCGCAGCCTCGAACCCTCACAGCAGCGTGCGCTGGAGTCGGCCGACACCCGGCCCGCAACCGCCGGCGCCGTGCGAGTGGACGGCACCGACCAGGAGCTGTACCAGCTGCTGCACGAGGACGGCCGCATGCCGTACTCCTTGCTCGCCGACCGCGCCGGGATCAGCGAGCCCACTGCGCGCCGCCGCGTGAAGCGCCTGCTGGCGAACCGGCTGCTGCGACTGCGCTGCGAGATGGCGCAGTCCATCTCAGGGTGGCCGTACACCGCCGTGCTCTGGGCGAGCGTGCCGCCGGAGCACCTGGATCCCACGGCACGTGCACTGGCCGCACTGCCGGACGTCCGACTGTGCTGCGGTCTGGCGGGACAGCGGAATCTGATGCTCATGGCCTGGCTGCGGTCGCTCGGCGACCTGCCGCGGCTGGAGGCAGCGATCAGCGAACGCTCCCGCCATCTCACCGTCGTGGACCGGGCCGCCTGCCTGCACACCATCAAACAGATGGGGCGGCTGCTGGGCAGCGAGGGACGCAGCGTCGGGCATGTGGCACCGAACATGGAGGTCTTGGGGCACGTTGGACCACCCCCGCCACCGACGTCGTGACCAACGTCTTTCCGGCAGGGGCACCCGCTGGTGGGATCGATGCAGTGGGTCTCTCGGGCCGCGCTTCTTTGCCGCGTTCAGCCTCGGTACGGTCGCCGGTGCCGCGGTCGGCGTGCTGATGATCGCCCTGCATGTCCCGGTAAGCATCCATGTGGCCGCGGCCGCAGCAGTGATCGCCGGGACGATACCCGCGGCCGCACGACACTTCCTGCCCGAGTATGCCGCGCGCCGCCGCGCAGCGCCGCCGTCGGTGAAGGTGTCCCGCCCGGGTCTGGACGCGTGGAGAGAGCCTCGCAGCGTGGCGGTCGGGCTCGTCGCTCTGGCGTTCGCGGTCGCGGAAGGGGAAGGCAGCAACTGGGTGAGCGTCTCGGTCATCGACCGCCATCACGTCACCGCCACGATCGGCACGCTGGCGTACGCCTCGTTCCTGGCCGCGCTCACGGCCGGCCGCTGGCTCGGGCCGGCGGTCCTCGAACGGTTCGGACGGGTCACCGTCCTGCGAACAGCCGCCGCCTTCGGCGCGGCCGGAGTCGCTGTCTTCGCACTCGGGCCGTCCACCGGCATGGCGTTCGCCGGAACACTGCTCTGGGGGATGGGTGCGGCGCTCGGCTTTCCGGTCAGCATGAGTGCCGGGGCCGACGAGCCCGCTCGTGCCGCCGGCCGGGTCAGCGTCATCACCTCGATCGGATACTGCGGCTTCGTCAGTGGACCGCCTCTCATCGGTTTCCTCGGCAGCCGGACCACCATCGGGCACGCCCTGCTCGTCATCGCGATCCTCATGGCCCTGTCCGCTGTGATCGCCGGTACCACCCGCCGGTCCCCCGACAAGCGCACGCAGACTGGCTCCGACGCTCAGGCACGCACCGCTGTCATGTGAGAACGGAAACCTTGGAGACTCCTATGACCCGCCACACGCCCATGATCGCCGTCACCGAGGCCGAGCTGAACGAGCTGCGCTCACGACTGCTCAACACACGCTGGCCGACCCCCTGGCCCGTCGGCGGATGGGAGGCCGGCACCGACCCCGGCGAACTGCGACGCCTCGTCGCCTACTGGGCCTCCGACTACGACTGGCGTGCCCAGGAAGCCACCATCAACGCCCTGCCGTCCTACCTCGCGGACATCGACGGAACCCCCGTCCACTACCTCCGCTTCGACGGCGAACACCCCGATGCCCTGCCGATCGTCCTGACCAACGGGTGGCCCAGCTCCTTCCTCGAACTGACCTCCCTCGCCCGCCGGCTGGCCACGCCGTCACGCTACGGGGGCGACGCCGCCGACGCGTTCACCGTCATCGTCCCCTCGCTGCCCGGATTCGCCTTCTCACCTCAGCGGCCCTCGCTCGCGGAGCCACCGCAGACACATGAGATCTGGCACCGGCTCATGCACGACGAACTCGGCTTCGCCCGCTACGCGGCGCACGGGGGCGACCTGGGTGCCGGCATCACCTCCCGGCTCGGCGAAGCCCATCCCGAAGCTCTCGTGGGCATCCACCTGATGGCGATCGCCAACCCGGTCACCTACGACCCCGCCGGCGTCACACCCGAGGAGCAGGAGTACCTCGACTCCGTCGCGGCGTGGTCCGCAGACGAGGGCGGGTACCAGCACCAACAGAGCACCCGCCCTCTCACGCTGAGCTACGGGCTGGCCGACTCGCCGACCGGGCTGCTTGCCTGGATCGTCGAGAAGTACCGTGCGTGGAGCGACTGCGGGGGAGACCTGTCGTCCCGGTTCAGCGACGACTTCCTCCTCACGCAGGCGTCGCTCTACTGGTTCACCCACACCATCTCCACGTCCTTCCGGCCCTACTACGAATACGCCCAGCGGCTGACGAGGAGGGTTGAGCGGGTCAACGTGCCCACAGCCCTCGCCCTGTTCCCGGCCGACCTCACCCAGCCGCCCCGCAGTTGGGCCGAGCGCACGTACAACATCACCAGGTACACCCGCATGCCCCGTGGCGGACACTTCGCCGCCCACGAAGAACCCGAACTCCTCGCGCACGACCTCGCCGAATTCTTCCGCGCACACCGGTGAAGGTGACCGTGGGCCTGACCGGCGTTGCCACCCTCACGATCGAGGGCCATGAGCAGGGCGACCCCGAATACCCCAAAGTCGCTCTCGGTGATCCCGTGCTGCACGGCCTCTGACGGGCGGGCCGCTCCGCCGTCGGGGTTCTTGTGGGGCGCATGTGATGCCCCATAAGGTGAACTGCTTTGTGTGGCACGTGAGTTCGAGGTCGTCGACCAGGGGAGAGTCGTGGAGATCAAAAAGGTAGTGATCCGCGAAGAGGAGCGCACGAACCGCAAGCCCGCCGTCATGGAGAAGCGCCCGCCGACCCGCTGACCGGGCGGGAACGTGAGCGTGAGCGGGATACCGAGAGGACGGTGACGGGGGAGAGTGGTGTGCGCGTACAGCTGGTGACCATGCCGTGGCACCCGATCGATCTGCCCTCTCTCCAAGTGGGCCTGCTGCACCAGCTGTTGCGGCAGGTCCGCCCGGACGACGATGTGCGTGAGTTCCACGGCTCGCTGCGCTGGGCGGAGTTCCTCCTCGAGCGGTCCGGCGGGCTGCTGCGCCCCGGTGACTACGAGGCGATCGGCAGCGATTCGATCTTCGACGGCCTCGGTGACTGGGTCTTCTCGGGTGTGCTGTACGAGGACGAGAACTGGGGCGTGGCCCGGCTGAAGGAGTACGCCGCACGTCGCGGCCTCTGCATCGACACCGCCTCCGACATGCGGGTCCACGCGACCGAGTTCATCGCCGAGTGCGCGACGGAGGTGCTCGCCCAGGAACCGGACGTCGTCGGGTTCACCAGCACGTTCATGCAGAACGTGCCCTCGCTCGCGCTGGCCAGGGAGCTCAAGCGCCGCCGTCCAGGGCTCACCGTCGTCTTCGGCGGCAGCAACTGCGACGGCCCGATGGGGCACGCCCTGCACCGCAACCATCCCTTCGTCGACCACGTGGTGCGCGGCGAGGGCGAGTACGCCTTCCCGGCGCTCCTGCGCCACCTGGACGCCGACACGCCACCCGCCGACGTACCGGGCCTGTGCTGGTGGGAAGGGCAGACGGACGGCCGGGTCTCGCGGGCGAACACCGAGTCCCGGCGCACCGTGGCGCCCTCCGACATCCCCGCGCCCGACTACGACCAGTGGCAGGCAGTCCTCGACGCATCCCCCGTCCTCGAATACGTCTACCCGAAGCTGGTGGTCGAGGGGGCACGCGGCTGCTGGTGGGGCGAGAAGCACCACTGCACCTTCTGCGGGCTCAACGGCTCCTCCATGGCGTTCCGCGCCAAGTCGGGCGAGCAGCTGTGGAGCGAGATCGACCACCTCGTACGACGGCACCGCATCCTCGACGTCGTCACCGTCGACAACATCATCGACATGGCGTACTTCAAGGACTTCCTGCCCCTCGCCGCCGAGAGCGGCTGGGACCTGCGGATGCACTACGAGGTCAAGTCCAACCTCAACCGTGAACAGATCGCCCTCCTCGGGCGGGCCGGAGCCGTGCTCATCCAGCCCGGCATCGAAAGCCTGAGCAACCGGGTCCTCGACCTCATGGACAAGGGCGTCAGCGGCGCCCGCAACATCCGCACACTCCGTGAGTGCGAGAACCACGCGCTGACCGTCACCTGGAACTACCTGTACGGCTTCCCGGGCGAGACCGTCGAGGACTACGCCCCGGTCGTCGACCAACTGCCCGCGCTCGTCCACCTGCAGCCCCCGGGCGGCGCCCACCGCATCCAACTGGAGCGGTTCAGCCCGAACTTCACGGACCCGCGGTTCGGCTTCGGCGACCGGCGCCCAGCCGAGATGTACCACCATGTCTACGAGCTGCCCGAGTCCGAACTCACCGACCTCGTCTACCTGTTCGCGACGGACGACGCGGGCATCGGCGGAGAGACCGAGAGTCGGCTCAAGCGGGCCGTCGCGGCATGGCGCGACGGACATTACGGATCGAGCCTGGTGATGGAGGAAGCGGAGCCGGAGGACGGCGTGGACGTACTGCTCGTACACGACCGGCGCCACGGCTGGCCCCGCCGCACCCACCGGCTGACCGGCTGGCAGGCGCAAGCGCTGCGCCGCCTCGAGGACGGGCGGACGGAGCCCGCGCTGCACCGGCTGCTGACCGGCGACGGACACGACATCCCGGCCGAGGAGCTGTGCGGGTGGATCCAGCAGGCTCAGGCGACGGGGCTGGTGTTCCGCGACGGGCGGACGTACGTGTCCCTGCCCACGTGGGACGTACCGGACCGCATCGACCCCGACCCGACTCCGCAATCCACGGACCGTCAGGAGGTGGCCGGATGACCGGGCTTCCCGCGACCGTCCCCCACCGCGTGATCGGCCGACAGGTCCACGTGGACGTGCCGCTGCGCCTGGGCGGGGCGGGGCGCGAGACGGCGGTGGCGGTCCAGTTCCTGCGCGAGTGCCAGAGCCAACGGCTCCGTACGCACTGGGAGATCGCCTACGAAGACCGGCCGCGAGGCGACGACGTGCTTGACACGCATGACGCCCCGTACGTACGGATGCTGCACCACCTCCCACCACCCGTCGAACGGCCCGAGGAACCAGGTGAGTTGAGCGCCTGGCGCACCTCGTACGCCGCCTTCCCCGCCGGCATGCTCTACCACCGCCGCGGCCCGGACTTCATCACCGTCATGGACCGCAGAGAGCGGCCCGCCTCGGCGAGGTTCACCCTCGACCACCCGGATCTGCTCGCCACCTTCGCCACGGTCCAGGAGCCCACGGCGCTCGGTGAACTCGACGCCGTGCAGCGGGAGGCCGTCGACCTGCTCGCGGCCGAGCGGCTCGCTCTCGTCGCCGACGGTTGGGCGGTGGCCCTGCCGCCGCGGCTGCACCGCTGGCCCGTTCCCTGCACGGGGATCTGAGGGTTGGGCGCGTCACGGGCCGACGGGATGGTCCCCCTGCGTCGCCACCGTCCCTTCGTGCTGCTGTGCGGCGAGCAGGTCGCCAGCTCCGTCGGGCGGCAGATCACCGCTCTCGCACTGACCCTGCTGGCCGTGACCGACCTCGGCGCGGGGCCGTTCGGGGCGGCCGCGCTGCTGGCGCTGACCTATCTGCCCGGCGCCGTGCTGAGCCCGCTGGCCGGAGCGATCGTCGACCGGATCAGGCTGCGCCACCTCCTCGTGTGGGTGACCACCCTGCAGACCCTGGTCGTCGGCTCGATCCCGTTGGCCGGCGCGGTGGGGCATGTCACCCTGGCGCACCTGTACGTGGTCGCAGGCGTCTCGGGCACCCTGACCTTCACGCTCTCGGTCGCGCTCCAGGCAGCGCTGCCGCGCGTCGTCGGACCGGAGCGGCTCCTCGCCGCCAACTCGGCGCTGACCGCGGCCCGTACGAGCGGACAGGTCGGCGGGCCCGCGCTCGGCGGTGTCATGGTCGGGCTCCTCGGAGCCGACGCGGCGCTCCTCGCGGGAAGTGCGGCCTACGCAATCGAGGCGCTCTTTCTGTTCGCGTTGCCCGCCGCGCTGAACGCGCTGACAGGCTCGCGGGAGCCCGCCCGCGCGAAGTCCCTGGCCGGCTCGCTGCGTACGGGACTCGCGGTGGTGCGCGCCGAGCGCCGGCTGCGCCGCATGGTCCTGGCGGGCGCCGGACTCAACCTAGGCAGCGGTGCGGCGGCCGCCCTCTACGTCTTCTACGCGACCCGCGATCTCGCCCTGCCCGCTTGGCAGTTGGGCACGACGTGCGCGGCCTACAGCGCGGCCACCCTGGCGGGCGCGCTGCTCGCCGGACGCTTCGCCAGGACCTCGGGGCTGTGGCGGGCCACGCAGATCTTCGGACTCGCGGCAGGCGCTGCCGTGTTCCTGATCCCGGCCGCGTCGCTGGGCCTCGCCTTCCCCGTGCTGCTCGCGTACCAGGTCTGCTACGGCCTCTCCGGCACCGTATGGATGATCTCCATGACGACCACGCAGCAACTGGTCACCCCTGACGGCATGCAGGGCCGCGTCGCGGGACTCGTGCAGGCGGTGCTGCTCACGACGGTGCCGGTCGGAGCCCTTGCGGGCGGCGCGCTGGCCGCCTGGCTCGGCAACGTACCCATGCTCATGGGCGCGGCGGCCGTGACTCTGCTCTCCGCGGCGACCCTTTGGGCACCCACGGGGGCGGGCGTCACGGTGCCGGAGCGGGCCCTGGACGCGGAGGCGGAGAGCCGCCGCTAGTCACTCACGACGGCCTCCCGCCTAACTGCCAGTTGTGGACCTCGATATGGGCATACGCGTCCGAGATGAGGACGCCGCGAGCCGTCTCCGGGTCCGGCGCCCGGAGCAGGGCCGCCGTCCCGAGCCAGGTGCCGCCGTCGTCGGACAACAGCGGCCCGTAAGGTGGGCATGCCAGGGTTTTCCATGCTCAACGACGGTCTTCCCGAACAGGAGACGCTGGCTCAGAACCTGGCGGTACGGCCACAGGTAGCGTGCCACGAGATAGGTAGTGTCGGCGACGGAATCCTCGACCCGGTCGAGCAGCCAGGACCTCAGCGCCTTCTGCCGCATTGCGTCCCAGCCCTCGGTGGCCCAGCGCCGCTTGTACTCTGGGCGCTCCACCATGCCGATGGCACGGTTCGACTCGATGACCTCGATACGGGGGCACCGGGCCGTGCTCAGCTGCCGGGCGTGAGCTCCAGGGTGTCCAGCACCCCGTACACCCCGAGGAACAGGATCGCCGCGCTGCTCAGCACGAGGGCGGCGGTCAGCCAGGGGTTGGCGCGGAAGCGCGGGGCGACGCCGGTGTAGCGCAGGCGCCAGACCGCGATCACCACCGCCAGCAGGAAGACACCGCCGCCGATGCCGCCGATCTGCACCATCAGGACCGGGGACTGGATCCACAGGTAGAAGGACATCCAGATCGGGGGAAGGCACCAGGTCAGGGTGCGGATGGTGCGGGTGCGGACGCGCAGGTCCTTCCAGTCGATCGCGCCGAGCAGGCCGAGGGTGTTGGTCCACAGGCGCGGGACGCTGGCCGAGGAGGCGACGGTGACCGAGAAGAGGACGGAGATCGCGCCGGCCAGGAAGAGGTACTCGGCCCAGGGGCCGAGCGTGTCGGTGTAGATGCGCGAGAGCGTGGTGATCATGTCGTTGCCCTCGGGGACGAGCCCTTGCGGGTGCAGGACCGAGGCGCCGATCACGTAGAAGGAGAGCGTGCACAGGGTGCAGATCAGCCAGGAGACGCCCACGTCGAGCCGCATGACCTTCAGCCAGCCCTCGGCGCGGCGGGCGCGCTCCTCGGTCCCGTCGTCGGGGCCCGTCCAGCGGGCGTAGCCCTTCTCCAGGCACCAGTACGTGTACGTGGTCATCTCGTCGGCGCCGACACCGGTGATGCCGAACATGGCGAGGGCGATGCCGACCGTGCCCGCGGGGATCTGGAAGCTGAGCCCGCCGGCGAGCTGTTCGGTGCCGTAGCCGAAGGCGGTGAAGGGGAGCGCGAGCGCCAGGCCGACGGTGATGAGGGTCTTCAGCGTGATGCCGATGACCTCGACCCGCTCTACGACGTGGTACTTGCCCGTCTGGAGGATGAGGATCGCGGCGGCCGTGACGATGACCGCCCAGATCGTCAGGGACGGGGTGCTCAGTGCCCCGCCGCTGATCGGGAGGAGGATGGAGCAGGCGGCCGCGGTGCCGCCGATGATGCCGCCGCGCTGGAACATCTTGGCGAAGTCCATGCCGATCCAGAGCCAGTTGATCCAGCTCACGCGGCCGATCTTCGGCCCGACCTGGCTGTAGCCCTCCAGCGCGGGCTTGCCGTTGAGGATGGTCCAGCGGGCCAGCTCCATCTGCACCCACACCTTGACGGAGGTGGAGATGATCACGAGCCACAGCAGGGCGAAGCCCGCCTTTGCGCCGAGTGAGGTGGTGGTGATCAGCTCACCGGAGCCGACGACGGCCGCGGAGAGGATGAGCCCGGGGCCGAGGTGGCGCAGTCGGCCGCGGAAGGTCACGGGGGCGGGTCGGGCGTCTTCGGCGCGCAGCGCGTACGGGTCGGGCTGCGCGGTTGCCGACGCGGCTGTGGCGCCGTCGGTGGTGGTGGCCATGTCGGGTCCTTGGGGGATCTTCCGGCGTCTTCGCCGGTGACCGGAACGGGGAGAGGGGTGGGGGGTGGGGCTGCGCGTTCCTCGGGGTGACGGGGTTTTTAGCGGGCCTGATGGTGGGGCGCCTCGCCCGCGAGCACGCGGACGACGTCCTCGGCGACCATCGCGCCCATGGCCTGGTTGGCCTCGGGGGTGCAGGCGGCCATGTGAGAGGTGAGCAGGGTGCGGGGCGCCATGCGCAGGGGGTGGTCGGCGGGCAGCGGCTCGGTGCTGAACGCGTCGAGGGCCGCGGCCCCGAGGTGTCCCGAGCCGAGCAGTTCGGCGAGCGCGTGCTCGTCGACGAGGCCGCCGCGCGCGGCGTTGACCAGGACGGCTCCCGGCTTCATCGCGGCGAGGCGGGCGCGGTCGAGCAGCGGCGCGCCGGACGGGTCGGGCGGGGTGTGCAGGCTGACGGCGTCGGCGCGCGCCAACAGGTCGTCGAGGGCGGCAGGTTCGGCGCCGTGCGCGCGGATGTCGTCGCCCTGGACGTACGGGTCGTGGGCCAGCAGCTCCATCCCGAAGGCGCGGGCGTAACCGGCGAGCAGCCGCCCGATCCGGCCGAAGCCGACGATGCCGAGGGTCTTGCCGTGCAGTTCGGGGCCGAACAGCTTCGGCCAGCCGCCCGCCGCGACCTCGGTGTGCGAGGCGGTCAGCGAGCGCGTCGCCGACAGCAGCAGGCCGAAGGTGTACTCGGCCACGGCACGGGAGTTGCTGCCCGGCGCGCACACCACGGGGATCCCGCGCGTGCGGGCGGCGGCCATGTCGATGGTGTCCACGCCGACGCCGTGCTTGGCGATCACCTTGAGGCGGGGCGCGGCGTCCATCACCTCGGCGGTGATCGGGTCCATGCCGACGATCAGGGCGTCGGCTTCGGCGGCGTGTTGCAGGAGTTCGGCGGTGGGCAGGCGCCGGGGGCCCGCGTCCGCTTCCTTAAGGATCTGCCAGGGGCGGTCCGCGTGGCGGGCGAAGGTGGGCGTCGTGATGAGTGTCGTGGGCATCAGCGCGCTCCGCCGCGGGCCGCCTCGAGGTGGGACGTGGCGATCTGCTGCAGGTGGACGACGTCGGCCGCGACGGTGGCGAACGTGTAGCCCTCGGCGAGGCGGCGGGCGGCGCTCGCGCCGTCGGCGTTGTGGATGCCGGCCGCTATGCCCGCCGCCTCGGCCGCCTTCCGGACACGGGCCAGGGCCTGCTCGAACTCCTCCTGTACGGACGGGTCCGTGGAGGTCGCGCCGCCGATCGCGAGACGCAGGTCGGACGGGCCGACGTAGACCCCGTCGAGGCCGGGCGTCGCGCAGATCTCCTCGACGTTCGCGAGGCCGTCGGCCGTCTCGATCATCGCGAGGACGGCGGTCTGGTCGTGGGTGTCGGCAGGGTTCGGGCCGATCCGCAGCTGCGCGCGCATCGGGCCGTACGAGCGGCGGCCGAGGGGCGGGTAGCGCACGGCGGCGACGGCGTCGGCGGCGTCCTGCGCGGTGCTGACCAGCGGGACGATGACGGCGGTCGCGCCCGCGTCGAGCGCCTTGCCGATGTACGTGAGGTCGTTGGCCTCCACGCGCACCATGCCGACGGCCGTGGAGCCCTTGGTGTCGGTCGCCAGGAGGTTGCCCAGCATGCCCTGGTAGCCGAAGAGGCCGTGCTGGGCGTCGAAGGCGAGGTAGTCGTAGCCGATGCGGGCCAGACGCTCGGCGGCGATCGGCGAGTCGAGCAGGGACCAGTAGCCGATGAGCTGCTCGCGGGCGCGCAGGGCGGCGGTGAACTCGGCGGGGGTGCGGCCGGTTGCCATACGAAAGTCTCCTGGGGGTGGGGGAAGTCAGCGGTTGTAGGCGGGCATCGGGCCGCGCAGCCGGGCGCCCACCTCGTCGCAGGCGGCCAGCACGTCGGCGGGCAGCTCGCCCGCGGCCGCGGCGGCGATGTTGGCCTTGAGGTGGTCGGCCTTGGAGCCGCCGAGCAGCAGCGCGTCGGTGGAGGGGCGGGTCAGCAGCCAGCGCAGGGCGAGCTCGGTCAGCGGCAGGCCCGCGTCGGCGGCGATACGGGTGAGGTCGGCGACGGCGCGGAAGAGGTCCTCGTTCCAGTACCGCTCGCGGTACATCGCGGCGAGCTTGGAGTCGCCGAACCGGCCACTGCCTGGGGCCTGTTCGAAGGTGTGGCGGCCGGTGAGCAGGCCGCCGCCGAGCGGGTTGTAGACCATCGTGCGCAGCCCGGTGGTCGCGGCGAACTCGACGTACTCCTCCTCGACGCGGCGCGCGAGCAGGTTGTGCAGCTGCTGGGCGACGACCGGCCGTGGCGCGCCGACCTCGTCGGCCACCCGGTTCAGCTCGGCGATCTGCCAGGCGGCGAAGTTGGAGACACCGAGGGCGAGGACCTTTCCGTCCCGTACGAACTCGGCGACGGCCGCGAGGGTTTCGGCGAGCGGCGTGGCCCGGTCCGGCTGGTGCAGGTAGAAGAGGTCGACGCGGTCGGTGCCCAGCCGCTTCAGGCTGCCGTCCAGTGCGGCGCGCAGGCCCTCGGCGGAGAGCGGGGCGTGCTCGCCCTGGTCGGGGTGCGGGATGCCGGCCTTGGTGGCGAGCACGATCCGGTCGCGGCGTCCCGGGAGCAGCTCGGCGAGGATGCGCTCGCTCTCACCGCCCGCGTAGCCGTTCGCGGTGTCGACGCCGGTGATGCCCGCATCCAGCGCGGCGTCCAGCATCGCGGCGGCCGTCGCACGGTCCGCGGTGTCGCCGAAGGTCATCGTGCCGAGGACCAGACGGGACAACGGGACGGGGACGTGCGGGAGTTCATGGCCGACGGTCACGGCGGGTTCCTTCCAGGGCGGGCAACGGCGGGCGGTGCCGGTGGTGCGAGGGCGTGTGCGAGGGGCGCATCCCGGGTGGTTCGACGCGGGTGGCTCAGCGAGGAGACGCGGCAGGTGTGCGGGGTACGCAGGTGGCGTCAAAGTCCGCGGGTGACAGGCGTCGGCGCCAGAGGAACGCTCGCATGGCTGCGTGAATTGCGCAAGGGGTCTCGCGCGAATCGCGCAGCGTGTGCCATGATCCGACCGGGGCCGCCCGACGTCGGGCGTTCCCGAGGAGGTTCGATCCTGTGGCTTCGCAGCCATCCCACCCGTTCCGATCCCCGGCCGTACTCGCGCTCGCCGACGACCTGTCGGGCGCGGCCGAGACCGCCTGCGCGCTCGGCGGGGCCGTCCGTCTGTCGCTCACCGCCGACACGGTGGCCGGTGCCGACGGCGACCTCGTCGTGGATCTCGACAGCCGCCATCTGCCATCCGCCGCCGCGGCCGAGGCCGTGCGGAAGACGCTGCACGGGGTGCGGGACCGGCTGCTGTACAAGAAGGTCGACTCCCAGCTGCGCGGCAACCTCGCCGCGGAGGCCGCCGCATACGCCGAGGGTGCGAAGGCCCTGGTCATCGCGCCCGCACTGCCCGCCGCCCGGCGCACGGTGACCGGCGGCGTGGTGCACCTGGACGGCGTTGCGCTGCACCGCACGGACGGCTGGCGCGCGGAGCGGTCCGCGGCGCCGCGCTCGATCGCCGAGGCGCTCACAGGCCTCGCGGTCCGGACCGTCCCGCTCAATGTCGTACGCGCCGCACCCGACGCCCTGGACGCGGAGTTCCGCCGGATCGCCGCCGCAGGGGCGCACCCGATACCCGAGGCCGAGACCGACGCCGACCTGGACGCCATCGCCGCAGCGGCGCTGCGGCTCGGGGCGGGGTTCCGGCTCCTGGGCAGCGGGGGACTTGCAGCGGCGCTCGGCAGGGCCCTCGAGCGGACACCCGTCGCCGCCCCGGAGAAGAGCACCGCCCCGCTGCTCTTCGTCGTGGGGACCGCGGAACCCGGCGCGGTTGCGCAGATCGCGCAACTCACCGCGCTCGGCGCGCACCATGTGCCGCTGGATCCGGGCGAGTTGACGTCCGGCACCGCCCGCCTGCCCGACGTCACGGGCACCGCGCCGACCGTGCTCTCCATCGACGGTTCGGCAGGCCTCAGCCCCGGCGCAGGCCGCGCCCTGAGCACGGCCCTCGCCGCGCTCGCCCTGACCTACCCCGGCCGCCCCGACCTCGTCCTGACCGGCGGCGAGACGGCCCGCGTCGCCCTGGACGCCCTGGGCATACGGGAGCTGGCGCCCCTCGGCGAGATCCACCACGGCGCCGTCCGCTCCCGCACCCCCGACGGCCGCACGGTCGTCACCCGCCCCGGCAGCTACGGCGCCGCGGACTCCCTGCGCCGTATCGCCACCGCACTCCGGCCCGACCTGCTCCGCCCCTAGGAGGAACCCGACATGCCCGCCCCGCTCCCGCTCATCGCCGTCACCATGGGCGACGGCGCCGGTATCGGCCCCGAGGTCGTCATCGCGGCCCTGCTCGACGACGCTGTGCTCACCCGCTGCCGCCCCGTCGCCATCGGCGACGCCCACCGGCTGCGCGAGGCCGCCCGCATCCTCGGCCTGAACGCGACCGTCGTGGCCGTCGACCACCCCCGCGACGCCGAGTTCACGCCCGGCCGCGTCAACGTCGTCGACCTCCAACTGCTCCCCGCCGACCTGCCCTGGGGCAAACTCTCAACCGTCTCGGGCAACGCCGCATACGAGTACATCAAGCGCGCCGCCGAACTCGCCGTCGCCGGCGAGGTACACGCCATCTGCACCGCTCCCCTCAACAAGGAGGCCCTGCACGCGGCCGGCCACATCTACCCCGGCCACACCGAACTCCTCGCCCACCTCACCGGCACCGACGAGGTGTCGATGATGCTGTCGACCGAGAAGGTCAAGGTCATCCACGTCACCACCCACATCGGCCTGATCGACGCCGTCAACCGCATCGAGCCGGGCCTGGTCGAGCGCACCGTCCGCCGCGGCCACGAAGCGATGGTCCGCGCGGGCACGCCCAACCCCGTCATCGGCGTCTGCGGCATCAACCCGCACGCCGGCGAAAACGGCCTCTTCGGCTACGGCGAGGAGGAAGAGAAGATCGTCCCCGCCCTGGAGAAGCTGCGCGCCGAGGGCGTCGACGCACGCGGCCCGCTCCCCGCCGACACCGCCTTCTTCCTCGCCTCCCGCGGCGACTACGACCTGATCGTGGCGATGTACCACGACCAGGGCCACGGCCCGGTCAAGGTCCTCGGTATCGAGGCGGGCGTCAACCTCACCGTAGGACTGCCCGTGATCCGCACCTCCGTCGACCACGGCACCGCCTTCGACATCGCCGGAACCGGCAAGGCCGAGGCCGGTAGCATGGTCGAGGCGCTGCGCCAGGCGGCCGAGATGGCGACGGCGCCCGCGGCCTGAACCTTCGTCCCCCGTACAGCCGCACCGCAGAGGACCAAGCAGATGCCGCCCACCCCATCCCCGGGACGAACCTCCCAAGCCCGCCGCGACCGCATCGTGCACCTGGCCACCACCACCGGCCTCGCCAGCGTCGAGGAACTCTCCCAGCTCTTCGACGTCACCCCGTCCACCATCCGCCGCGACCTCGCACGCCTGACCACCGAGGGACGCCTGGCCCGCACCTACGGCGGCGCGATGGCCCTCGCCGCGCACCCGGAGGCGTCGCTGCGCCAGCGCACGGGCGAGGCGTACGAGGAGAAGCGGGCCATCGCGCAGTGGGCGGCGCGGCAGGTCGAGCCGGGCGAGACGCTGCTGCTCGACGCCGGTACGACGGTGGGCGCGCTGGCCCACGAGCTGCGCGCGGCAAAGGAGTTGACGATCGCGACGACAGGTCTGACCGCGCTGCACGCCCTCGCGGATGCGGAGGGCGTGCACGTCGAGTGCCTCGGCGGGACGCTGCGCCCGCTCAGCCAGGGCTTCGTCGGCCCGCTCACAGAGGCCGCCCTGGAGCGCATGTCGTTCGACCGCGTCTTCCTCGGCGCCGACGGGGTCACGGTCGACCGCGGCATCTGCGAGGCGGACCTGCGCCAAACCCGCCTCAAAGAACTGATGTCCCGCCGCGCCGACCACGTCTACGTACTGGCCCACGGCGCGAAGCTGGGCCGCGCACCGTTCCACGCCTGGGCGACGCTCGCGGGCGAGTGGACGCTGGTGACGGACGCGTCGGCGCCCGCCGCACAGATCCGCGCCTTCGAGGCCCGCGGCGTACGGGTCGAGATCGCCCCGCCCGCCGGGGAGTGAGCGGCCGCCCTCAGTCAAATCCCTTGCTCGTCGATTCATGCGGGCGTGCGCCGGCGGCGGAAGAGGGCGGGCAGGCTCGGTGTGGCGATGAATCCCTCCGCGCGGGCGCTGGCGATGCCGATGCGCGGGAGCTCACTGCTCTTCTCGAACAACAGATAGCGGGGCTCCCAGACCGGCCTGTACTTGGCGTTCGCCCGGTACAGCGACTCGATCTGCCACCAGTGCGAGAAGAAGGTCAGCACCGCACGCCAGAGGCGCAGCACCGGCCCGGCCCCCAGCCGGCTGCCGCGTTCGAAGACGGATCGGAACATCGCGAAATTCAGCGACAGCCGTTCCACGCCGACTTCCTGGGCGCGCAGCAACAGTTCGACGACCATGAATTCCATGAGCCCGTTGTCAGAGCTGCGGTCCCGTCGCATCAGATCCAGCGAGAGCCCCTTGTCGCCCCAGGGCACGAAGCTGAGCAGGGCCCGTAGCCTCCCTTCGCCGTCGTGGCACTCGACCATCACGCAGCGCCCGTCGGCCGGATCGCCGAGACGTCCAAGGGCCATCGAGAAGCCGCGCTCGGTCTCGCTGTCCCGCCAGCGGTCCGCCTTGTCGATCAGGGCGGCCATCTCCGTCTCAGGAATGTCCTCGTGCCGACGGAAGCGCACGGAGTACCCGGCCCGACGGACCCGGTTGCAGGCCTGTCTGACACCGCGCATGGCCCGCCCACCGAGGGTGAATTCGGCGCGGTCCACGACGGCCTCGTCGCCCAGTTCCAGGGCGTCCAGGCCCTGGCGAGCGTATATGGTGCCGGCCTCCTCACCTGCGCCCATCACGGCGGGCACCCAGGCATGCAGGCGTGCTTCCTTCAGCCACTCCTCGATGGCGCCCGGCCATGCCTCCGGGTCGCCGATCGGGTCGCCGGAGGCGAGGGTGACACCGCCGACCACCCGGTAGGCGATCGCGGCCTTGCCACTCGGCGAGAAGATGGCGGCCTTGTCCCGGCGCAGTGCGAAATAGCCGAGCGAATCGCGTTCACCGTGCTTCTCCAGAAGCTCGCGCAGGCGCTGTTCGTCTTCCTCGCCGAGCCGCTCGCGACCGCGCGGGGCGCGGAAGCACGCGTACAGCACAAGGAGGAAGATCAGCGCGATCAGCACGTTGATCAGCACATCCACCCAACGTGGAGCGTCCACGGTGGCGAACCGGTCAGCGAGCGGACCGACAGTCATGCCACGCAGCAGGGCGTAGAAGATCAGGTCCTCCAGAGATGCGCCCGACAGCCGGTTGGTGACCTTCACCAGCAGAGTGCTGATGGCACCGCCCACCAGGATGCCGCCGACCAGGACCGCCAATGCCAGTCCCACGTTGGAGCGGTCACCCACTGCCCGGAATTCCTTGCGCCCGACCAGCAATGCCAGGACGAACAGGCCGGTCAGAACGACGGAGAACCAGTTGAAGCCGTGCTCGCGGTACTCGTCTTGCGTGAGAGCAAGCACGTAGAGGGCGAACAGAGGCCCGGCCAGCAGCATGTTGAAGATCCACGCGGCCCGTTTGCGGCGTCGCATCACGACGGCCAGGAACAATGCCAGTACCGTCGAGACCAGGCCCGCGGTGGCCAGATACGGGGTGAAGTACTCACCGACGTTGTGTTCGCGCACTTCCTCGCGGAACGCCACCGAGACGACCGCCACCAGATTGAGCAGGGCGACCAGACGGAGGTACCAGACCGTGGCGTCCGCTGCCCCCTTTCGCAACCGCGAACGGTAGCGGGGCGGAGCCGTCATTTGGACGCTCCGACGTGACCGCGGCCCCTTCTCTTCCCTGGGCCGTGCTGGCTGCTGCACTGACACGACTGATCGTCACCTCGAGAGGCCGGACACCGGCAGACCGGGACTGGGAGAACGGACGGCACGACTGCCGCGGCACAGGTCTGGGACTCCTTAAGCATCACTCACAGCGCGCAGACGTGAGCAGTCCCGCGGACGGTAAATCTCCGACCCCGTCTACTTGTCCGCCCACGCCGGTGACTGGGACGGCGCGACAGCCCGGGTGACCGACGAGATGGTGCTGGCCGCCACGCTGATCGGTACCGAAACCATGGTGCGCGAGCGGCTCCGGACCTGGCGCGACGCCGGCGTCGACACCGTGCGCCTCTACCCGGCCGGGGAGACCCTGGAGGCCCGCCTCGCCACCCTGGCCAGGGCGATCGAACTGGTGCGAGAGGTCGACGGCGCGTCCTGAGCCCTGCCACCGTCGAGGGCTGCCCGTAGCGGCCGAACACGCCGGTCGCGCCGCCCGGTGGGCCTGGGCCCGCACCTCGTACACCGGACGGACGGCGGTCCTGCGGCGAGGGCCCTCGAATCCCGGCACCGGAGCGGCTCACACCCGTAGGCGGAGGTAGGTGCAAGGCTTGTGGCATGGTCATTCGACCGTGGATGGAGTTCCGGCCTTCCTGGCGGCCGGGTCATGCGCCCGCGCTGATGGTGATCCCGCTGGGGCTGATCGTCGCGGTCTGTGTGGCCGATGTGTTGTCTCCGGCGCACATCCATCTCGGCCCGCTGCTGGTGGCGGCTCCCGCGATCACGGTGGCCATCGCCGGCGCTCGCGTGACGGCGCTGATGGGGGTGCTCGCGGTCGCGGCCCAGGTGCTGATCGGGGTGCTCAGAGGAGTCCTGTCCACTGCCAACGTGCAGGCTCAGATCGCTGCCCTGGTCGTCGTCTCCATCCTCTGTGTCGCCTTCTGCGTGGTGCGGGGTCGGCGCGAGCGGCAGTTGCACCGGGTGCGGTCGGTGGCCGCAGCCGCGCAGAGTGTCCTGCTGCAGCCGCTGCCCGGGCGCAGTGGTCCGCTGCGGATCGCCGGCCTGTACCTCCCGGCCGAGGAGGAAGCCGACCTGGGCGGAGACCTGTACGCGGCCGCGCGGACCGCCCACCACAGCACCCGGCTCCTGATCGGCGACGTACGCGGCAACGGTCTGGCCGCGATCAACAACGCCGCCCTGCTGTTGGGCGCCTTTCGCGCGGCCGCCCATCGGCAGGCCACGCTGCCACGCCTGGCCGTCCACCTGGACGCGGCGTTCCGCTGGGACACGAACCAGTGGCAAGAAGATGCGGAGCAGGACGCGAGCGAGGACTTCGCCACCGCCATGCTGCTCGACATCCCCGACCACGATGCGGTGGTCCACCTCATCGCCTGCGGCCACCCACCACCGCTCGTGCTCCACGGGCATCGCATCACGACGCTCGTGCCCGAGGCGAGCCACCTTCCGATCGGGTTCGGCGGGCTCTTCGGCATCGCAGAGTACGACGTCCAGACGTTCCCGTTCGAGGTCGGCGACCTGTTGCTCCTCTACACGGACGGCGTCATCGAAGCACGCAATGCCGACGGAGTCTTCTACCCCTTTACCGAACGGGTGCCCGAGTGGACCAAGGAAGACCCCGAGGAGCTGCTGCGTCTCCTGCGGGACGACCTGCTGGCTCACGTCCACGGCCATCTGAATGACGACGCGGCCGTGGTCGCGATCCGCCGCATGCAGTCTGACCCGGGCTCAGAGACAGGGCGGACCTACGGTTCCCCCTTTTTGTTGCCCTGGCTGCGTCCGGGCGCCTGGCTGTCGTGCTGGGCCTGGCGTTGGAGATCGGCCACACGTCGCCGGGTTCAACGGCGCCTGAAGGGCAACCGAGCCGGGTACTGGCTGAAGCCGAGGCGGTCGACGAACTCTGCGGGTGCCGATAAATCATCCGGCCTGGTCAAGCAGCATGTCGGTACTCGTGAAGGGTTCCGCCGAGTCGGTCTCGTCGGCGGACTTCCAGGTGTCTGATGTGCGCTGGCACGTTGATCGGTTCGGGTAGTGGGCGAAAGGGCGTGGCTTGCTTCAGCGTTCGGTGCGGCCGGTGCTCGTTGTAGAAGGTTTCGAACTCGCGGCGGACAGGACACCGCGCTGGTGGGCCCGCTCATGTTGTGCCGAGTCGCGCAGCAGTCGGTGATGGAGGGCTGCCCGGACTGGACGATCGCGCCGCAGCAGCTCCACACCTATCCGGACGGATTGCCGCCGGCGCGCGCCCTGGCCACCGGGCAGCCGTCCCGGCACCGTCTCGAGGCCTCCCGAGTCCCGGACCGGTCGGCGGCGAACCCGGATCAGGGCCTCGCCGTCGACGACCATGCGATCCACTCGATGCTGGTGGTGCCGCTGCTCGCCCGTGGCGCCACGCTGGGCGTCGTGCAGTTCTTCCGCCACCGCAGCCCAGACCTCTTCGACGACGACGATCTGCTTCTTGCGCAGGAGATCGCCGCCCGGGCGGCGGTGGCCGTCGACAACGCCCGCCGCTACACGCACGCGCGCGCCACCGCTCTCACCCTGCAGCGCAGCCTTCTCCCGCGGCATGCGCCACGGCAGTCCGCCGTGGAGGTCGCCTGCCGCTACCTGCCCGCAGGCGCCCAGGCCGGTGTGTGCGGCGACTGGTACGACGTCATCCCGCTGTCAGGAGCGCGTGTCGCCCTCGTGGTGGGCGACGTGGTCGGCCGCGGCATCCACGCCGCGGCCACCATGGGCCGGCTGCGGATCGCGGTACGCACCCTGGCCGATTTCGCGCGGCAGCGTATAGCCGCGCCTGCGCCCGAACCGGGGGATGACCAGCAAGACGGCCAGTTCGCCAAGTACCAGCAGGAAGACCCCGGCCTCGGGCAGCACCGAGCCCAGCAGATCGCCACGCGAGCGGTATCCCCAGCCATCGCCGGCGAACACTGTGGAGCCCTTCCTCGTCGGCTCGGTGCCCGCGTCGATATACCCCTCGCCGGTACGCTCGTCGGAGAAACGCCACGTTGCGCGGCAGGTGTACAACTGTGTGCCCTTGTAGCTGTGAGTGGAGCAGCGCCGCACGTCCAGCACGTCGGCCCGCTCCCCCGTGACCTGCCGCCCGACGAACTCCTCACGCACCTCGACGACGTCGTCCTCCGCTTGTCCGCCGAAGCCTCCACCGATCCGGACACCGAAGCCGCCGGCGATGTCGGCGCCACCTGCCTGTACGCCGTCTACGATCCCGTCCCCCGCCATTGCACCCTCGCCCGCGCGGGGCACGTGCTGCCGACCGTGGTGACCCGGGACGGAGCCGTCGACCTCCTCGACCTGCCCGCAGGCCCGCCGCTCGGCCTGGGCGGCCTGCCGTTCGAAGCGGCGGAGGTCGACCTGCCCGAAGGCAGCATCATCGCCCTCTACACCGACGGCCTGATCGCAGCCCGCGACCGCGACATCGATGCCTGAGCCTGCTGCGCCACGCCCTTGCCCAGCCCGCTCCCTACCTGGAAGCCACCTGCGACACCGTGCTCGAAACCCTGCTGCCCGCTCGACCACACGACGACGTCGCACTGCTCCTTGCCCGCACTTACACCCTGGGGGTCGGCCAGGTCGCCAACTGGGACCTGGACGCCGATCCCGCAGTCGTCGCCCAGACCCGGTCGAGCGTCTCCGAGCAGCTGAGTATCTGGGGACTGGAAGATTTCGCCTTCACCACGGAAGTGGTGGTCAGCGAACTGGTCACCAACGCCATCCGCTACGGCCGGCCCCCATCGGGTTGCGCCTGATCCACGACCGCACCCTCATGTGCGAGGTTTCCGACGCCAACAGCACCACGCCGAACCTGCGCCGGGCCCGTGTCTTCGACGAGGGCGGGCGCGGCCTGCTCCTGGTCGCCCAGCTCGCCGAGCGCTCGGGAACGCGCCACGCCCGGCACGGCAAGACGGTCTGGGCCGAGCTGAACGAGTCTGCCGGGCCCATGACATGGGCCTCCGTGTAGGCGACCTATGACATGGCCTCTGTGTAGGCGCCCCGACCACGTAGGTCACTCCTCGCGCCGATCCGCTTCGTGGGACGGGAGCTGGCCTGGGCGAGGCAGGACGCCGCCGGAGACCCCCCGTCCAGAACGCCATGAGCCGGTACGGTCGGGCCGGGGGTGACGGCGCACGTGTACCCCGCCTCGACGTGGATGTGCGTCCTGCGTGAGACAAGGGTCAGCGGCGGGTCGTACGTCACGTGGCCGGTGCCCGTGCACAGGACGCCGACTCCGCCGCCATCGGCCTCGCTGGCTGGACACTTCACGCCCATCGACCGGGTGACAGTAGCGACGGGACGCAGCGTGGAAGAAGAAGACCCCATGGTCCTCCACGCACACGCGGCCGGTGAACGGGCATGGGCAGCGATGGACGCGGACGGCGACGGAAAGGACGGCGACGGAAAGATGACCCTCGACGAGTACGTGGCGTGGGTTGGCGTCGAGCCGTTCGACAACATCTGCTCACCAGCACTCGGCGCACTGTTCGACCTCGTTGACACCGACGAGGACGGCGCCCTCGACCGGCCAGAGTTCATCGTGCTGCACACGGCTTTGGGTAACCCGGCTGGCAACGCCGAGCGGCCTTCGACGCACCGCCGGGGGAGACTCACCCGCGGGTGCGGTTCTGTAAGCACGGGGACATTGGAGACCAGTGGAGGGGAGTGAGCGCGGAGGTTACACGAACCGCAGCGGGTCTGACCCGGCGGCATAGGACCCGAATCACCTTTGCATGATGATGCGGAGTCATGCATAATCTTCCTATGTCCAAGGTCCTCACCTCCCTTCCCGCCGGCGAGCGCGTCGGCATCGCCTTCTCGGGCGGCCTCGACACCTCGGTCGCGGTCGCGTGGATGCGCGACAAGGGCGCCGTCCCGTGCACCTACACCGCCGACATCGGCCAGTACGACGAGCCCGACATCGCCTCGGTGCCCGGCCGTGCGAAGACCTACGGTGCCGAGATCGCGCGCCTGGTCGACTGCCGCGCGGCGCTGGTCGAGGAGGGCCTGGCCGCGCTCACCTGCGGGGCGTTCCACATCCGCTCGGGCGGGCGTGCCTATTTCAACACCACGCCGCTGGGCCGCGCCGTCACGGGCACCCTCCTGGTCCGGGCGATGCTCGAGGACAACGTACAGATCTGGGGCGACGGCTCGACCTTCAAGGGCAACGACATCGAGCGGTTCTACCGGTACGGCCTGCTCGCCAACCCGCACCTGCGGATCTACAAGCCTTGGCTGGACGCGGCCTTCGTGACCGAGCTCGGCGGCCGCAAGGAGATGTCGGAGTGGCTTCTCGCCCACGACCTTCCCTACCGCGACAGCACGGAGAAGGCGTACTCCACCGACGCCAACATCTGGGGCGCCACCCACGAGGCCAAGACCCTGGAGCACCTCGACACCGGCGTGGAGACCGTGGAGCCGATCATGGGCGTGCGGTTCTGGGACCCTGAAGTCGAGATCGCCACCGAGGACGTGACGATCGGCTTCGACCAGGGCCGCCCGGTGACGATCAACGGCAAGGAGTTCACCTCCGCCGTCGACCTGGTGATGGAGGCCAACGCCATCGGCGGCCGCCACGGCATGGGCATGTCGGACCAGATCGAGAACCGGATCATCGAGGCCAAGAGCCGCGGCATCTACGAGGCCCCCGGCATGGCCCTGCTGCACACGGCGTACGAGCGCCTGGTCAACGCGATCCACAACGAGGACACCCTCGCCCAGTACCACAACGAGGGACGGCGCCTTGGCCGGCTGATGTACGAGGGCCGCTGGCTCGACCCGCAGGCGCTGATGGTCCGCGAGTCGCTGCAGCGCTGGGTCGGCTCGGCCATCACCGGCGAGGTCACCCTGCGCCTGCGGCGCGGTGAGGACTACTCGATCCTCGACACCACAGGCCCGGCGTTCAGCTACCACCCGGACAAGCTGTCCATGGAGCGCACCGAGGACTCCGCGTTCGGCCCGGTGGACCGGATCGGCCAGCTCACCATGCGCAACCTCGACATCGCCGACTCCCGCGCCAAGCTGGAGCAGTACGCCGGGCTCGGCCTGATCGGCACCGGCAGTCCCGCCATCGGTGCCGCCCAGGCGGCCGCGACCGGGCTCATCGGCACCATGCCGGAGATGCCTGAGGGCGGCGCCCAGGCCATCGCCTCCCGCGGCGAGGTCTCCGCTGACGACGAGCTGCTGGACCGCGCCGCGATGGAGTCCGGCACGGACTGACCCGCACTGTCGAGCGGAAGGCTCGGCACCTCTGGGTGTGCACCACCGAAAAGGCCGGCTCGGCGCCAACGGCGTCGAGCCGGCCCTTTCTGCTACCCGGGGACGGCCACCACGTGCCTGACATACGAGGTCGGGCCTCGGCCGGTCAACTGCCGGGGCCTGTCTCGTCAGCCGCGCCGTGGCTCCGGTACCACCGCGATCTCTCCCGGCGCCAGTGTCACCGAGCCCGGCGCCGGCTTGCCGTGAGGAGTTCCACCGCGTCGGCTCTTGAGCTCGCGGCACCCTGCGGGTGGGCTACGGCTTCGCCCTGACCAGCCCGGCGTCGTACGCCATGATCACGGCCTGGATGCGGTCGCGTGCCCCGATCTTGGCGAGGACCCGTCCGACGTGCTTCTTCACCGTGGACTCGGTGAGTACGAGCCGTTCGGCGATCTCCGTGTTCGTCCAGCCCTGGCCGATGGCGACCAGTACCTCTCGTTCGCGGTCGCTGAGCGTCTGCAGCCGGGGATCCACGGCCGCGGGAGCCTCGGTCGGTGCGAGCACCTGGTGGGCGTAGGCGTCCAGCAGACGCCGGGTCAGGCTCGGTGCCACGACGGCGTCGCCGGTCGCCACCGCCTGGATGCCCGCCACGAGCTCCTCGGGGCGGGCGTCCTTGAGCAGGAAGCCACTGGCACCGGCCCGCAGACCCTCGTATGCGTACTCGTCCAGATCGAAGGTGGTCACGATGAGCACGCGGGTACGGCCGCCGGAGGCCACGATCCGGCGCGTCGCCTCGAGGCCGTCCATGCCGGGCATGCGGATGTCCATGAGGACGACATCGGGCCGCAGTTCGGCAGCCAGGCGGACGGCCTCGGCCCCGTGCGCGGCCTCGCCGACCGGGGTCAGGCCGGGGGTGCCCTCCAGGAGCATGCGGAAGCCGAGGCGCTGCAACGGCTGGTCGTCGGCGATCAGCACGGTGGTCATGGCAGACGTTCTCCCGAAGCCGACTGTTCTCCTGATGCCGACTGTTCTCCTGAAGCCGGTAGGGCGGGCGCGGACGGCACGTCGAGCACGACGTCCACGATCCACCCGTGCCCGGTGTCGCGAGGGCCGATGGTGACGGCACCGCCGTACATGGCGGCCCGCTGACGGATGCCGACCAGGCCGTGCCCGGGGTCGCCGGTCCCCGGCCCCGGCTTCGCTCGCACGGGCGCCCCTGGCGGTGGTCCGGTGTCGGCGACCCGTATCCGCACTGCGCCGGCGTCGGCGGCCACCGTGACCTCGGCGGCGGAGCCCGTACCCGCGTGCCTGAGCGTGTTGGTCAGTGCTTCCTGGACGATGCGATAGACGGTGAGCTGTACGCCGCTGCCCAGTGAGTCGAGATCGCCCACTGTGCGGTAGGTCACCGTCAGCCCCGCTGCGCGCACCCGCGCCAGCAGGGGGTCCAGATCACGGACCCCCGGCTGCGGGCTGAGCGACCGTACGTCCTCCTGCTCCTCGCGCAGGACGCCCAGTACGCGGCGCAGTTCGCCCATGGCCTGGCGGCCGGTGTCGCCGAGGATGCGCAGGGCCTCGGCGGATTGCTCGTTCCTGTTGGCGGCGAGGGTCGCGGCGCCGTCGGCGACGCTGACCATGACCGAGAGATTGTGGCCGACGATGTCGTGCATCTCGCGCGCGACCCGGGAGCGCTCGGCGGCAGCGGTGAGTTGGACGCGTTGGCCGTGCTCGATCTCCAAGCGCCTGGCACGGTCCTCCAGCGCCGCCAGATACATGCGGCGGATACGGAGCGTCAGGCCGATGGCGATGGCCGCCGTCGCCGTCCCCAGCAGGAAGAAGAGGCCGAGCAGCGGATGTTCGAGAGGCACCAGGAAGCAGACTGCCAAAGTCAGTTCGGCGACAGTCAGCGCGGCGGCCCAGCCCAGCGCCCGCAACGAACCGTGCAGGGCCAGGCTGTACAAGGCGATGAGCGTGCTGATGCCGGCCTGCTGCCAGACGCCCAACGACCACTGGGCGAGGGACACCAGCGAGATCACGAAGAACGTGACGGCCGGGGCCCTGCGACGCCACCACAGCGGCATGATGAGTGCCGCGGCGAAGGCGACCAGTACACCGGACGGCAGTTCAGCGCGGGAGCCCGTTTCCCCGAAGGGACCGTGATCGCTGCTGGAGAGCAGGTCGGGCAGGCTGAGGAGGGCGACGATCAGCACCACCGCGGTGTCGAGCAGCCACGGATGCCGTCGGTCCAGCTGCCGCCGGTGGCTCTGGCCGCGCAGCAGACGGCCCAGGAGCGGGTGCGCCCAGGCTGCGTCGAGCCCAGGGGACGGCGGGAGCGCCGTCCCCTGGGCGGTGTCTGCGGCGGCTGCCGCGCGTTGCGGACTCATGGGCCCCATTCTCACCGGCTCGCCGGTCAGGCGTCGGTCCGGACCAGGCGGTATACAGCCCCGGCGAGTGCCAGCGCCACCCAGCCGGCGAAGACTGCGAGCCCCGCCCCAGGCGAGAGGGCGTCCGAGGACTGGTGCAGGGCGTAGACAGCCGAACCCGCGTTGCTGGGGAAGTAGGGGTTGATCGTGTCGTACCACGAGTCGGGCAGCAGCGAGGCCAGGCCGGGGAGGATGAGCAGGATGCCGACCAGGGCCGCGATGGCCCCGGCGGATGAGCGGACCAGCACTCCCAGGGCCACGCCGAACACACCCACCAGGCCCAGGTAGAGGCCGGCGCCGACCAGGCTGCGCAGCACTCCGTCGTCGCCCAGGGAGACGGCGATCTTCTCACCGTCCAGGCCCAGAGTGCCCAGCTGGAACGCGGCCAGTGCGCCGATCGTGGTGAGGACGAATGCGGTCGCGCCGAACACGGCGCTCTTCGACCACAGGACCGGCAGCCGTCGCGGAACCGCGGCGAGCGTGGACCGGATCATGCCGGTGCTGTACTCGCCCGCGGACATCAGCACCCCGAGCACGCCCACGGCCAGCGACGCGAAGGTCACGCCGGTCAGGGCCAGGCTGACCGCGTCGCCGGCGCCGCCGGAACCCGGGCCGGGCGGCCCGTCGCTCGTGGGGGCGCCGGGACTGTAGGTGGCGGAGGCGATCGCGCCGAAGGCGATCAGCAGGACCAGGGCGACGCCCAGGGTGATCCAGCTGGAGCGCAGCGACCAGAATTTGGCCCACTCCGAACGCAGCACCCGGCGGGCGGTCACCTTGTGAACCGTCGTGTGAGCAGGCGCCGGGGAAAGGGTGGTGGCAGTCATCAGGCGGCCTTTCGGACGGTGTCGGCGGGAGCACTGTGGTACTCGACGGCGTCGTGGGTGAGTTCCATGAAGGCCTGCTCCAAGGAGACGGACTGCGGGGTGAGTTCGTACAGCGGCACCCCGTGCTGAGCGGCGATCGTCCCGATCTCACGGGCGTCAGGTCCGTGGACCAGCAGTTCCTCGGCGGAGGAGGAGCTGATCGTGACATCCGGACCGGACAGCAGCGAACGCAGCTTCATGGCCTCGGGGGTGGCGACCTTCACGCCACCGCCGCCGGCCTCCCGGACGAAGTCGTCCACCGTGGTGTCCGCGAGCAGCCGACCGCGCCCGATGATCACCAGATGGTCGGCGATCAACGCGGTCTCGCCCATCAAGTGCGAGGAGAGCATCACGGCCCGGCCCTCGTCGGCCAGCCTGGAGAGCAGATTGCGCACCCACAGCACGCCCTCCGGGTCGAGGCCGTTGACCGGTTCGTCGAGCATGACGACCGCCGGGTCGCCGAGGAGGGCCGCGGCGATCCCGAGCCGCTGGCCCATGCCGAGTGAGAAGGCGCCCACACGCTTGCCGGCAACGCTGCCCAGCCCGGCCAGCTGTATGACCTCGTCCACCCGGCGGCGCGAAATGCCGTGAGTGTGCGCGAGCGCCATCAGGTGGTTGAACGCGGTACGCCCCGGGTGGACGGACTTGGCCTCCAACAGGGTGCCGATCTCCTGCAACGGTGCGGCGTGCTTGGCGTAGGAGCGCCCGTTGACGGTGACCGAGCCCCCAGTGGGGGAGTCCAGGCCGATGATCATGCGCATGGTCGTGGACTTGCCCGCGCCGTTGGGGCCCAGGAAGCCGGTCACCTCACCTGGCTTGACGGTGAAGCTCAATTGGTCGACCACCGTCTTGTCGCCGTACCGCTTCGTCAGCTCACGTGCTTCGATCATGGGTCTGGGCCCTTCTCGCCTCGAACTCGGCCGCGGACGGGCCGCGGCGTCTGCGTTCGAAGCTACGAGAGCGGCAGGTCGCAACCCTGGGACCGCAGGGGACACTTCGGCGTCCGAGTGGTACCGCGGTACCACTCGGAGGGCCTTCGCCGATACGTCTCAGGGATGACTCAGCGGACTCTCGGCGAATTCCCGTCGCCGATGGCGGCGAGTTCGCCGTCCTGGTGTGCAGCTCGGCCAGTAGCCAGCAGCGCTCTTGAGACGCCTGGACAGGAAGCGACGGCTGTCAGGGACGCTGAGGTGGCGTGGATCTAGGCGCCTGGAGAGTTGGGAATTGATCTGAGTGGCTGACTGTGATGCTGGCCTGAAAGCGGGGGTTGCGGGCCCTGTCCTGGCGTGATGACACACGCGGCCACGAGTTCATGTCTCGAAACGGCAGGCGCCGCGCCGATCGTGGATGTCTGATGGCCATGACGCCGCCGATGAGTTTACCCGGCTCCCGTCGTCTGACTAGAGGCAGAGTTCACCGGCTACCTCTCTTGGAGGAACATCATGAGGAAGATCACTGCTGGCCTGTTCATCTCGCTTGATGGGGTCGTGGAGGCGCCCGACCAGTGGCACTTCCCGTACTTCAACGACGAGATGGGCGCTGCCGTCGGCGCGACCCTCGGCACCGCCGACACCGTCCTGTTCGGTCGCAAGACCTATGACAGCTTCGCCGGGGCGTGGCCGGAGCGGGAGGCAGCCGGCGGCGAGGATGCCGACTTCGCCAAGACGCTCGGCGACGTACGCAAGATCGTCGTGTCGAAGCAGAAGCTCGAGTTCACCTGGCGGAACTCCGAGCAGCTCGAGGGTGACCTCGTGGATGCCGTCACCGCCTTGAAGAAGGAGCCGGGCGGGAACATCGGGCTGAGCGGCTCGGTCTCGGTCGTCCGCCAGCTGCTGGCCGCTGGCTTGCTGGACGAGTTGCAGCTGTTGGTGCACCCGATCGCTGTTCGCAAGGGCATGCGGTTGTTCGACGAGGGGGAGACCTCGATCCCGCTGAGGCTGATCTCATCGGAGACGTTCCAAACGGGAGTGCTGAACCTGGTCTATGCCCCAGCCGAGTCGACCGGCAACGCCACCTACGACAACGCCAAGGCCCACCTGTCCCAAGCCCAGCAGTAGCAGCGTCTGCGCCCGACTCACCGCCTGGCGCGCCGTGCCTTCTCGCGTACGTTGGGGCCGAGGCTTTCGTTGAAGGGGCCGTGCGGGCAGAGGCCGGTGTCGACGGCCCAGATGTAGCAGGTGTGGCAGGCGTTGAAGCGGCGGCTGCGGGAGCGGGGGGCTCCGCCCCGGTGGGTGAGTCAGGCGAGGGCGTGGGTGTGGTTGGCACGCCAGGGCTCGATCTGTTGCTGGTGGAGTCAGGTGAGCCAGTCGGTGATGTCCTGGCTGTAGTGGGCGGGTGTGGTGCCCTGCATGGCGCGGGCTGTGCCGTCGCGCAGGGGGCGGCGTCCTTAGCGGCGGTCGAGCCGGCGCTGCAGTTCTTCGCCACCGGGGACCGTGGTCATCACGCCCGGCATGGGAGACGTCCCGGCCACGGGCCCCTACGCCTCGGGGTAGAGCCATCGCCGCAGCACCCTGCTGAGCCAGGGCATGACCGCGTACGTGAGGAGAGGCGCGAGGAAGATCGGGAAGACGGCCGTGCGCCAGGGCAGTGGCCAGCTGCGGAAGTGTTCGGCGACCAGCCCGTCGTACAGCAGGGCGAAAGGGTAGACCGCGAGGATCGTCATCAGCGACATCTTCCAGCGGGCCGGAGGCCTGGCGGGGGTGCCGGGGACGTTGAACCAGGTCTCCAGGCCGGTGGTGGTCAGCTTCGGCGGCGCCGACCGGCCGAAGGGCTCGACGCGGCGCTGCCAGGAAGCCCTCTGGGGCGAGGTCATCCAGCGGTCCAGCGTGGCGGTGTCCGCGAACCGGACGATCGCGTAGTAACGGCTGCCCTTTCCTTCAGGCCGCAACCAGGTCACTCCCTTATGACCGGTGAAGGCGGCCGCCTCCGTCTCGATCCCGTGGGCCCACCGCTCGAACTCGGCTTCTTTACCGGGCTTCACCTCCCAGGTGAAGACCACGGTCACCGCCTCACGGGATCCCAGCGAACTGTCGGTCATGGCGGAATCCTACGGTTGCAGCACATATCTGCCCGTATGACGATGAAAAGGTCTCTTCCTGGAGGTGGCCCATGTCTGTGCACGGTCCGGCCCTCACCCAACGGGGGCAAACCCTTGAGGAGCGAGGTCCCGGCCCGGTCGGGGTCAGGCTGTCGGTCAACGGTGTCCAGCACTCCGTGGAGATTGAGCCACGCGTCAGCCTGCTCGACGCGCTGCGCGAACACCTGCACCTGACCGGCGCGAAGAAGGGCTGCGACCAGGGCACGTGCGGCGCCTGCACGGTGTGGGTGGACGGCAATCGCGTGCTGTCCTGCCTCACGCTCGCCATGACCTGCGAGGGACGTGAGGTGACCACCGTCGAGGGACTGGCGGAGGGCGATGAACTGCACGCCATGCAACAGGCATTCATCGCCGAGGACGCCTTCCAGTGCGGCTACTGCACTCCGGGCCAGATCATGTCGGCCGTGGCGCTGCTCAAGGAGGGCCACGCGGGCGACGACGCCGAGATCAAGGAGTGGATGAGCGGCAACATCTGCCGCTGCGCCGCCTACCCCCACATACGGGCCGCGATCCGCGCCGTCCGCGACGGAGCCTAGGGAGTCTCGCCGTGCGGCCGATCACCTACTCGCGAGCCACCGACACCGAGACGGCGATCGCCGCCGTCAGCGCCGATCCCACCAGCGACTTCCTGGCCGGCGGCACCACCGAGATCGATCTCCTCCGCCAGAACGTCCTCCATCCACGGCGGCTCGTCGACATCAACGACCTTCCCCTGACGCGCATCGAAGCCACCCCGGAGGGGGGCCTGCGCATCGGCTCCCTGGCCCGGATGAGCGAGGTCGCCGCCGCGCCCACGGTGCGCGAGCGCTTCCCCGTGATCTGCCAGGCCCTGGAGCTCGGCGCCTCCGCGCAGCTGCGGCACATGGCGTCCATGGGCGGAAACCTCCTGCAACGGGTGCGGTGCTCCTACTACCGGGACGCGGAGTCGCCCTGCAACAAACGCGAGCCCGGCACCGGTTGCTCGGCCATCGAGGGGTTCAACCGCGGTCACGCGATCCTGGGCACCAGCGAGCACTGCATCGCCACCCACCCCTCGGACGTGGCAGTGGCGCTGATGTCCCTCGACGCACGAGTGCACACGCTGGGCCCCGGCGGCGAACGCACCTACGCAATTGACGACTTCTTCCTCCTGCCCGGCGACTCCCCGCACCGCGAGCATCCGATGCAGCACGGCGAGCTGATCACCGCCATCGAGGTGCCCGCGACACCCGTGGCGCGCCACTCGCTCTACCTGAAGGTCCGGGACCGCGAGAGTTACGAGTTCGCGCTCGCCTCGGTGGCCGCCGCGGTGTCCGTCGTGGACGGCACCGTCGCGGACGTGCGGGTGGCCCTCGGAGGCGTGGCCACCAAGCCGTGGCGGGCCCGACGGGTCGAGGACTTCCTGATCGGGGCTGCCGCGGTGCGGGACAACTTCGCGCTGGCGGCCCGCGCCGAACTGGCCGAAGCCCGGCCCACCTCCATGAACGCCTTCAAGGTGGAACTCGCGCAGCGCGCGATCGTACGCGCCCTCGAAACCCTCACCGCCGACGGAAGCGGGAGCCCGGTATGACGACCGCACCGGCAATCGGACGGCCCCTCGACCGCGTCGACGGTCGCCCCAAGGTCACCGGCAGTGCCCGCTACTCCGCCGAGATCCCGATCCCCGACGTGGCCTACGCCTGTGTGGTCGGCTCCCGCATCGCCGGAGGGCGCGTCACCGACATCGAAGCGAGCACCGCCCAGGCGGAGGAGGGCGTGCTCGCCGTCCTGACCCACCAGAATCTGCCGAGGATCGCGGAGCAGCCGCCGCTGATTCCCTCCCTGGCAGGCACCGCTGCCCCCGGGCAGACGTTTTTCCCGATGCAGGACGACGTCGTCCACTACGCGGGTCAGCACATCGCGATCGTCGTCGCCGACACCTGGGAGCGGGCCCAGCACGCGGCGAGCCTGCTGCGCGTGTCCTACGAGGAAACGCCCCCGGTCGTCGCCCTGGAGCAGGGCCGCGACCAGGCATACATACCCGAGCGCATCTTCGGCGGCTGGCTGCCGGGCCGCATCGAGCGCGGAGACATCGAAGCGGGCCTCGCGGAGGCGGATGTGCGGGTGGAGGCCACGTTCACGTACGCGGCGAACAACCACAACCCGCTCGAGCCGTCAGGCACCACGGCCGAGTGGGACGGCGACGAGCTGGTGCTGCACGACGCCACCCAGGGCGTCAACGCCACTCAGATCACCGTCGCCCGGCTGCTCGGCATACCCCTGTCCAAGATCAGGGTCATCGGACACTATGTCGGCGGCAGTTTCGGCTCCAAGGCCATGATCCACAATCACCCGGCGCTGGCCGCGATGGCCGCCCGGCACGTCGGCAGGCCGGTCAAGCTCGTGCTGACCCGCGAGCAGATGTTCACCTCGGTCGGGCACCGCGAGGAGCAGGAGCAGCACATCGCCCTCGGCGCGACAAGCGACGGCCGGCTGACCGGGATCCGGCATCACAAGCTCTCCCCGACCTCGCACTTCGACGACTGGGCTGAGCCCTCGATCGGCGTGTCGTCGGAGATCTACGCGTGCCCGAACTTCGACGGCGTCTACCGGATCTTCCGGGCCAACACGATGACCCCCACGTTCATGCGGGCACCCGGAGAAGCGAGCGGCATGCTGGCGCTCGAGGTCGCGATGGACGAACTGGCCCATGAACTCGGCCTGGACCCGATCGAGCTCCGGCTGCGCAACTACGCGGAGGCGAGCCCTTCCTCGGGCTCGCCATGGTCGAGCAGCGGCCTGAGAGAGTGCTATCAGCGCGGTGCCGCGCGCTTCGGCTGGGAAGGCCGCGATCCACGGCCCGGGGTGCGGCGCGAGGGGAACTGGCTGATCGGCACGGGCACGGCCGCCGCGGGCTATCCGGTGGCGCCGCCAGCCAACCCGCAGCGCGCCCGCGCCCGCCTCTACGCCGACGGCACCGCCGTCGTCCAGGCCGCCACCCCCGACTTCGGCACCGGTGTCGCCACGGTCATGACGCAGGTCGCCGCCGACGCGCTCGGCATGCCGGTGGACCGTTGCCGGTTCGAGAACGGCGACACCGACCTGCCCAACATCGCGGCCGCCGTGGGCTCCGCCGGCGCCGGCATGATCAGTGCCGCCGTGCACAGCGCCGCGACCGCCCTGCGCAACCAGCTCATCGCCCGCGCCGTCGCGGACACCCGTTCCCCGCTGCACGGCGCGAACCCGGTCGACGTGGTCGTACGGGACGGGGCGATGACGGCCGGAACCGCCTCCGACCCCTACGCCGACCTGCTGCAGCGCAACTTCCAGCCGGACGCCGAGGCATCCGGTTCGTGGAGTCCGCCGACCGGAGACCCCGGATACGCGATGATGACCTTCGGCGCCCAGTTCGCCGAGGTGGCCGTGGACGCGGACCTCGGACTCGTCCGGGTGCGGCGCATGACCGGTGCCTTCGCTCCCGGCCGCGTGCTCAACCCCAAGTTGGCCCGCAGCCAGCTCATGGGCGGCATGCTCTGGGGCCTGGGCCAGGCCCTGCTGGAGGCCAACCACATGCACCCGCGCACCGGCCGCTGGGCCAACGCGAGCCTCGGGGAGTACCTGGTCGCCGTCAACGCGGACGCACCCGACGTCGACGTCGAACTGGTCGAGGTCGAGGACGACGTCGTGAACCCGCTCGGCGTCAAAGGCGTGGGCGAGATCGGGCAGGTCGGAGCCGCGGCCGCGATCGCGAACGCCGTCCACCACGCGACCGGGCGGCGCATCCGGAAGATACCGATCACGATCGAGGACCTGCTCTGACGGCGGACCACCGGTCTCGGCCGTCGCCGGCCCCGCTCAGGCGGTCGCCAGGGCTCAGGCCGGCGCGGGCACCCGGCCCCTTTGCGCGACGATCATGGCCATGTCGTCCTCGATCCGACCGCCGGCGTATTCCTCCAGGTCGGCGGTGATGGCTTCGACCAGCGGTCCGGGCGCCTGATCCGCCCAGATCGCGACACGTTCGGCGAGCGGATAGAAGTCGCCCCTCGTGTCGCGGGCCTCGGTGACCCCGTCGGTGTAGAGGATCAGGCGGTCGCCCTCATGGAAGGGGAAGGTCGCGGGGACGTACGTGCTGTCGGACGTCCCGCCGAAGGCCAGGCCGAGCGGCGGCGCGGGCTCGGGCACCTGGAGAGTCGTCACGGTGGCGCCTGCCCGGCCGAGCACCAGGGGCGGCGGATGCCCGCAGCTGACCACGTGCACCACCGGCTCGTCGTCGGGGATGTCCACCATCACGGCGGTCACGAAGCGCTCGGCGAGGTCCGCCTCGGACGCCGAGAACTCCGCAAGGCCCCAGCGGACCGCGTCCTCCACGTAGGCGACCAGTTCCGGCAACGGGATCTCGCGGTGGGCGGCGGCGCGGAAGGCGCCCAGCACGATCGCCGTGTCGCTGATCGAGGCGAGGCCCTTGCCGCGGACGTCGCCGATGATCAGCCGGGTGGAGTGGGAGGTGCGGGCCGAGGCGTACAGGTCGCCGCCGACGTAGGCGTCGGCCTCGGCGCTGTGATATTCCGAGGCGAGCCAGACCGGCCCGGCCCGCTCCGGGAGGGGCCGCAGTACGACGCGCTGTGCCGTGTCGGAGACCGAGCGCGCCCGGACCAGTTCCCGGTCCTGCCGGTCCCGCAGGTGTGTGAACACCACCAGAAGCGCGGAGACCGCGGCGAGGGCCCACAGTTCGACCAGAACGCTCTCGGTCATCAGGGCGTGCCGCTCCACCCCGGCTGCGACCAGCGCGAGCAGCGCTACGGAGCCGACCAGCGTCGTGGCGCGCGGGCCGGCGCCGATGGCGGTGACCGCCGTGGCTACGGCGAGGAGGTGGGCGAGGTGGATGTCCGGAGGCAGGAAGGCGTCGGCCACCGGGACGGCCACGCTCAGCAGCAGGGGGCCGAGCAGCCACAGTGGATGCGGCGCCGCTCGTCGAGTGGCCCGCAAGAACCCGGCCATGAACGTCGTGATGGTGGCAGTGCTCACTTCGGTGCTCCGGTGCGCGTCACTGTGTGGGGGGTGATGGCGTGGTGCCGTCCTGGGTGAGGCGGGTCAGCCATTCTGCCAGTAGTCCTTGTTCAGCGGGGGTGAACGACTGCGGGGGAGCGGAGCGCAGCAGGGCACCGAGGGTGGTGGCGGCCTGTGGCACCGTCATCGGCGTGGACGGTGTGCCGGCGCCGGGCTCCGGAGTGAGGATGCCTGCGAGCACGATGTCCCTCACCTGGGCCGACAGATCGGTGCCGGCGTGGACGTCGGGCCGAGTGAGCAGGGCGAGCGCGACACCGCTGTTCGCGGAGATCACGATCTGCGCCGCCTTGCCGGGCTCGATCGCAAGACGCCCGGCCTGGGCGACCCGCTCGAGCGTGGTGCGCAGGAGCGTGTGCATCTCGCCGATGGCCGCCGGTACGCAGGCCAGCCCGGGGGCGGCGATCAGGCGATACAGATGGGGATGCTCCACAGCGAACTGCGTGTGCTGGTCCCAGCCGCGCCGCAGGTCGGCGACGGGGTCGTCGGTCGGCTCGGCGGCCCGCTTGGCGGCGATGTACTGAGCCAAGCCGTGATCGACCACCGCGGCCAGGAGGCGGTCCTTGTCGCCGAAGAGCCGGTAGATGACCGGTTGCTGCACACCGGCCTTCTCGGCGACACTCCGGGTCGCCACGTCCCCGTTGGGGGAGGCCTCCAGCAGTTCGGTCGCCGCCTCGAGAATCCGCGATCGCTTGTCCATGTTATCGACGATAGCGAGGAGGGCGGCGGTCAGGCGAGGCCGCCGTTGTTGAAGATCACCTGGCCGTTCACCCAGCGGGCGGGGCCGGCGAGGAAGGCGACGGTTTCGGCGATGTCCTCGGGGCGGCCGATGCGCTCCAGCGGTGTGACCTTGGCGAAGTTGGCAACGGTGGTCTCGTCCTTGCCCTTGAGGAACAGCGGCGTGGCGGTGGGGCCGGGTGCGACCGCATTGACGGTGATGTCCCGACCGCGCAGTTCGCGTGCGAGGACCAGGGTGATGCTCTCGACGGCGGCCTTGCTGGCGACGTAGGCGCCGTAGGTGGGCAACTGGGTCCGGGTGACGGAGGTGGAGAAGTTGATGAGCGCGCCGCCTTTTCGGAGGCGGCGGGCGGCCTGCTGGGAGACGACGAAGGTGCCGCGGATGTTGGTGCGGTGCATACGGTCCAGGTCGTCCAGATCCAGCTCGGCGATGGGCGAGAGGATCATGATTCCGGCGGTGTTGACGACCACGTCGAGCCCGCCGAAGGCGGCCTCCACCGCGTCGAAGGCGGCCCGCATCTCGTTCTCGTCGGCCACGTCGCCGCCGACGGCGATGGCCTTGCCGCCGCGGCCGGTGATGTCCGCGACGAGGGCGTCGGCCTTGTCCTTGCTGCCGGCGTAGTGGACCGCCACCGCGAAGCCGTCGGCCACCAGCCGGTCCACGACGACCCGGCCGATGCCGCCCGTCCCTCCGGTGATCAAGGCGACGCGCTCCGTAGTGGCGGCTGCGGTGGTGGTGTTCTCGCGCATGAGGGGGCTCCTTCGGGTGCAGGCGGAGGGCAGGGGGCGGGCCGGGGGCAGATGCCTAGCGGGTGACCGCCACGGATCGATGATCCCGCGCTCGCGTAATCGACGATAACAAGAGTTGCGATCGATGACAACGATCGATTGTTATCGGCGAATCGGCCTGCGCTTACTCGGCCGCGTCCCCACGCTGCGCACCGCGTTCCTGCCGCCCGAAGTCGTGCCGACGTCACACGGGAAAACGGGTCATGATCGCCTCTGCTTCTCCAGGAAGCGTGTCATCCGGTCCTTCTTGTCCTGGCTCTCGAAGAGCACGGCCTGCGCGAGGTCGTCGGCGACCGGGTGGGCGCCGGGGGAGTCCACCACGAGCTTGGTGAGCCGCAGGGCCGTCGCCGAGGAGCGTGCCATCCGGTCGAGCAGCGCGTGCGCCTCGTCGAGGAGTTTGTCGGCCGGTACGACGTCGATGACCAGCCCGCACGCCAGGGCAGCGGCCGCGTCGAGGTTCCGCCCGGCGAGCAGCACCTGCTTGGCGACCGACTCGCCGACCAGTTCCGGCAGCCGCCAGCAGGCCCCGGCGGCGGCGAGGATGCCGAGCCCCGGCTCCGGGTTGCCGAAGACGGTGTCCGGTCCGGCGATCCGTACATCGCAGGCGTACGACAGCTCCGCGCCGCCGCCCAGGGCCCAGCCGTCGACGGCGGCGACGGTCGGCATCGGCAGCCTGCGCACCCGCTCGAACAGACGGCTGTTGATGCCCTGCAGAGCTTCGTCCCGGCCGCGCCGCAGCAGTTCGGCGATGTCGGCGCCGCCCGCGAAGACCCCGCCGTGTCCGGTGAGCAGCAGCAGCTTCGGATCGCGCTCCAACACGTCGCAGACGGCGTGCAGTTCGCGGATCATCAGCCCGCTGATGGCGTTGCGGGCATCGGGCCGGTGAAGGGTGACGACGACCCGGTCCTCGCGCTCCTCGACCAGCAGCGTCTCGTACGACGTAGGCAAAGTGGCCGCGCCGCTCATACCTGCTCCACCAGCATTGCGACGCCTTGCCCGACCCCTACGCACAGCGTGGCCAGGCCCCGTCGTCCGCCCTCGCGCTCCAGCCGCCCGAGGAGGGTGAGCAGGATGCGGGCACCGGAGCAGCCGAGCGGATGCCCCAGTGCGATGGCGCCGCCGTCGGCGTTGACCTTCTCCTCGTCCAGCTTCAACCGCCGGATCACGGCCAGCGCCTGGGCGGCGAACGCCTCGTTCAGCTCGACCGCGTCAAGGTCGCCTGCCTGCCATCCGGCTCGGGCGAGGGCCTTCTCGGTGGCGGGGACCGGGCCGAGGCCCATCAGGTTGGGCTGCACGCCGGCAGAGGCGGAGGTGACGATCCGGGCCCGCGGGGTGAGCCCGTACCGCTCGACGGCCGCCGCGCTCGCCACCACCAGGGCGGCGGCCCCGTCGGACAGCGGCGAGGCGGATCCGGCGGTGACGATGCCGTCCTTGCGGAAGATGGTGCGCAGGCCACCCAGCTTCTCCAGCGTGGTGGAGGGGCGCGGCCCCTCGTCGCGGGTCACCTCGCCGTCCTCCCCCGCCACTGGCACTGGCACTGGCACGATCTCGCGGTCGAAGCGGCCCGCCTCCTGGGCGGCGACGGCCCGCTGGTGGCTGCGTAGCGCGAAGGCGTCGGACTCGGCGCGGGTGATGCCGTCGAGCGTGGCGACCTCCTCGGCCGTCTCGCCCATCGACAGGGTCACCTTCACCGTCTCGGGTCCCGCACCGGCGGGCACAGCCCGGTCGGCGGTGGTGAAACGCGGGTTGGTGAAGCGCCAGCCCAGCGAAGTGTCCTGCACCTCACCCGGCTTGGCCCATGGCGTGCCCGGCTTCTCGACGACCCACGGGGCGCGGGTCATGGACTCCACGCCGCCCGCGACCACCAGGTCCGCCTCGCCGGAGCGGATCGCCTGGGCTGCCGAGGCGACCGCGGTCAGGCCCGAGGCGCACAGTCGGTTGACGGTGTAGCCGGGCACGCTGTGCGGAAGCCCCGCCAGCAGTACGGCCATGCGTGCCACGTCCCGGTTGTCCTCGCCCGCCTGGTTGGCGGCGCCGAGGATCACCTCGTCCACGGCCTCGCCCGGAATCCCGGCGCGCCGGACGGCTTCACGGACCACCAGGGCCGCCAGGTCGTCGGGGCGTACGGAGGCCAGGGCACCGCCGTAGCGGCCCTGCGGGGTGCGGGCTCCGTCGATCAGAAAGACCGGGCGCGCGGGGCTGTTCCGGGGCATGCGTTCCACCTCTTGACAGGTGTTGGTGTTGCTGGGTTACTTGGCGTGCCGCACGCTAACCGAATGTTCGGTCGGTACACAAGGTGGGTGGAAACCGTGACGCAGGCCGCGAAAACGGCTCCCGGTTCGGCTGAGGCTCCGGCTCCCGCGCAGAGCCCGTCGGAGGCGATGTTCGCCGCCGACGAGGCGTCCCGCAGCCTCGGCATCGAGCTGCTGGAGCACGGCGACGGGACCGCCGTCCTCCGGATGACCGTGACAGCGGCGATGGCCAACGGCCACAAGATTGCTCACGGCGGCTATCTGTTCCTGCTCGCCGACACCGCCTTCGCCTGCGCCTGCAACAGCCACGGCCCTGTCACCGTCGCGGCAGGCGCCGGCATCGACTTCGTCGCCCCCGCGTACGAGGGTGACGTCCTCGTCGCGACCGCGCGGGAGCGCACCCGCTTCGGCCGCAGCGGCATCTGTGACGTGACCGTCCTGCGTGGTGACCAGGTGATCGCGGAGTTCCGCGGCCGAAGCCGCAGCATCCCCAGCACGAAGACGAAGGAGCCGCAATGAGCAGCGCACCGACGTCCCAGGCGGGCCCGGGACCCCGCCTGGGAGAGCCCCTCCCCAGCGGGCTGCTGGACGACAGCGAGCGCCTTACACGCGAACAGCTGCGGGAGCTTCAACTCGACCGCCTGCGGGCCACGTTGCGGCACGCCTATGACAACGTGGAGTTGTACCGGAAGAAGTTCGACGAGGCCGGGGCGAAGCCCGACGACTGCCGGTCTTTGGAGGACCTCGCCCGGTTCCCCTTCACCACCAAGGCCGATCTGCGGGACACCTACCCCTTCGGCATGTTCGCCGTCCCCATGTCCCACGTGCGCCGCGTCCACGCCTCCAGCGGCACCACCGGGCGGCCCACGGTCGTCGGCTACACGGACAACGACCTCTCCATGTGGGCGGACGTGGTCGCCCGCTCGATCCGAGCCGCCGGCGGCCGTCCAGGGCACAAGGTGCACATCAGTTACGGCTACGGCCTGTTCACCGGAGGGCTGGGCGCGCACTACGGCGCCGAGCGGGCCGGGTGCACCGTGATCCCCGCCTCGGGCGGCATGACGGCACGCCAGGTGCAGATCATCCAGGACTTCCAGCCCGAGATCATCATGGTCACCCCGTCCTACATGCTGACCCTCCTCGACGAGTTCGAGAAGCAGGGGATCGACCCGCGCGCCAGTTCCCTGAAGGTGGGCATCTTCGGTGCCGAGCCGTGGACGGAGGAGATGCGCCGCGAGATCGAGGAGCGCATGGACATCCACGCCGTCGACATCTACGGCCTGTCCGAAGTGATCGGCCCCGGCGTGGCGCAGGAGTGCGTGGAGACCAAGGACGGGCTGCACGTGTGGGAGGACCACTTCTACCCCGAGGTCGTCGACCCGATCACGGACGAGGTCATGCCCGAGGGCGACAGCGCCGAACTGGTCTTCACCTCCCTCACCAAGGAGGCGCTGCCGATCATCCGCTACCGCACCCGCGACCTCACCCGGCTGCTGCCCGGCACCGCCCGGCCCGCCTTTCGCCGGATCGAGAAGATCACCGGCCGCTGCGACGACATGATCATCCTGCGCGGGGTGAACGTCTTCCCCACCCAGATCGAGGAGATCGTGCTGCGTACACCCGGCGTCGCCCCGCACTTCCAGGTCGAGCTGACCCGGCGCGGCCGCATGGACCACATGACCGTCCGCGTCGAGGCACGCCCCGGCGCCGGACCCGAGCAGCGCGAGGCGGCCGCCCGGGCGATCGCCCAGGGCGTCAAGGATGGCGTTGGCGTCACCGTCGAGGTGGCGGTCGTCGATCCGGAGACCCTGGAGCGCTCGGTCGGCAAGCTCCGCCGGGTCAGGGATCTGCGCGGGCAGTGAACCGCCGGACGTGCCGCCTTGCCACAATGGCCTGGTGACCCGAACGCCTGTGCAGCGCGCCTCCGGCCGCCGTGACCGCCCCGGCTACGACCGTGACTCCTTGCTGGAGATCGCGGTCATGGTCTTCAACGAGCGTGGCTACGACGGCACCGGTATGGAGGAGCTGGCCAGGCGGCTGGGCCTGAGCAAGTCGAGCATCTACCACCACGTCTCGGGCAAGGAGGAACTCCTCGACCTCGCCGTCAGCCGCGCCCTGGACGCCCTCTTCGCCGTCCTGGACGAGGATGGCGATTCGCAGGCCACGGCGACCGCCCGACTGGAGCGCATCGTGCGCCGCAGCGTCGAGGTCCTCGTGGCCGAACTGCCGTACGTGACCCTGCTGCTGCGGGTCCACGGCAACAGCGAGGCCGAGCGGCGGGCGCTGGAGCGGCGCCGCGAGTTCGACCATCGCGTCGCCGAGCTGGTGGCCCGTGCGGCGGCCGAAGGAGGCGTACGCAACGACATCGCCCCCCATCTCGCGAGCCGCCTGCTCTTCGGCACCGTCAACTCCCTGGTCGAGTGGTACCGGCCGGAGGGCGGGCTGCCGGCGGCGGTGCTGGCGGACTCCGTGGCGGCCGTGCTCTTCGACGGCCTGCGCGCGAGGTCCGTACGGTGACTCGGACACCGGTTCGCAGCTGATCCGGGAGCGGCACCCGGCGCCTTCGTGGACACCTGGGCGACGAGCCGGTCGGAGGGGTTCGAGTGCGGCCTTGGCGGATCTACTCGGGGCAGTACTGGGGAGCCTGGTCCAGGTTGTCCTTGGTGATCAGCGTGAGTGGGATCCTGGTGATCTTGTCGACCTTGGTCTTGTCGTCGAGCCGGGCGACGGTGTTCGTCACTGCTGTCTCGCAGATCACCTTCGGGGAGTTGGCGACGGTGGCGGAGAACCGCCCATCTTTGACGGCTGCCAGCCCCTTGTCCGTGCCGTTCTCGGTGACGATCTTGACGTCTTTCGCGCCGGCCGCGTCGAAGGTTTTTCGGACGGCGAAGGCCATCTCCTCGTTGGCGACGAAGGCGTAGTCCAGGTCGGGGTGGGCCTGGATCATGTTCTCGGCGACGTCCTGGGCCTTGGCGGGGTTGAACATGCCGGGCTGGTTCGCCACCACCTTCGCGTTGTCGGGCAGGGCCTCGGTGAAGCCGGAGACCATCAGGTCGGAGGCAGCTCCGGGAGAGCCGGCGATGACACCTACATGCACCTGCTTGCCCCCGGCGTCCTCGGCGATCCAGCCGGCGTCCAGCGCGCCGAGCTTCTTCAGGTCGACGACGGCGGCGCCGAGGATGCCGGAGACGTCGCTGGTGGCGACCGAGGTCAGGTAGATGGGCACGTCGGCGGCCTTGGCCTTGGCGATGCCGCCTTCGAGTGCGTCGACGTTGACGGTCTGCACGACCAGCGCGTCGACGCCACGGCTGATCATGTCTTCGACGTTGGACAGCTCCCTGCCGGCGTCCATCTGCGAGTTGGCGGTGTGGAGCGTGACCCCTTGAGCTTTCGCCTCCTGCTCGACGGCCTTCTGCAGGCAGGTGGCGAACTCGCTGGTGTCGCCGTTGACGAAGCCGAGGGTGAGGGAGCCGCCGCTGCCGCTGCCGGAGTCGTTGCCGCAGCCGCTCAGTACGGCGGTGGTGCCGACGGCCACGGCTATGGCCAGCCTTCTGAGTGTGCGGGCGGGGAAGGTCATGGTGGGTGCCTTTCGCTGGAAGGTATGGCCGCGGCCGGGGCGGCGACGTCGGCGCGAGGCGCCGTGCGCTGAGGCCCGCTCGCCGTGCGAGCGGGCCGAGCGGGACGACCGGCCGGGCCTGGAGGCTCGTATCGGCGAGCGCAGGCTGTTCGGGACGTGCGCGGCCGCCCGTTGGGACGCGCCCTCAGGCGGGGCGCTGTTGTCCGAGGCCGACGACCACGTCTCAGATGGGCTGGATCATCGATTCCAGGACGTGCTGGGTCAGGCCGGCATGGTCGAAGTCCGGGTGTGCGGCGGGGTCCATCTCGTACTCGCCGATCGCCACCGACGATTCCACGATGAGCTTGCAGCGCTCGTAGCGGCGCTCGCTGTAGGCCGAGAACGCGTCCTCATGACTGCTGTGCGTGGACAGGCATTCGGCGAGGACGACACCGTCGTCGATCGCCTGAGCTGCTCCCTGGCCGAGGTGCGGGGTCACGGCGTGGACGGCGTCGCCGATCAGCACGATCCGGCCGTTGTGCCACGGCGCCGGCGCGATCAGCCACTCCTCGGGCCGGAACACGATCTGGGAGGGGTCGTTGATGTACTTGTCGCGGACCCGGCCGGTCAGACCGCCGAACGGGGCGAGGCGCTCGCGGAGTTCGTCCGCCATCTTGTCCTGGTCCAGCCAGCGGCCCTCTTCCCAGGTGGTGTTGTAGAAGATGTAGGCCAGGTCGGGGCCGATCGGCACGAAGCCGGCCAGGCCTTCCGGACCGTGCTGCAGGATGATCCGGTCGATCTCCGGCTCCCGGGGGATGTTGAGCCGGAACGCCGACTGCCCGAGGTAGACCGGCTTGAGATCCTCGCTCAGCACGTACGGGCGGACCTTGGAGTAGACGCCGTCGGCGCCGACGACGTAGTCGACGACGTCCGCGGAGCCGTCGGTGAAGACGACACCGACGCCCGTGGGGCCGTCGGTGAGCGTGGTGAAGGTCTTGTTGTACTCGATGCTGACACCGACTTCGAGGGCCTTGTCGGTGAGTATCTTGTGCAGCTGCGGCCGGGTGAGGCCGTTCATCGGCGGCAGGTCGGACCCGGGTATCCGGGCACCGGGCATCTCTCGGATCAGGTTGCCGTCCACGTCCAGCATCTGGCCCCAGGCGGTGGTGGAGTAGCCGACGGCCAGGCACGCCTCGGCACAGCCGATCGCGTCCAGTGCGCGTAGCGCGTTCACCGGCTGGATGATTCCCACGCCGTAGACGGACGAATGCAGGTCCGCCTGGAGCTCCACGATGTTGACGTCGTACCCGACGTTGCGCAGCGTGATGGCGGTGGACAGTCCACCGATCCCGCCGCCGACGATGAGAACACTGCCTCGGCTCATTTCAACCACCTAGCGTCGTCCGGCCGGCCTGGTGCAGGAGTGCAAAAGGCCGATGCGCGGCGAACGTAACGGCCATCTTGTGCCGCGGGAAGCAGACGGAAACGCATATTTAAGTTGCGCTTCCAAAGACTTGCCTAATCGACGAAAACGCAGGCGCCTACGGGGCCGAAACTTCGACGGATCGGATTCCGTCGCTCTTCATCTGGCCTTTGACCTGCTGCTTTGACTTATTTCGGACGTGGTTCCGGCTTGCTGCGTGAAGGAAATCGCGGATTCTCGGCTCTCGGATGTCGGATTCCCATTGTGTTGCGGGCGCTGGCTGGCCCGTCCGGGCGTGAAAGTCCACAGTGGAGCGAGTCATTCGATATCCGCAGTGCTGTTGTGCACTGCACGGGGAGAATTTTCTTGAACGTTTCGAGTAAGGCGACGGCAGACGACCGCGGACGGGCGGCCGCCATTGCCCTGGCGTGTGCCGGTGTCTTCGTCGCTTATCTGCCGGTGACGACGGTGGCGGTGAGTCTGCCGGTGATCCAGCAGGCGCTGGGTGCGTCGACCGCGCAACTGGCGTGGGTCTCTGACGCCTTCGTGCTGCCGGTGGCCGCGTTGATTCTGACCGCGGGCGTGTTCGGTGACGTGCACGGGCGCAAGAAGGTCTATCAGGTGGGCCTGGCGCTGTGCTCCGCAGGCGCCGCGGTGTCGTTGGGGGCGCAGTCGGTCCAGATGCTGTGGGCCGGTCAGGCGCTGGCGGGTGCGGGGGCCGCCGCCCTGCTGCCCGTCACGCTGGCGCTGATCAGTCAGGCGGTGCCGCATCCGCGCGAGCGCGGCAAGTACATCGGCTGGTGGACGACCTGCATGATGGCGGCCATGGTCGTCGGCCCGCTGATCGCCGGTACGATCACGAGCCCCTCGGCCAGGGCGTCGAAGCACTGGTCTGGCTGACCGTCGTACCCCACGCTCTCGCTGAGACGGGACAGGCCGTCGCCGCCCAACCGGAAGTGCGTTTCGCCGCCGCCGTCACCGGGCGGACCAACCTCGCGATCTCTCTGCTCTGCCGCAACACCGACGACCTCTACATGTTCCTCAGCGAGAAGATCGGCGCCCTGACCGGCATCCACACAGCGGAGACCGTCCTCACCCTCCGACGAGTCAAAGCCCTGACCACCGACTGACGACGTGACCGCCGGTAAATCACGTGCCCGCGGCCACCGCTCGCGGTTACTGTGAAGCCCGTTCAGGTGCGCAGGTTGCGGCTACTTCTCCTGTCAAGAGAGCAACGCGGGTTCGAATCCCGCCGCCGGCCCCGGCCGGTGTCGTCCAGTGGCCGAGGACGCTTATGTCGCCGCCGCCGATCTCATCTCTGAACACCGAAGGCATGAGCCGCTCGCCACGGGGGGAACCAGGCGGGCGGCTTCGCCGTGTCCGGCTTGACGAGGTTTCAGGCTCGGCGCGGCTCCAGCACGTGGCCGCGCCCCACTAGAGGATGGCGTCACCACCCCGCGTGAACCCCCGGACGGGCTAACCGAGCCGCCGCCGGACGCCGCCCGAACGCAGAATCGTCGGTGGACGGCTGCGCGACGTGAGGAGTGGCTCGGCATGCGGATCGTCGTGGATCTCAATCGCTGTCAGGGCTATGCGCAGTGTGTGTTCCTCGCTCCGGACGCGTTCGAACTGCATGGTGAGGAGGCGCTGCTGTACGACCCGCAGGTCTCCGATGACCGGCTCGAACGCGTCCGCCAGGCCGCGGCGGCATGCCCGGTGCAGGCCATCCTCGTCGGAGAGGAAGCGGCCGCCGGTGTCCGCTGAGGCGCGTGACGGCCGGATCGTCATCGTCGGGGCATCGCTCGCCGGGCTGCGCGCCGCCGAGACGCTGCGCGAGGAGGGCTTCAACGGCCCGCTGACCCTGGTCGGCGACGAGCCCCATCCGCCGTACGACAGGCCGCCGCTGTCCAAACAGGTCCTGCTCGGCAAGGCGGCGGCGACCGCCACCGGGCTGCCGATGCGCCGCGACCCGGAGGCGGAGTGGCGGCTCGGGGTAGCCGCCACCGGGCTCGATCCGCTGGAGAAGCGGGTGCTGCTCGCCGACGGCGAGTCGCTGCCGTACGACCGGCTGCTGATCGCCACCGGGACCCGGGCCCGGCCCTGGCCCGACGCGGACGAGGCCGCCCTGGACGGGGTGTTCACGGTGCGTACCAGCGACGACGCCGGCCGCCTGGCCGAGCGCCTGGCCGCCGGGCCGCGCCGGGTCCTGGTGATCGGCGCCGGCTTCACCGGCTCGGAGATCGCCTCGGCCTGCCGCGAGCGGGGCATCGAGGTGACGGTCGCCGAACGGGGTCCGGCGCCCCTGGTGGGCGCGTTGGGCGGGACGATCGGCAAGCTCGCGGCGGCCCTGCAGCGCGCCCACGGCGTGGACCTGCGCTGCGGCGTGACGGTCACCGCGCTGCGCGGGAACGGCCGCTTCACCGGCGCCGACCTGTCCGACGGCAGCCACGTCGAGGCCGACGTCGCCGTCGTCGCCCTCGGCGCGGTCCGCAACACCGAGTGGCTCGCGGACTCGGGGCTGGCCGCGGGCCCGCGCGGGGTGGCCTGCGACGCGGGGTGCCGCGCCTTCGACATGTACGGGATCGTCACCGACGACGTCTTCGTGGCCGGCGACGTGGCCCGCTTCCCGCACCCGCTCTTCGAGTACCAGATGCTGTCCCTGGAGCACTGGGGCAACGCGGTCGCCCAGGCCGAGGTCGCGGCCCACAACATGGTCAACCCCGGGCCGCGTCGACGCCCGCACCTGGCGGTCCCGTCCTTCTGGTCGAGCCAGTTCGGGCTGAACATCAAATCCGTCGGCGTCCCTACCTTCTCCGACCAGGTGGTCATCGCCCAGGGCTCGCTCGAGCAGGGCCGCCTGGTGGCGGTGTACGGCTATCGAGGCCGCGTCACCGCAGCGGTCACGGTCGACATGGCCAAGTGGCTGCAGTACTACGAGCGCCTGATCGAGACGGCCGCCCCGTTCCCGCCCGTGCCCGGCGCCGCCGACCGGCCGGCCGCGGCGGCCGTGCCGGTCCCCTCCGACGTGCCGGACCCCAGTGTGCTCTCGCACGGCCCCACCGTCGCCCTGACCGGTCACCTGCCGGACCGCAGGCTGATCAGGGTCGCCGGCTGACCCCACCGTCCCTCCCGCCGACGAGGAGCCCCCGTATGAGCGCGGACACCCTGCTGCAACGGATCAACAACTACGCCAACCGCCCCGACCCGTATCCGCTGTATGCGGAGCTGCGCGAGGCGGGGGGCGTGGTGCGCCAGACGGACGGCAGCTACCTGGTCGGCACGTACCACGAGATCAACGACGTGCTCCACGACCCGCGCATCAGCTCCGACCAGCGCAACCTCAGCGAGCCCTACCGCGTGGCCGAGGAGGAGAGTCATCCGCCCGCCTTCATCGTCCTCGACGACCCCGAGCACCACCGGCTGCGGAACATCTTGACCCGGCCGTTCGGCCCGCCGCACAGTCCGGGCCGGGTCGACGCCATGCGGAGTGAGATCGCCAAGATCAGCGAGGAGCTGATCGACGCGTTCGGGGACCACAAGCGGATCGACGTGGTCGACGACTTCGCCTATCCGCTCCCCGTCACCGTCATCTGCCGGCTGCTGGGCGTGCCGCGCGACGACGAGCCGCTCTTCCGCGAATGGTCGACCAGGATGATCGAGGGCGCCGACGTGGTTCCCGGCGAGGACCGCACCGCACGCGTGCAGGCGTCCAAGGAGGCCCGCGAGGCGATGGGCGATTACCTTGCCGATCTCGCCGAGCAGCGCCGCGGCAAGCCGGCCGACGACATGCTGTCCGCGTTCGTCAACGAGCCGGATCCGGCCCAGCGTCTCACCCGTGAAGAGCTGGCGGTCAACGCGGCGATCCTGCTCCTCGCGGGGCACGAGACCACCGTCAATCTGATCAGCAACGGGGTGCTCACCCTCCTGCGCCACCCCGACCAGCTGGAACGGCTGCGCCGCGACCCCGCGCTGATGCCGAAGGTGGTGGAGGAACTCCTCCGCTACGAGCCCCCGGTGCACCTCGTACCGATCCGCACGCCGCTCGTCGACGTGGACGTCGCGGGCACCACGGTCCCGAAGGGCGTACGTCTGGTGCTGGCGCTGGCATCCGGGAACCGCGACCCCAGGCGCTTCAGCGACCCCGACCGGTTCGACCCGGCCAGGGAGGACAGCGCGCACCTGGGCTTCGGCGGCGGCGTCCACATCTGCTACGGCGCCGCGCTCGCGCGGGTGGAGGCGCAGATCGCGCTGGCCGCGCTGATCCGCCGCCTCGACAGCCCTCGACTGACCGAGGACCCGCCCCCGTACCGGACCAGCGCCACGCTCCGGGGCCCCCGGCACCTGTGGCTGCGCGGGCGAGGATGACGTCGATCTGCTCGGCCGCGTAGGCCGAGCACTGGCCGGCGTTGCTGCCGTCCGGGTCGCCGAGCAGGGCGTCGCGGATGTAGGCGCGGCCGGCGTGGCCCCGCTCGTGGCCGGCCGCTACGCCGGCCGTCCACGCTCGTGGGGGAATTCCTCAACGATGGGCCTGGTTCCGGCGCATTTGTCGAACCGGTTCGCCGGGAAACTAGCATCGGCGAACCGGTTCGACAATAGTTCCGACTTGATGTCTCCCAGGCATTGACACTGCGCACGGTCGGCTCCTAACTTCCCTTCACGCGAACCGGTTCGATAACCGGGCCGCCACCCCTCCGATCCCTCAGCGCCCGACCGGTAAATCCACCTGTCGGAAGAAGCGAACCGGTTCGACAAAGGAGTCCCGTGAACTTCGGTGAGGAGTCCCGTGAATATCGGTGAGATCGCCAAGCGGGCCGGCGTCTCGCGGAGCACCGTGTCGTACGCCCTGAGCGGCAAGCGCCCGGTGTCGGACGACACCCGCGAGAAGATCCAGCGGGTCATCGACGAGCTGGGCTACCGGCCCAACGCGAGCGCACGCGCCCTGGCCAACGGCCGGACCAGCACCATCGGTCTGGTGTTCCCGCCGGCCGGCGACCACTACACCGGAATGCAGCTCGACTTCATCGGCAGCGTCGTGGAGGGCGCGGCGGCCTACGACTACGACGTGCTGCTCTCCCCGAGCGGTGTGGACCGCGACCGCTCGTTCCAGCGGCTGCTGGGCGAGCGACGCGTCGACGGCGCGATCCTGATGGAGATCAGGCTCCAGGACGACCGGGTCGACCACCTCACCGCCGAGAATTTCCCAGCCGTCTGCATCGGCCGCACCGCGCAGCCGGACGGCGACTGGTGGGTCGGCCTGGACCACACCGCCCTGGCAGCGGCCTGTGTCCACCACCTCGCGGACCTGGGCCACCGCAGGATCGCCTTGGTGAACCGCCCCGAGCGGCTCCTGCGCGGCGGATACGAGTCCGCGCACCGGGGGCTCGACGGTTTCACCAAGGCCGCGGCGGAGCGCGGGCTCACCGTCCGCACGTACTGCTGTGGGGACGACGCCTCGTCGGGTCAGGCCTGCCTGGAGCGGATACTGCACGACGATCCCGCCACCACGGCCCTCGTCACGCTGAACGAGGCCGCGCTGGGCGGCATCTACCGGGGCCTGGCCAAGGCGGGCCGCCATGTGCCACGCGACTTCTCCGTCACCGGCGTCGTGGCCACCCGTTGGGCAGAGACGGTGACTCCGCAGCTCACGGCGGCCGACGTGCCGGCGGCGCAGCTGGGGCGTCTGGCCGTCGAACTGCTCGTCGAGCGCCTCGACCACCCCGACGCGCCGCCCCGCCACCACCTGCTAGCCCCGCCGATCTCACTCCGTGCCAGCACGGGACCCGCCGCTGCCGCGTCGCCCGCCGACGAGCATCGGGACTCCGGCTCCGACCCCAACCTCTGATCGCACACCCACGCCCCTCTTACCTGCACTGCCTGCACACCCGGCTTCACCCGTTCACTCGTCGCTCCTTCACCGGTCAATGGCCCGTACGACGACCCCATTTCGGCCGGACAAGCACCCCCGAAGCCCCTCCTCGGCACACCCATGCCAAAAACCCAGAGGAACGCCCCATGGACAGATCCACCAGGCGCCGTCTCACCGCCGTAGCCCTGACCGTCGTCGCCCTCACCACCGGCACCACCGCATGCTCCTCCGGCGGAGGCACCACTTCAGACAAGGCCGCGGACAGCGGCAGTTACACCATCTGGGACCCGTACCCCCAGTTCGCCAAGGACTCGGCCTGGGCGAAGCTGCTGGACAGCTGCGGCAGCAAGGCCGGAGTCAAGATCAAGCGGACGGCCTTCGACACCAGCGACCTGACGAACAAGGCGTTGCTGGCCGCGCAGCAGGACAACTCCCCTGACGTACTCATCCTCGACAACCCGGTGGTGTCGACCCTCGCCGACGCAGGGGTGCTCACCACGACCGACGAGAACAAGGTGGACACCTCGAAGGTGGACCCCAACCTGCTCGCGGCCGGTCAGGCGGGCGGCAAGACCTACGGAACCCCCATCGGCGCCAACACCCTCGCCCTGTACTACAACAAGGACGTCCTCAAGGCCGCGGGCGTGGACATCGCCTCGGTCAAGGACTGGAAGTCGCTGACGGCGGCCCTGGCGAAGGTCAAGAAGGCGGGCAAGAAGGGCATCACCTTCTCCGCGATCGGCACGGAGGAGGGCAGCTTCCAGTTCCTGCCGTGGTTCTGGGGGTCGGGCGCGCAGCTGACCGAACTCGACTCCTCCCAGGGCGTCTCGGCCCTGTCCCTGTGGACCGACTGGCTGAAGAAGGGCTACGCCCCCAACTCGGTGATCAACAGCACCCAGACCACCAGCTGGCAGGAGTTCGCCAGCGGCGACTACGCGTTCGCCGAGAACGGCACCTGGCAGCTCGCCAACGCCGAGAAGGCCGGTTTCGACTACGGCGTCCTCCCCATCCCCGGCGCCGACGGAGGGACCGCAGCGGCCCCGACCGGCGGCGAGTTCGTCACCGTCCCGGTCCAGGGCGACACCGGCCGCTACGCCACCTCGCGGAAGCTGGTGTCCTGCCTGACCAGCACCGAGAACCTCTCCGACACCGACACCACCCTGTCCTACGTGGCCCCCACCAGCGAGGTGCAGGACAAGCAGGTGGCGGCCGACGCCAAGCTGAAGCCCTGGGTCGAGGCGGTCAAGGCGGCCAAGGGCCGCACCAGTGACGACCTCGGCGCCAAGTACCCCAAGATCTCAGAGCAGTTGTGGAAGGCGGTCCAGGTCGCCCTCAGCGGGTCGCAGTCACCGAAGGACGCGCTCACCGCGGCGCAGGACGCCCTCAAGTAACCGGACTTCCGAGGCCTCTTGATGAACCGCACTACACACCTGCCGGACCGGCGGCCGGCGCGCGTCCGGAACGGAACAGCCACCGCCGCTCCGCCACCGGCACGTATCGCGATCCGGCGCCGTCCCACCTCCCAGCAGTGGGCCGCCTGGGGCTTCCTCGCCCCGGTGACCCTCTACCTCGCCCTCTTCTACGCCTATCCGCTCTACCGCAACCTCGACCTGAGCCTGCGTCACTACACGGTCCGCTCCTTCGTCCAGGGCGACGCGCCGTTCACGGGCCTCGCGAACTACCGGACCGTCTTCGACGACCCGACCTTCGGCCCGGCGCTCACCCACACGGTGGTGTTCACCGCCGTGTCCCTGGTCTTCCAGTACGCCATCGGCCTGGCCCTCGCGGTCTTCTTCAGCCAGCACTTCCGGCTCTCCGCGACCCTGCGCGCCCTGTTCCTGGTGCCCTGGCTGCTGCCGCTCATCGTCTCGGCCTCCACCTGGTCGTGGATGCTCAACAGCGACTCGGGCGTCGTCAACGCGGCCCTGCACGCCGTCGGCATCGGACCGGTGAACTGGCTGACCTCACCATCGTGGTCGCTGACCTCGGTGATCATCGCCAACATCTGGATCGGCGTCCCGTTCAACCTGGTCGTGCTCTACAGCGGCCTCCAGGCGATCCCCCGCAGCCTGTACGAGGCGGCCGCCCTCGACGGCGCGGGCGCCTGGCAGCGCTTCCGGCACATCACCCTTCCGTTGCTGCGCCCGGTGTCCGCCATCACCCTCCTGCTGGGCCTGGTCTACACGCTCAAGGTCTTCGACATCATCTGGATCATCACCAAGGGCGGCCCGGCGGACTCGTCCACCACCTTCGCCACCTGGTCCTACCGGCTCGGCTTCGGCAACCTGCTCCCCGCCTTCGGCCCCGGTGCGGCCGTCGGGAACCTGCTCGTCGTCGCCGCCCTGGTCTTCGGCCTGGTGTACCTGAAGGTCCAGCGAAAGCAGTACGCCTCATGACCACCGTGACCACACCACGACCGCGACCCCGGCCGCACCGCGGACGGACCACCTGGTGGAAGACCGCCACGGGCCTCCTGCTCACCGCGATCATGCTCTTCCCGGTCTACTGGATGCTCAACGTGTCCTTCACCCGCGACCAGGACATGCGCAAGACGCCGCCCGACTGGTTCCCCGTGCACGGCACGCTGGACGGCTACCGCGCCGTCCTCGACCAGCAGCTGCCCTACCTCGCCACGAGCCTGGTCATCGGTCTGGGCACGGTCGTGCTGACGGTGGCGCTGAGCGCGCCCGCCGGCTACGCACTGGCCAAACTGCGGCCACGCGGCGGCGGCGTGCTCAGCTTCCTCTTCCTCGTCGCGCAGATGATCCCCGGCATCATCATGGCGATGGGCTTCTACGCCATCTACCTGAGCCTCGGTCTGCTCCAGTCGGTTCCCGGCCTCATCGTCGCGGACTCCACGCTGGCCGTCCCCTTCGGGGTGCTCATCTTCACCGCGTTCATGTCCGGAATCCCCGGTGAGCTGCTCCAGGCGGCGAGGACGGACGGAGCCGGGGCCCTGCGCACCTTCTGGTCCGTCGTCCTGCCCATGAGCCGCAACGCCGTCGTCACGGTGTCGTTGTTCGCGTTCCTGTGGTCGTGGTCCGACTTCGTCTTCGCCAGCACCCTCGCGAACGGCGGCGCCCACGAGCCGATCACCCTCGGCATCTACCAGTACATCGGCAACAACAACCAGGAGTGGAACGCCATCATGGCCACGGCCGTCGTGGCCTCGCTGCCCGCCACGGTGATCCTCGTCCTCGCCCAGCGTTACGTCGCCGCCGGCGTGACCGCCGGAGCCGTCAAGGACTGACCTCCTCCCACCAGGCCACGTCCTGGCAGGTCTCCTCCCGCCGGGCCGCGTCCCGGCAGACTGCCGAGGCCACCACCGCTGAAGAGTCGACCATCACCGTTGAAGAAACGAGTAACCACTGATGACCGCCGCCCGACCCGGCCCGGCCTTCTCCGTCCACGACATCCCGTTCAGCACCCACGGCTCCTGGTTCGACATCTCACCCGTGGTGGCGGAGAAGACGTACGCCGATGACCTCCACCTGGTCTCCCATCAGAACGGCATGCATGCCGTCCTGCGCTTCGTGCCCCTCGACGCGGCGACGGGCGACCGGGCCGAGACCCGTGTCGAGGCGACGCCGAGCCTGCTCAGCTGGATCCACCGAGGCGGGCGCATTGGTTGCGCCTACGAATCGCCGGACACCGTACGCCTGCGAGGTGAGGGGCTGGGGCTGCGCATCACCGCGGCGGCGGAGGCCCTGACCCCCTTCACGGGCACCTACTTCTACCGCGACCCGGTGGACGGCGCGTACGTGTTCACCTCGTACGAGACCGGGCGCCGTCACCGGATCACCGTGCTGTCCGGTGCCGTCGCCGAGGTGTCCGGCAGCCAGGCGCTGGGCAGTGGCGAACGCGGTCTCACGGTCACCGCGGACGCCGGCGGAGTCTGGGAAGCGGCGGTCGAGGAGCTGAACAGTGCACGTCGGCCCTACACCTCCTCGGGCACGTTTGCGACGTTCGGCCAGATCGTGGCAGCCGCGGAGCGCGCCTTCAGCGCCTTCGCCGACGCGGTGGCCGCCTGGCGCTCGTCGGGCACCCCGGCCGCCGAACTCGCCGCGTACGTCCTGTGGTCGGCGACGGTCCGCCCGACAGCCCTCGTCACCCGGCCCGCGGTGCTGATGTCCAAGCACTGGATGGACAAGGTCTGGAGCTGGGACCACTGCTTCAACGCCCTCGCCCTCGCACCCGGAGCACCCACGCTGGCCTGGGACCAGTTCTCGCTGCCGTTCGACCACCAGGACGAGAGCGGGGCCCTGCCCGACTCGGTGACCCACTCGGAGGTCCTCCACAACTTCGTCAAGCCACCCATCCACGGCTGGACCCTGGCCCACCTGCGCCGACGGCTCTCCGAACCCCTCGACCGGATGGAACTCACCGAGACCTACCGCAGGTTGCGACGCTGGACGGACTTTTGGCTCACCGCGCGCCGCGCACCGGGTGCCGCCCTGCCCCACTACCAGCACGGCAACGACAGCGGCTGGGACAACGCCACGACCTTCGACCCCGAGCGCATGGTCGTCACCGCCGACCTGGCCGCGTTCCTCGCCCTCCAGCTCCGCGAACTCGCCGACCTGGCAACCGATCTGGGCCTTCCTGAGGAGGCCCACCGGTGGACCCGTACCGCCGAGGCGACCCAGGCCGCGATGCTCGACGAGCTGTGGACGGGGGAGCGGTTCGTGGCCCGTGGAGTCGACAGCGCGGAGACGTGGAGCAGCTCCAGCCTGCTGGACCTGATGCCGGTGGTGCTGGGCGAGCACCTGCCCGTGAGCGTCGCCGCCGCGCTGGCCGCCCGTATCGAGGCCCACCTGACCCCGCACGGACTGGCCACCGAACTGCCCGCCTCACCCCACTACCGCCCCGACGGCTACTGGCGCGGGCCGATCTGGGCGCCCGCCACCGTCCTCATCGAGGACGGCCTGCGCCGCAGCGGCCACCACCGCCTCGCGGACGAGATCAGCGCTCGCTTCCGGGCGCTGTGCGAAAGCCACGGATTCGCGGAGAACTTCGACGCCCTCACGGGCAAGGGTCTGCGCGACCGCGCCTACACCTGGACGGCGAGCAGCTACCTCCTCCTCGCCGAAGCCCACGAACTCCGGCACGCCGTACCCGCCGCACACCCCGGCCGATGAAGTAACCACCTGGGCACCCCGCCCAGCAGCGCCACATCGAGGAGCAACAACCCATGCCTGTATTCCGCGTCGTTGAAAGCGCTCTCGAGGTCCAACACGGGCACGAAGTCATCCGTGTCGAACCGTGGGGCGCCGACAGCGCCCGGGTGCGAGCCGCCCGGTACCGCATCCCCGCCGACAGCATCGGGGCCCTGGACGACACCCCGCCATCGGCCGACGCTGCCCCGGTGTCCGTGAGCGCCGATGAGTCCTCCGGTGTGCTCGTCAACGGAGAACTCACCGTCTCGGCCGTGTACCACTGGGACGGGTTCCGGCTGAGCTTCACGCGCACCAGCACCGGCGAGGAACTGCTCGCCGAGGCCGCCCCGCCATGGGCACACGGCGCCCGCTCCTGGCAGGGCAACCGCTCGGGCGTCTACCAGGCCGAGCAGTGCTTCGCCGCGTACCCGGGCGAGCGGCTGTACGGTCTCGGCCAGCACACCCACGGCCGGCTCGACCACAAGGGCCTGCGCCTGGGCCTCGTACAGCGCAACTGCGAGGTCAGCATCCCGTTCGTGCTGTCCAGCCGTGGCTACGGCTTCCTGTGGAACGTGCCGGCTCTGGGCTCCGTGGAGTTCGCCGATAACGGCACCTCCTGGACGGCCGACCAGACCCGCGAGATCGACTACTGGATCACCGCCGCCCGTACCCCGAAGGAGATCCTGGCCCGGTACGCCGACGTCACCGGGCACGCCCCGGAACTGCCGGAGTGGGCCAGCGGCTTCTGGCAGTGCAAGCTGCGCTACCGCACACAGGACGAACTCATGGCCGTCGCCCGCGAGCACAAGCGCCGGGGCCTGCCGATGTCCGTGATCGTCACCGACTACTTCCACTGGTCGGCCATGGGCGACTACCGCTTCGACGAGGCGGAGTGGCCCGACCCGAAGGCCATGGTCGACGAACTGGCCGACCTCGGTGTGGAGCTGATGGTCTCGATCTGGCCCACCGTCTCACCGCTGTCGGAGAACTACGGCGCCTTCCGGGACCGGGGCCTGCTCCTCGGCTCCGACCAGGGCGCCGAGTTCCACCACCTCGTACAGGACAAGGGCATGGCCACGCAGATGCCCGTCGCCGTCTACGACCCGACCAACCCTGACACCCGCTCGTTCGTGTGGGATCTGGTCCGCCGCAACTACCTCGAGCTGGGCATCCGGGTGTTCTGGCTCGACGCCTGCGAGCCCGAACTCGTCCCCGCCCACCCGGCCAACCTCACGCTGTACGCCGGTCCGGGGGCGCAGGCCACGAACGTCTTCCCCCGTGACAACGCCCGTATCTTCGCGGACGGCATGGCCGCCGCCGGGCAGCCGGGCACGGTGCTGCTGTCCCGCTCCGCGTGGGCCGGCTCGCAGAAGTACGGGGCCGCGGTCTGGTCCGGGGACATCCCCGCGACCTGGGACTCCCTGTCCCGGCAGGTGCGGGCCGGACTGTCCATCGCCATCGCGGGCATCCCCTGGTGGACCACCGACATCGGCGGCTTCCAAGGCGGCGACCCGGACGACCCCGGCTACCGGGAGCTGATGATCCGCTGGTTCCAGTACGGCGCCTTCTGCCCGCTCTTCCGGCTGCACGGCGACCGCGAACCGCGCATGCCGTGGGGCCACGCACAGACCGGTGGCCCCAACGAGGTGTGGTCGTACGGCGAGCAGGCGTACGAGATCCTCGCCGCCCACCTCCACCTTCGGGAGCGGCTGCGGCCCTACATCCACGACCAGATGCGCACGGCGTCCGCGCACGGCACTCCGCCGATGCGGCCGCTCTTCGTCGACTTCCCGGACGACGAGACCGCCTGGACCGTCGATGACCAGTTCCTGTTCGGCCCCGACATCCTCGTCGCACCCGTCACCACCGCCGGCGCGACCGAGCGACAGGTCTACCTTCCCGAGGGCCTGACCTGGACGGACGCCTGGACCGGCCGCGAGTACGCAGGGGGCCGTACCGTCACCGCCGAGGCGCCGATCGAGCACATTCCCGTGTTCGTGGCCCAGAGGTCGGACGTGCTGCGCCTGTTCGCACCGGCGGAGCCGACGGATCACTGATCACTGAGCCGTACCGGGACGGACGCCATGCCGCTCTCCCGCAGGCTTGGCCGGCGGGTCAGGGCTCTTCGACGGGGGTGATGTGGCCCTTGAGGTTCCAGAAGCCCCGGGACGCAAGGTCGGTGATATTGGTGTAGGCGATCCCGTTCTCGTAGTCCTGGACGTGGGTGACGGTATTGCCGGTGGCGGGCTCCGTCCAGGTGACCATCCACAGATTGGAACGCAGTTCGGTGCGGGCGATGTCGAATCGGTTGACCGTGCCGGAAGCGTAGGAGGTATCGGCAACGACGGTGACATCGAGCTTGTCTTCGGCGAGGAAGTGCAGCTTGTACTTGGCGCTCTCGCCGAAGTCGTACAGGAAGCTGCGTCCGATGACGGGGATCTGCTCAGCCATGGTGTGCTTACTTGACCTGGCCAAAGGGGTCGGGGACGGTATGGCCGCCTGCGTTGTTCCAGAAGTTCTGGATCACATAGCCGTACTCGGGCAGGTCCTCGTTGAACGGTGTGAACAGCGGGCCACCGCTCGGCAGCTTCCAGTCCGCCTGGAGTTCGCAGGCCAGTGCGTAGGTGGTGACCAGCTCGGCACCGGCGCGGGCCATCCTGGACATGGCGGCGTCGGCCTCGTAGTGGTTCCAGGCGCCGCAGGCGTCGACCACGGGGAACACCCGGTAGCCGTCGTTGAGCATGGCCAGCGTCGGCATTGTGGTGCAGGTGCCGATGGTGACGCCGGCAATGAGGATGTGCGTGCGCCCGGTGCCGGACAGCAGGGCCTCGAAGGCTGAGCGGAAGGTCGGATCCTCGTAGCAGTTGATGATGCCGGTGCGACGGTGGATCGGCACCTCAGGGAAGAGGTTCTTGATCTCGGGAATGGTGTCGCCGTTCTGCCACTGCGCATTGGATGTGCTGAGCATCACCGGGATCTCCAGCGCCTTGGCGATCTTCGCGAGTCCGACCGCGTTCGCCCGGAACTCCGCCAGCGAGGAGTAGTCCCTGGTGCTGTTGATCAGCCCGATCTGATGGTCGATCAGCAGCAGCACCGCGTTCTGCGGCGTGGGCTTGTCGTAGCCGACCTGCCCGGCGGCACGTGCGTCCTCGGGCGTGGTCTTCAGAGGCAGGACACCATCCGTGATCGGGCTCACGATGTCGGCGGCACGCTCGGCCATGGTATGGACTCCTTCGCCACCTGCACAGTCGGCGGTCTCGCCGCTCCGCGCAGGTACCTGAGTGCGTGCTCAACACTCTGGTGCCATATCACCGAGGGCCACCTGCCTTATGCGGCTGAACGGGTGACGGGTGGCGCGGGTGAGGGGGCCGCCAGCCAAGGAGGCGGACGCTGTACGGCAGGGTCGGCGCCGCAAGGGCGAGGGGTGCGGCGGGGCACCTCGGTCCGTGATCCCGGGCAGGCAACCGAATCCGCCGAAACGGTGGTCTGGAGGGCGAGGAGGGTGCTTGATGAAGGCCGAACAAGAGGCCCAGTTCCAGGAATTCGTCAGAGCGCGATGGTCCCATCTCGTGCGGACCGCGTATCTGCTCACGGGCGACGTGCACCACGCCGAGGACCTCACGCAGACGGCGCTGGCAAAGGCGTACCGCTCATGGCGGCGCGTCTCGCGCAGCAGCAGCCCGGAGGCGTATGTCCGCCGGATGCTGGTCAGCTGCAACAGCGATCGGTTCCGCAAGAGGCGCGTGACGGAGGCGCTGACCGCGGCGCCGCCGGAGGTGGCGGGGCGCGACGAGGCCGTCTCGCGGGCGGACGAGCGCAGCGCCCTGCTCGCGGCGCTGGCCCAACTGCCGCCCAGACAACGGGCGGTGGTCGTCATGCGCTACTGGGAGGACCTGTCCGAGGCGGAGGTCGCCGAGGTACTCGGCTGCTCCCCCGGCACGGTCAAGAGCCAGGCGTCCAAGGGACTGGCGAAGTTGCGTACGTATCCGGGGCTCGCGCAGGGCATGGACGGACCTGACCGCAGCCGGGCCTCGTCCAGGCAGGGAGGCAGCAGGTGAACGAGGAGCAGAAGCAGCAAGGCGCGGGAAGCGGCGAGGACTTCGAGGAGCAGCTGCGCGGGCTGCTCGCCGAGGACGCGTACACGATCCGGCCGAAGCCGGCGCCGTATCCGGCGATCCGCCGCCGGGGCACGGTCGAGCGGCGGCGCCGGGTGGCGGCGGCCGGGGCGGCCCTGGTGACGCTGGCGGCGGTACCCGTGGGGGCGTACGCGCTGACCGGCGCGGGTACGAGCGGGGAAACGGCGGCGCCGACACCGTCGGTCAGCGCCACGCAGCAGACGCCGGCGACGCCAACACCGACACCGACACCGTCCGCGTCGCCTGCGGGGCCCGCGCGGCCGGCCACGGAGGGCCAGCTGCTCGACGGGATCACTTTCGAGGAGGCCGCCGACGGGCTGGAGAAGTGCCTCGCCTTCGACAAGTCGCACACACCCGGCTCGGCCGGAGTGTTCGACACCGACCTGGGCGCGGCAGACGACTACCGGATCATCCTCGCGATGAACAGCACCGGCGACTCCAACACGCCCGATGACGGCATGTACGTTGTCGCGGTGAAGGAGCAGCCGCAGCAGATCCGGCTGATCTGCAACATCAAGGACGACAAGGCCCAGGGCCGCAACATCAGCGCAGGCACCGACGATCCACCGGACGCCGGTCCTGTGAGGGCCGACATCAACGGAGGCAAGCTCTACCAGCAGTCGGTCCTCGACCGCGGCAACTGGAAACTCCCGTTCCGCTGGGGCGTCATCGGCAGGGTAGATCCGTCGGTGGCCCGGGTGACCGTCTCCTACGGCAAGGCCACCAGCCAGGCCGCCCTGGACCACGGCTGGTTCGTCGCCTCCGGCATCCTGAACCAGCAGGTCACCGCGGCCCCGCACATCAAGGGGTACGACGCCGAGGGCAAGCTGGTCTACGACTCCGACCAGGACAAGACCTACGAGAAGACACTGCCGTAGCGCCACCGGCTGGGCCGGGGGCGCCGCCCCCGGCCCTCGATTCCACGGAGGTGGACCTCGGCGACGAACGGGCGCCTCCTGGTGGTGAGCAAACAGGCTGCGCCCGACGACCACGTGCTGCCTTTGCTGAGGCAGGGCGACGTGCCGGCTTCATAGGCGGCTTCGCCGATGCCGACCGGGCCGCCTGTTCCGGATCGAAGAGTGTTTTTTTTCCCGCCACGGGTGTTTGGTCAAGACGGTGATCCCTCGTCTGTCCGTCCGCGACTGATGCTGACGGCTTACGGCGAGAGCGGGAATACAGCGCCGAGCGGGTCAGGCAGGCAGGACGTCTCCCGGAACACTTCGGCCTCTGCCGAAACGACCGGATCTTAGGCTCCCCACCGTGAACACCGCACCTTCCAGCGCCTCGCCCGCAGAGACCCTCGTCCCCCACCTGGAGATCGAGCCGAGCATCCTGTACTTCGGGACGCCCGTGGTCCTCCTGTCGACGGAGAATCAGGACGGCTCCTTCAATCTCGCCCCGATATCCTCCGCATGGGCACTCGGACAGACCGTCGTGATCGGACTGGGCCGCGACGGACAGACCGCGCACAACCTCGGCAGCCGACCCGACCTGGTGATCAACCTGCCGGCCCCCGCCCAGTGGCCGGCGGTAGAGCGGCTGGCGCCACTGACCGGCCGTAATCCAGTGCCCGCGACCAAGGCCAAGGGATGCCGCTTCGAGCCGGACAAGTTCGCCGCAGCCGGCCTGACCGGCGAACCGTCCCACCTGGTCCGGCCGCCTCGCGTCGCCGAATGCCCCATCCAGCTTGAGGCCCACGCCGAGCGGGTGCGGCCGGACGCCTCCGGGGAGTTCGTCATCATCGAGGCCGTCGTACACAAGGTCCACGCCGACTCTCGCATCGTCGTTCCCGGCACCGACCAAATCGACCCCGCCGCCTGGAGTCCCCTTATCTACAACTTCCGCCACTACTTCGGACTCGGCCCCGAACTCGGCCATTCCTACCGCACTCAGACACCTCGCAGCTCCGAGGGCCCTGCTGCAGAGCATGCACTCGTTGCCGCTCCCAACTGAGTTCCGGCGGGATCGAGACCCTGGCGAGGTAGTCGAACTGGGCACCTGCTTCTCGGCGAGGCGGTCTTGGGCCGGGCGCCGGCCGACCGAAACTGGTTGCGTGAGCGGCTTGCGGAGGTCGAAAGCAGTCGGCCGACGCAGGCGACCGGGTGCGGAAAGTTCGCGCTGGCTGGGCCGACCTTCACGCCAGCTGGCCGTCACAGCCGGCCCCGAGGATGCCGTCGCCTTCGAGAAGAGGCTCCTGAAGCTCGACGGCGTCGCTTGGTGGAACCGCGACCGCTGAACGGCGGCTGCTACAGGTCTCTCTCCAGGCGGGGAGTGGCTGATCCCAGGCCACCGGCCCGGATGTGCGGGCAGGTCGCGGCGAGCGCCGTGAACGCTGCCCTGTCGTTGCCGACCGCTGGCGGGTTCGGCGCCCCAAGCAGCATGGGGGTGTCGGTGGACGCTGCAGCAGGTCCTCTACCACGCCGAATCCACCCGGCTGCAGTTCGGGTTCCGGCAGCGGCCCTTGAGTTGGTCTGGTGGCTCCAGGGTCCCGTCCTAGAGAGCTTCAAGTGCTGGGGTTATGCGCTGGGTTGGGCCCTGACACCTGACCAGCAGCGGAGATTGAGTTCCTTTCAACTTCAAGCCCGAGTTGGAGGTCGGTTCCTGTAGCGTCCGGCGCATGTCCTCCGCGCTGGACCACGCGACGATCGACGAGGTTGCGGCCTCGATCGACGACGAACTGATCGGGATGCGCCGCGACATCCACCGGCATCCTGAGCTTGCCGGGGAGGAGCGGCGCACTTCGGCACTGGTCGCCGAGCGGCTTCGTGCCGCGGGTCTGGCCGTCGTAACCGGCGTGGGCGGCCATGGTGTGGTGGCGGTGGTTGACGGTGCGGGTGATGGTCCGACCGTCGCCTACCGGGCCGACATGGACGCGGTTGACGACGACGAACTGTTCGACTGTGCCTTTTCCTCACAGGTTCCGGGTGCGGCTCACCTGTGCGGGCACGATCTGCATACGGCGATCGGGGTGGGTACCGCCCTGGTCCTTGCGCGGCTGCGGGAGCAGCTGAACGGCCGGGTCGTCTTCGTCTTCCAGCCGGCCGAGGAGACCTGTGAGGGCGCCCGGGCGATGATCGAGGACGGGGTCCTGGAGCGGACTGCGCCGCGGGAGATCTACGCGCTGCACTGCGCCCCTCTTCCGGTCGGCATGCTCGCGGTCGGGCCCGGTCAGGCGGGGCAGGACGGCTTCCGGATCGAGCTGGCGGGGTCGGACGCCGCCGACGACGCGAAGCGGTTCGCCGCCATGATCGACGGGTTGTCGACCGTCGGGCGCCCGCATGCGCCCGAACAGGTCCAGCGGCTCATGGACGACATGCAGATCCCTGATGGCCCGCTGGCGCGCTTCGTCTTCGCCCTGTCCCACGTGAGCTCGGGCGATGATGGCGCGCGCGTGCACGCCTGGCTGCGGGCCTGGCCCGACAGTCGGTACGCGGAGATCCGTGACGAGGTGCGGCGCTCGGTGGGTGCGCTCCCCGGCGCGCGGGTGGAGTTCACCGAGCAGCCATTTCCCGCCATGGTGTGCTCACCGGAGCTGAACGCGACGGCAGCCACGTACCTGCGAGGCGCCCTGGGCGCGGACGCGGTCATGACGCTGCACGCGGCGTATCCGTTCAACGGCGATGACTTCGCGGACTTCCTGCAGCAGGTGCCCGGAGCGATGTTCTACCTCGGCGTCGCCAACCCGGAAGCGGGCATCCATGGGCTCCCGCACTCCCCGGACTTCGGGGCGGACGAGCGCGCGATCGGGGTCGGTGTTCGCGCGATGGCGGGGTTCCTGTCGAGCCGCCTCGATGCCCTCGTGTGAGTTGCAACATCACATCTCGGGCGGCCGGGCGGCGCACCTCGCAGGCGTGACAGGAAAATGCTCACCCGCCTAGCCCGTCGGACCCACAGTCATGCCGGGCCGCCCGGAGGCTCCGGCGGAACCTCCGCCGGAGCCTCCGGGTGAGCGTAGGCGCGAAGCGATGGGTGTCAGGCGGCGGCGTTAAGGGCGGCAGCCTTGCCCTTGGTGACGGCGTCCTCGTGGGCCTTCGCCTTGGAGGCGTCGGCAAGCGGGATCAGCTCGGCCATGGCCGGGTTGGAGTGCGCCATGGTGAGCTCGGGGACGATGAAGTCGACCTTCATGCCCAGCATGTCGGCGAACAGCGCCTGCAGGAAGTTCTGTACGTACTCGTAGCCCTCGCGCGGGGTGCCGGGGGCGTAGGAACCGCCGCGGCTGGCGACGATGTACACCGGGGTGCCCTTGATCGGGGACTCCTCGACGCCCGCGGTGCGGCCCATGAGCACCACCTGGTCGAGCCACGCCTTCAGCGTGGACGGGATCGTGAAGTTGTACATCGGGGCGCCGATGAGCACGGCGTCCGCGTTCTCCAGCTCCTCTATCAGCTCGAGCCGCGCGGCGAAGGCCGCCGCCTGCTCCGGGGTGCGGTCGGCGGGGTCGGTGAAACCGGCGGCCGCGGTCAGGGCGTCCAGGTGCGGTACCGGGTCGGTGCCGAGGTCCCGGTAGATCACGGTGCCGTCGGGGTGCTGCTCCTCCCATGCCTTGCGGAAGGCGGCCGTGACGGAACGGGAGGCGGAAGCGGCCTCGGGCCAGAGGGATGAGTCCAGGTGCAGCAGCGTTGCCATGAGAGGTCTCCAAAGAACCGTATGCGAAATGAGCGGTCGGAAGGGCGCTGGCGGGCTGCCTTTCCTTTCGCACCTATTGATAACACAGGTACTTACTTTTTTTCACCTGCGAAGGTGGTCACAGTACACTGACGTCATGAGGGAACCGGTAACAGAGCCCTGCAAGCAGGTCGACGGCGGCATCACGCGCGTCTTCGCGCTGCTCGGAAAGCGCTGGACCGGCCTGATCGTGGCGGTACTGATGGAGCGCCCGGTGCACTTCGCTGACCTGCGCCGCGCCATCCCGGGCATCAGTGAGCGCATGCTCTCGGACCGGCTGACCGAGCTGGGCGCGGCAGGACTTGTCGTACGCGAGGTGGACGAGGGGCCGCCGCTGCGGGTCTCGTACCGCTTGACGGAGGCCGGTGCGGCACTCGACCCGGCCTTGAAGGAACTGGCCGCCTGGGCGGAGAAGCACCTCCCGGAAGCCGAGCGCGGCACGGAGCGGTGCCTCGGCTGAGCGGCGTCGCACGCTCGGTCTACTCAACGGGTCTTCATTCGTCCCGTTGGTCGTGCGTCCCGTTGGTCATTCGTCCCATTGGTCAAGGAGGACGTCGGCCAGGTCGGTGCCTGGTTCTGTGACTCCGTCGTGGAGGGCCTGTTCGGTCCAGATGATCTTTCCTCGGGCGGTGTAGCGGGTGCCCCAGCGCTGAGCGAACTGGGCGACCAGGAACAGGCCGCGGCCGCCCTCGTCGGTGGTGGCCGCCCGGCGCAGGTGCGGGGAGGTGCTGGAGCCGTCGGCGACCTCGCAGATCAGGTGGTTGCGGTCGTGCAGCAGGCGGAGCCGGATGGGTTGGGTGCCGTACCGGATGGCATTGGTGACCAGCTCGCTGGTGATCAGCTCGGTGGTGAAGGCCACCTGGTCCAGGCCCCAGGTCTCCAGCCGGCAGGTGACGTCGGCGCGGACGCGGGAGACGACCGCCGGGTCGGAGGTTACGTCCCAGTCGGCGACATGGTCGGGGTCGAGCAGCCGTGTGCGGGCGATGAGCAGGGCGATGTCGTCGCTGGGGTGCTCGGGCAGCAGGGCGTCGAAGACCGCCTGGCAGGTCTGTTCCGGGGAGCGGTTGGGGTGGCACAGGGCGTCTCGCAGGAGGCCCAGGCCGGTGTCCAGGTCGCGGTGGCGGTTCTCGACCAGCCCGTCGGTGAACAGGGCCAGCAGGCTCCCTTCCGGCAACTGCAGTGTGGCGGTTTCGAACGGGAGGCTGCCACCCAGGCCGAGGGGTGGTGAGACGGGCGTGTCGGGGAAGATGACAGAGCCGTCGGGGTGGACCAGGGCGGGGCCCGGGTGGCCGGCTCGGGCGATGGTGCATCTCCCGGAGGCCGGGTCGTAGATCGCGTACAGGCAGGTGGCGCCGGTGACGCCTTCGCTTTCGCCGACGGCCTTGTCGGTGTCGATGTCCTCATCGGTGTCGATGTCCGCGACCAGCTCGTCGAGGTGGGCCAGTAGCTCGTCGGGGGAGAGGTCCAGGGCGGAGAAGTTGTGTACGGCGGTGCGCAGCCGGCCCATGGTGGCCGCCGCGTGTACTCCGTGCCCGACCACGTCGCCGACCACCAGGGCCACGCGGGTGCCGGGCAGCGGGATGACGTCGAACCAGTCCCCGCCGACGCCGGCCTGCGCGGGCAGATAGCGGTGCGCGACCTCCAGGGCGGACTGCTCGGGCAGGTCGCGGGGGAGCAGGCTCCGCTGCAGGGCGACGGCCATGGCGTGTTCGCGGGTGTAGCGGCGGGCGTTGTCGATGGCCACCGCCGCCCGGGCGGCGAGCTCCTCGGCGAGGGACAGATCCTCTTCCCCGAAGGCCTCGGAGGCCTCTGCGCGCCAGAAGTGCGCCAGCCCCAGCACCACGCCGCGGGCCCGCAACGGCATGGTGATCAGCGAGTGGACGCCGAACTCCAGGACCCTCCGGGCTCGCTCGGGGTCCTGGGCGCGCCAGCCGTCCGCGGTGCTCAAGTCCGCCTCCAGCACCGCCCGGCCGCGCTCCAGGCTCGTCGCCATCGGGGTGCCGGGACGCCACCGGATCAGCTCGCCCACCGGGAAATAGGCGGACGCGTCCCGGGCCCCGTGCACGACGATGCGCCGCATCTCGGTGCTCTCCTCACCCGGCTCCCCGCCACTCACCACCGGCTCCGCCAACTCGACGCTGACGACGTCGGCGAACCGGGGGACCACCGCCTCAGCCAGTTCCTCGGCCGTGCGCACCACATCCAGCGTGGTGCCGATCCTCATCCCCGCCTCGTACAGCAGCTGCAGCCGCTCGCGGGCCATCTCCGCCGTGCCCGCCAGGGCCCGCAGCTCGGTGGTGTCCCGCAGAGTCACAGCAGTCCCGGCAGGCCCACCGTAGGGCGCGGTCGGGCGTGCATTCACCGCCAGCAGGCGGTCGCCCGCCATGTGCACCGCGTCGGTCGCCCCCCGCTCGGAGGTCAGCAATTCGGCCATCCGCGGGTCCAGGCCGAGGTCCGAGACCGGGCGTCCCTCCGCGGCGTCGGGCAGGTTGAGCAGCCGCCGCGCCTCGTCGTTGGCCAGCAGCAGCCGCCCGTCGCCGTCGACGATCACCACCCCCTCCCGCACCGAGTGCAGGACCGCATTGTGGTGCTCGTACATCCGCGTGATCTCGGCCGGGCCGAGGCCGTGGGTCTGGCGCAGCAGCCGTCGGCTGAGCAACGCCGCTCCTCCCGTGGTGAGGGCCACCGCGCCGGCGGCGGCGCCCAGTACGGCCGGCAGCTGCTCTGCGACCCTGTCGCTGACGTGCTCAAGCGTGACCCCGGCGCCCACCGCGCCGACCACCGAGCCATCCGGTTCCTTGACGGGGACGAAGGCACGCAGTTGCGGGCCGAGGGAGCCCACAGCCTCCTCCCTCAGTGTCCGCCCGGCCAGCAAGGGAGCTATGTCCGAAGTGGTGCGAGTGCCGGGGCCACCCGGTGAAAGGGCGTAGTAGATGCCGTCCCGGTTCATCACGCCCATGAAGTCGACGCCTGAGCCCTTCTTGGCCTCCTCGACCCGGGGCTGCAGCACCGCACTGGGATCAGGGGACACCAGGATGTCAGCGAGCCCCGGGGAGCTGGCGAAGCCCTGCGCGACAGCGAGTGAACGATTGCTGGCACCGTGGGTACTCTCGCTCTGGGCCGAGAACACCAGCATCACAACGGCGCCGATGGCAAGCAGAACCACGACCGCCACCTGCAGCAGGAACATCTGGCCGACGACGCTACGGACACTCAGTACCGAGGGCGGGCCCTTGCGCCGGATGCGAGCGGAACTGTCCAAGAGCCGAGCGTCCAGAAAAGACCCAGATCGGATACGGAATCCGGACATATATCAATCTTGCGCTTGCCCACCAAGACTTGGGGCCGAGGTGCTGGACAAACACCGGACGGACCCGCGCCGGACGGACTTGCGCCGTTCGGACTCGCGCCGGACGGACCCGCGCCGGACGGACTTGCGCCGTTCGGACTCGCGCCGGACGGACTCGCGCCGTTCGGACCCGCGCCGTACGGATCCGCGACACACGGCCCCCGGCTCAGGGCAGCAGCGGCAGGTTGCCGACGATCTTGTTGCCCCGGTTGCGCGGCCCGACCGCCTGGGGCCGTGACGGAGCATCCTTGAAACAGGATGCGGTGTCTGTCTGTCGTCGTCGTGCTCGTTGCCGCGAACCTGCTCAACAACCGGCTCGCGCCGGGCGCCTACGTGCTCACGTGCGTGACCTCCACTGCCGTGCTGCTCCTCATCGCCCGCCGGGACGGCCTCACCCCGGCCGATCTGGGGCTCGGCGCGGTGGGGCTGCGCCGGGGACTGCGGTGGGCGCCCGTGCTGGTCGGTTCCGTCCTCGTCGTCTTCCTCCTCGTCCTGGCCGTTCCGGCCGGCAGGGAGGCCTTCCGGGATGCCAGGGCCGCAGGTCTATCGGTGCAGCAACTGCTGTGGAGCGTGCTGGTACGTGTGCCGCTGGGCACCGTCCTGCTGGAGGAAACCGCCTTCCGGGGCGTCCTGTGGGCCATGATCCGGCGTCGCCGCGGAACCACATGGGCCACCACGGTGTCGTCACTGCTCTTCGGGCTCTGGCATCTGCTGCCCTCCCAGGGACTCAACCGCTCCAACACCGCAGTTCAGTCCGCCCTGGGAAGCGGGTCGGCGAGTGTGGCGCCGACAGTTGCGGCGGCCATCGCCACCACGGCCGCCGCCGGGGTGGTCCTGTGCGAGCTGCGGCGCCGCACCGGCAGCCTCCTGGCTCCCGCGGCGCTGCACTGGGCCGTCAACGGATTCGGTTACACACTCGCCTGGGCAGTGTCACGGTGCCTTACCCGGTGAGCTCCTTGGTGATGCGGTCGAGCATGAACGCCGAGGATTCGCGGGCTCGTTCCTCCCAGGCGAAGACGCAGGCGGTGGCGATGCCGTCGAAGTTCAGCTCGCGCAGTGTGCCGAAGAAGGCGTTCCAGTTGACCTCGCCCTGGCCGATGTCCAGGTGCTGGTGGATACGGGCGGTGGTGCCGGGCGGGTTGAGGATGTAACGCAGACCGGAGGAGCCCTTGTGGTTGAAGGAGTCCGCGATGTGCACGTGGTGGAGCTTGTCGCCGGCGTAGCGCATCATCGCGGCGATATCGGCTGTCGGATTGGCCCCGGAGAGGTGGAAGGTGTGCGGGGCGCAGTAGAGGTAGTTCACCCAGGGCTTGTTGATCGCGCGGACGAGATCGACGGCCGGGGTGTTCTCCTCGCAGAAGTCGTCGGGGTGGGCCTCCAGGTTGAGCGCGATGCTCTCCCGCTCGAAGACGGGCAGTAGTTCCTCCAGCGAGCGCCAGAAGGCGGCCTCGCTCTCGGCGGCGCGCTCGGGGCGGCCGTTGAACTCCGAGTTCATCAGGGGGCATTCGAGGTCGGCGGTGATCTGGATCATCCGCTTCCAGTAGCGGACGGCGGCCTGCCGCTCGGTCTCGTCGGGCGAGGACCATTTGTAGAGGGGCAGGACGGAGGACAGCTGGACGCCGTGTGTGCGCAGGGACTTCTTCAGCTGTGTGATGCGCTCGTCGTCCGCGCGCGGGTGGAGGAAGAACGGCATGAAGTCGTCGCGGGGGGACAACTCGATGTAGTCGTAGCCGAGTTCGGCGACGGTGCGCACCATGTCGTCGATGGGCAGTGCGCGGAACATGTACGGGTCGAGGGCGATCTTCACGCGGTGCCTCCGTAGAAGGCGGGTCGGGGTTTCATGTCGACGGTGACGAGGGTGCCGTCGGAGTCCAGGGAGCGGACGGTGGCGTCGGTGATGACGGTGGCGGCGTAGCCGTCCCAGGCGGACGGGCCGGTGGGCTCGGCGCCGGCCTCGACGGAGGCGATCCACTCGCGGAACTCGGTGTCGAAGGCGTCTGCGAAGCGGCCCTTCCAGTCCTGCAGGACGGCGGTGGCGTGCCGCCCCGCGGTGCGGACGCCGACGGCCGCGGGGTCGGGCAGTCGGATCAGGCCGTCTTCGCCGACGGTCTCGCACTGGATGTCGTAGCCGTACTGGCAGTTGACGAAGACCTCGAGGTCGATGCGGATGCCGTTCGCGGTCTCGAAGAGCATGATCTGCGGGTCCTTGAGGTGGTCGAATCGCTTGCTGGTGGCGCGCGGGGTGAGCACCTGGGCGGAGACGATCTCGTCGTCGAGCAGCCAGCGCAGTACGTCGATCTCGTGCACGGCCGTGTCCTGCGCGGCCATCTGGGAGGTGTAGGAGTGCGGGACGGTGGGGTTGCGGTGGGCGCAGTGCACGATCAGCGGGGTGCCGATGGAGCCGGAGGTGAGGACCTCCTTCATCTGGCGGTAGCCGGCGTCGAAGCGGCGCATGAAGCCGACCTGGACGAGACGGCGGCCGTGGGCGCGCTCGGCCTCGACGATGCGCAGGCAGTCCGCGGCGGTGGTGGCGAGGGGCTTCTCGCAGAAGACCGGCTTACCGGCCGCGATGGCATTGAGGACGTGCTCGGCGTGGGTGGGGCCCCAGGAGGTGACGAGGACGGCGTCCACCTCGGGCGAGTTGATCAGGTCGGTGCCGGTCGGCAGCGCGGTGGCGTCGACGCGGGCGGCCACCTCGGACGCGCGGGCCTCGTCTATGTCCGTCACGGCGGTGACCCGCGCCCCCGTGATGACGTCGGTGAGACGGCGTATGTGATCCTGGCCGATCATTCCGGCGCCGATGACACCTACGCGTACGGTCATGGTCGATCCCTTCAGGAGGCCTGGATGGGAGGGCGGGGTTCAGCACCTGACTGGCGCGCTCTACTAGAGCGCTCTAGGCGAGTACGATGGTCCTGTCCAAATGTCATGTCAATAGCTTGTTGCCGGGAGATTTCGAGACTGCCCGTAAGGTGGGCGCGTCGAAGGGTGGTTCACAGGTGGATGCATCGGGCAGGCAGCGGCCCACGATGGCGGACGTCGCTGCGAAGGCGGGCGTGTCCAGGGCACTCGTCTCGATCATCTTCCGCGGCCAGCCGGGGGCGAGTAAGGGGACCCGCGAGCGGGTCCTGCGCGTCGCCGACGAGATCGGCTACCGTCCCGACGGCGCGGCCCGGCTGCTGGCCCGCGGCCACAGCCGCACGCTGGGCGTGATGTTCACCGTGCACCAGACCTTCCACACGGACCTCATCGCGTGCATCTACCCCGAGGCTGAACGGCTCGGCTACGACGTCCTGCTCTCCGCGGCCGCCCAGGGGCGCAGCGAGGGCAAGGCCGTCGAGGCGCTGCTCAGCCATCGCTGCGAGGCGGTGATCCTGCTGGGCCCGGACGCTGAGCCCGGCTACCTCGACGAGCTCGGACGCCGCACGGTCACCGTCTCGGTCAGCCGCCGGGTGCCCCACGCCCACGTCGACTTCGTGCACTCGGCCGAGGGCAAGGGCGTACGGCAGGCCATGGAGCACCTCGTCGAACTCGGGCACCGCCGGATCGTGCACATCGACGGCGGCCGGGGCCCCGGCTCGGCCGAGCGGCGGCGCGCCTACCGGGCCGCGATGCGCCGCCACGGACTTGAGGCCGAGATGCGGGTGATCCCCGGCGACCACACCGAGGAGTCGGGCATCGACACGGGCCGTCTGCTCCTGGCGGAGCGCGATCAGGGGCACCCTCTGCCGACGGCGGTCCTCGCGGGCAACGACCGGTGTGCGTGGGGCCTGCTGATGGCCCTGACCCGGGCGGGCGTCGACGTCCCGCGCGACATGTCCGTCATCGGATACGACGACAGCCACCTCTCCCACCTGATGCCGATCGGCCTGACCACCGTCCGCCAGGACGCGGTCCTCTTGGCGGAGCACGCGGTGCGGTTCGCCGTGGAGCGGCTGGAGAACGAGGGGCTGGAGCCGCGGGAGGCGGTGCTGGATCCGAAGCTGGTGGTACGGGGGACCAGCGGGCCGGTGCCGGAGGCGTCGGCCTGAGGCCACAGGGGCAGGCCGGCAGCGCGGATGTGAGCGATGTGAGCCGGCACCGCGGATGCGAGCGTGAGTAAGCCGGCACCGCGGATGCGATGCCGGCCGCTCACACGGATGTCGATGACGCCGTTACCTGGCGGTCAGCGACGCCCTTCCTGACGGTCAGAGACGCCGTTCCAGGCGGTCAGCGCGTCCCCTTCGCGGCGAACTTGGCGATGTCGTCGACGTTGTCCTTGGTGACGAAGGCCGGTCCGGTGAGGACGGGCGCCGTGCCGCCGCCGCTGAAGTTCCCGTTGGTCTTGTACAGCCACAGGGCGTCGACGGCGAGGTAGCCCTGAAGGTAGGGCTGCTGGTCGACCGCGAACTCGACCTGGCCGTCCTGGACGGCCTTCACCAGGTCCTTGTTGAGGTCGAAGGTCGCGACCTTGGCCTTGCTGCCCGCGTCGGACACCGACTGGACGGCGGTGAGCGCGAACGGCGCGCCGAGGGTGACCACCTGGTCGATGGAGCTGTCCTGCCTGAGCTTGGCGGTGATCGTCGACTTCACGGACGGCATGTCGGTGCCGTTGACGTAGAGGGTGTCCGTCTTGCCGTCGAAGCCCTTCTTCAGGCCTGCGCAGCGGGCCTCGAGTGCGACCTGACCCTGCTCCTGGACGACACAGAGGGCGTGCTTGGCCCCGAGCTTGTTGAGCCGCTGGCCGAAGGCCTGGCCTGCGATGTTCTCGTCCTGGCCGAAGTATTCGAGCATGCCGAGCTGCTTCCAGTCGTCCAGGCCGGAGTTGAAGCCGACGACCGGGATGCCGGCTGCCTTGGCCTTGGCCACCACTCCCTTCATGGCGTCCGGCTTGGCCGCGGTGAGCGCGATGCCGTCGACCTTCTGGTCGATGGCGTTCTGCACCAGGTTGGCCTGATTGCCGGCGCTGGGGTCGCTGGAGTAGACGAGCTTGATGTTGTCCTTGGCGGCGGCGGCCTGGGCACCCTTGCGGATGAGGTCCCAGAAGGTGTCGCCGGGGGCCGCGTGGGTGACCATGGCCACGGTCATGCGGGGCGTGTTGGCCTTACCCGCCGAGGCGTCCGTGCCGCCTTCTTCGGACTTCTTCCCACCAGAGCTGCTGGAGCAGCCGGCGGCAAGCAGGGTGCCGACGAGGGCGGTGGCGGTCAGGGTGGCGGCTCGGTGGTGTCTGTGCATGTCCCTTGAACCTCGCTGTGCTGGTCGGAGTGGGTGACAGGTAGGGGCAAAGTCGGAGCAGGTAGGACAGGTCTTCGGATGTTGCGGCCGGGCTGCAGCCCGCTGGGTCAGCGGCGGGCGGGTGGGTCGATACGGAGCGCCATGGCGGAGGCCGGCTTTGAAGGCCATCGACCATGACGAGGGCGCGCGCCCAGCCTGGCGGCCTGGACGAGCGACGTGGGCGAGCGGTGCTTCGGGGTGCCTGGTGCGGCGAGCGCTGTGTGAGGTGGTCATGGGTGCGGACCGCCTGTTTCCGTCACTAGAGCGCTTTATTAGCGCGCTCTAGTGGCACGTACTATGGAGCCGCCCGCAGGGGATGTCAACAGGTTTGTCAGGACGTTCCAACAAAGCGTTTCGGTGGCCGCGACTGCGGAGCGGAGCAGCGATCAGAACGAATCGGGGGCCGAGCCCAGCCGATCAAGTGCGATGCCGACGCGCAGCGGGCCGCCGAGCTCCCGCGCGGTGCGCGCCGGCCGCGGCAGGGCGTTCAGGGATGTCCGAGGCATGCCGCGCCATCGCCGCCCGAGAGGCACTCGCCGTCGGCGTACAGGCGCATCGCCGCATCGCGCGGTTCGAAGTCGCCGAGTGGAACGCACGAGCCCTCCGAAGTCGGGCCCGTCGACGCGGAGTTGCTGCCGCACTGCGGGGAGGTGAGGTCTCGGCGTCGACATCAACGGAGCCGAAGAGGGCGCGAACGGGAGCAGGCCATCGACCGGTCCACGGCCCGTTCGATGGCCTGCTCCCGTTCGCGCGAGGTCAGCCGTTCGTCTTCTGCTCTGCCGTCTGTTCCGCCGTCGCCACGGCGAAGCCCGCGATCCACTCGGGAATCGGCTCGTAGAAGCGAGAGGTCATCCGGTAAGGGCCGGACGCCGCCAGTGACGCGAACGCCGCGATCCAGGTGCGTACCTCGTGTGCCGAGCCGCCGCCCTCGGCGCCCATCCACTCCACGCCCCAGTCGTCCACCTCCGGCAGACGGCCGCTTTCCAGCGTGTCCAGGACCTGGTTGTCCCAGACCGGGTTGATGGGGATCATCCTGGCCGAGCCCGCCGCGTAGTCGCGGCCGGCCTGGACCACGCGCTCCTCGCCCCTGGCCCGCTGCTCGGGCGTGGGCGGATGCCCTTCGATCAGCGCGTCGGCGACGCGCGGAGGGGCACCGTCGAGTACGGGCACGGGCGGGTCGTGGGACAGGCCGCCGGAGCCCAGGAACAGCACCCGCCGGTCCAGTTCGGCTGCGGCCTCGCCGATCGCGGTGCCCAGCGCGCGGATACGGCTCATCGGTCCGAGCGGCGTGGCGACACCGTTGATGAAGACGGGCACCACCGGGACGTTGCCGATCCCGTCGAACAGCACTTCGAGCGGCTGCACGAAGCCGTGGTCCACGGTCATCCGGGCCGACACGGTCAGGTCGATGCCACGGTCGAGCACCCCTCGGGCGATGGCGTTGGCTGCCTTCGTGTCGACCGACAGGGGGCCGGCGGCCGAGCCGAAGTCGCCGACGGCGTTCGCTTCGGTGGCCAGGCAGAACGGCGGCATCTCCTTGTAGAAGAAGCCGTTGTAGTGGTCGGGGGCATAGAGGACGACGAGCTCAGGGTCGAAGGCGCGGATGAAGGCGCGCGCGTTGTCGACGGCGTTCTCGACAGCCGCGAGGACCTCGGGGGCCGGGTCGTTCTTGCCGATGAGGGGGGAGTGGGACAGGCCCACTGCGGCAGCGGTCATGGCGGTGCTCCTCACTGATCCGAGTGGGACAGGTGAGACGGGTGAACGGAGGACGCGTGCGACACGTCGTCGAGCGAGTCCGGGGCGGACGGATGGATGACGAGCTTGCCGGTGAGCCGTCCGTCGATCATGAGCTGGAAGCCCTTGTGGATCTCGGCCAGCGGCAGGGTGCGGTCGATCACCGGACGCACACCGGTGGCGTCCATCAGGCTGAGCAGCGAGACCAGCTCGCTGCGGGTGCAGCCGGTCGAGCCGATGACACGCTGCTGGCGGTAGAAGATACGGCCCAGGTCGGCGGGCGGGTTCATGCCGCTGGTGGCGCCCGCGATCACGACCGTGCCGCCGGGGCGCAGTGACTTCAGCGAGTGCGACCAGGTCGCCTCGCCGACGGTCTCGATGACCACGTCCACCCGCTCGGGCAGCCGCTCACCGCTCGGCACCGCCTTGCGCGCCCCCCAGGACTCGGCCTGTGCCCGCTTCTCCTCGCTGCGGCTGGTGGCGTAGACGATCGCTCCCGCGGCCGCGGCCAGCTTGATGGCGGCCGAGGCGACGCCGCCGCCCGCCCCCTGGACGAGCACCCGGTCGCCCGCCTGGATCTTTGCCTGCGTGAAGAGCATGCGGTACGCGGTGCCCCACGCGACGGGCAGGCACGCGGCCTCGTCGAAGGAGAGCCACGACGGCTTGGGGATGAGGTTGCGGGTGGGGACGGACAGGTACTCGGCGAAGGCGCCGTTGTGCTGCTCCGACAGCAGGGCGCGGTTCGGGTCGAGCGTCTCGTCGCCCATGCCGGCGTCCGCGTCGGCGATGACCGGATGGACGAGGACCTCGTTGCCGTCCTCGTCGTAGCCCGCGGCGTCGCAGCCCAGGATGATGGGCAGCCGCTCGGGCGGATGGCCGACGCCACGCAGCGTCCATACGTCGTGCATGTTGAGCGAGGACGAGGCGACACGGACGACCGACCATCCGGGCCGGGGTTCGGGCGGGGGCACGTCGCTCAGGACGAGCCCCGCCAGCGGGTCGGTCGCGCTCTGGGAGACGGCAGTGGCAGCAAGCATGCGCCCACGCTGTCCCGCGAAACCCGGCATCCGACAGCCCGTGTGCCGCCCTGCGGAACGATGGCTGGAAGCCGCTGACCTGCAGCTGTTTCCTGAGGCCATGACCTCGACGATCGAACCCCAGGGCGTGGCCACCACGGCCCCACGCGGGGCCCTGCGGCGCCCGGCAGACTTGGCACGGAACATCGACGTCTCCGGGCTCGTCGACACCGAGGGCGGGCTGCTGGATCGCGTCATCTTCACCGACGACGATCTCTACCGGCAGGAACTCCGTCGTGTGTTCGCGCCGAGCTGGCTCTTCCTCGCGCACACCGACCAGTTCCACAAGCCGGGCGACTTCTTCACCACGTACATGGGTGAGGACCCGGTCATCGTCACCCTCGACCGCGAACGGCGGATCCGCGCGTACCTCAACTCCTGCCGGCACCGGGGCGCCCGCGTCTGCCGTGCCGACTTCGGCACCACGCGCAACTTCACGTGCACCTACCACGGCTGGTCCTACAACCTCGACGGCTCGCTGGTGAGCGTGCCCAACAAGGACGGCTACCCGGACTCCTTCGAGGCGGGGCAGTGGGGCCTGGTCGAGGTGCCGCACGTGGAGACCTACCACGGGCTGATCTTCGGCACCTGGAACCCGGAGCCGGTGCCGCTGCGCGAGTCGCTCGGCGACATGGCCTGGTACATGGACGCGATGCTGGACCACGACGAGGAGGGCACCGTCGTCGTCGGCGGCGTCCACAAGTGGGTCCTTGAGGGCAACTGGAAGCTGGCGGCGGAGCAGTTCGCCACCGACTGGTACCACGTGAACATGAGCCACGCCTCGGCGCTCATGGTGCTCTCGCCGTCAGGCAAGAAGCCGAAGGACGAGGTCGTGCACCGCACCGGCCGCCAGTACTCCGACGCGAACGGCAACGGCGCCGGGTTCCCCGTACACCCGAAGAACCGCTTCGACGCCCAGACCGTGCACAAGTGGATGGACTACGACGCCCTGCGCGCACGGCTCGGCGAGGCCCGGGTTGAAGGGCCCCTGACGAACGGGCACGCCACCGTCTTCCCCAACTTCTCCTATCTGCCGGTCAACGGCTCCATCCGTATCTGGCACCCCAAGGGCCCGGACAAGATGGAGGTGTGGGCCTGGACCATCGTCGACAGGTCGATGCCCGAGGAGGTCCGCGAGGCACAGCGCCTGTACAACCTGCGGACGTTCGGACCCAGCGGGATCTTCGAGCAGGACGACGGCGAGAACTGGAGCGAGGTCCAGGCGATCTCGAACGGTTTCATCACCAACGGCGTCGCCCTCAACTACCAGATGGGCATGGGCACCGAACGTGAGGACGGCCGCCACCCCGGCAAGACCAGTGAGCTGTACAGCGACGCGGCAGGCCGGGCCTTCTACGGACGCTGGCGCGAACTGATGAACACCCCCGCCTGGCACGAGGCCCGGCACGAAAACCGGCACGAGGCCCGGCAAGAGAACCGGCAGGAGCCCGGGCATGAGAACCGGCACGAGGCTGCCCGGCACGAGGAGAACAAATGAGTGACGGCATCCGCGTCGCGGCCCTGGACGACATCCCCCAGGGCGAGGGCATCGCCATCGACAAGGCGATCACCGGCACCGACGACAACATCGCCCTGCTGCGCGACACCGACGACACCGTGTGGGCGTTGGACGACACCTGCACGCACGAGGACGCCTCGCTCGCCGAGGGCTGGGTGGAGGACGGGTTCGTCGAGTGCCCGCTGCACTCGAGCAAGTTCTGCCTGAAGAACGGCGAGGTCCAGGGCCTGCCCGCCACGAAGAACGCCTGTCCGCACCGCGTCGAGGTCCGCGACGGCGACGTCTACCTCTTCCCGGGAGTGACCCCGTGACCGAACGTGTGGTGATCGTGGGCGGCGGCATCGCGGGCGTGAGCACGGCCGGCGCGCTGCGGGCCGGCGGGTTCAACGGCGACCTCACCCTCGTCGACGCCGGCGAGTTCCCGTACGACCGGCCGCCGCTGTCGAAGGAATTCCTGGCCGGCACCAAGGACATCAAGCAGATCGCCCTGCAGTCCCCGCAGTGGTACGACGACCAGTGCATCCGCCTCGTCAACCGGACCGCCGTCGGAGCGCTCCGGCCACGGGACGGCAAGGTCGAGCTCGCGGACGGCACCCTGCTGCCCGCCGACCGCGTGGTACTCGCCACCGGAGGAGGCGCGGCGCGCCCGCCCATCCCCGGCATCGACAGCGAACGCGTCCATGTGCTGCGCAGCGCCGACGACGCCGACCGGCTGCGCCCGGCACTCGTCGCCGGCGCCCGCGTCCTGGTCGTCGGCGCCGGCCTGATCGGGGCCGAAGTCGCCTCCACGGCCGTCCACCTCGGCTGCGAGGTCACCCTGGTCGACCCGGTGGCCACGCCTCTCGCGGTGGCGCTCGGTCCGGAACTGGCCACCTGGCTGCATGAGCTGCACCAGCGGCACGGTGTCACGACCGCGCAGGCCGCCGTGGAGTCGTTCACCGATCGCGGTGACGCCATCGAGGTCCGCCTGGCCGGAGCGACCGAGCCGCAGGTCTTCGACGTGGTCGTACTAGGCGTCGGCATGGTGCCGAACACCGAGCTCGCCGCCCTGGCCGGCCTCGAGGTGGACCGCGGCATCGTCGTCGACACCGGCCAGGTCACGTCCAACCCGGCCGTACTCGCGGTGGGCGACCCCGCCCGGACCCGCGACGGCGGCGTCCTCCTTCCGCGTACCGAACACTGGGAGGCGGCCCAGCACGACGGGGCGCGGGCGGCCGCGACGATCCTCGGCACCCCCGCACCCGCGCCGGCGGCATCCTGGTTCTGGACGGACCGGCACGGACGCCACGTCGAGGCCGTCGGGCACATGGATGCCGCCGAGCAGACCGTGCTGCGCGGCTCCTTCGACGACACGGCCTTCTCCGTCTTCGGTCTGCGCGACGGGCTGGTCGTCGCGGCCGCCGCGGTCGACGACTCCTCCGCCGTCAGGGCGGCCCGCCGGATGATCGACCGGCGCATCGCGGCCGATGTCGGGAGGCTTTCCGACCCCTCCGTGAACCTGCGCAGCCTGTTGCGCGGGTGACGTGCCGCCCTACGGCACACCGAGTACCGCCTGACCGCGGAGAAGGGATCGAATGACACCGTGAGCACTGCCACCGAGCCGACCCGGTCACGCGCAGGGACGCGCGCCGACCGCGACACGCACTTCGAAGTCGAGCAGTTCTACTACGAGGAGGCCGCCCTCCTCGACGACGGCCGCTACGCCGACTGGCTCGACCTGCTGGCCGACGACCTGGACTACTGGATGCCGACCCGCACCAACCGGCTCCGCCGCCAGCAGGCACTGTCCATCGCGGCACGCGGCGAGGCCGCGTTCTACGACGAGACCAAGGAGAGCCTGGCCTGGCGCATCCGCCGCTTCGACTCGGGCATGGCCTGGGCCGAGGACCCGCCGTCCAGGACCCGCCACCTGGTGACGAACGTGATGGTGCGACACATGGACCCGGCCGAGCACCCCGAGTTCACCGAGGACGACCTCCAGGTGCGCTCCGCGTTCCTGGTCTACCGCAACCGCCTCGAGCGCGAGGAGAACGTGTTCGCGGGCAGCCGCACGGACGTCCTGCGCCGCGTCGGCGACGGCCTTCGCGTCGCACGGCGGACCATCCTCCTCGACCAGAACATCCTGCAGGCGAAGAACATCTCGACCTTCTTCTGATCTCGCCTCACTTCTTCTGATCTCGCCTCGCTTCAAGCTTTCTTTCCGATGGGAACTGTCGTGACCGACCTCGAACTCAAGCACCACCGCGTGCCCACCTCGCTGGGCGAGATCGCCGTGGCCGAAACCGGCGAAGGGCCCGTGCTGGTGATGCTGCACGGCGGCGGACCGGGCGCCTCCGGCGTCAGCAACTACCACCAGAACCTTCCGGCTCTGGCGCGGCACTTCCGGGTCGTCCTTCCCGACCAGCCCGGCTTCGGCGGCAGCTACCGCCCCACCGAGGAGGACCTGGACAAGCGGTCCATCACCGAGATCACGGTGGACGCCCTCTTCCAGGCGCTCGACTCCCTGGGAATCGACACCTTCCACCTGCTCGGCAACAGCCTCGGCGGCGCGGCCGCCATCGCCATGGCGCAAGCGCGCCCGGAACGCGTCACCCGGCTGGTCCTGATGGCTCCCGGCGGCGGCTGGCTGCCCTTCGGCCCCACCCCCACCGAGGGCCAGAAGGAGATGTTCCGCTACTACAACGGCGGCGGCCCGACCGAGAAGAAGATGGCGGCGTTCATCCGCACCATGGTCTTCAATCACAAGCAGTTCGGCGAGGACGTCGTCAAGGCACGCTACGAGGCGTCGCTCGACGAGAGCCACATCGCCTTCTACCACCGCTACAATGCGGCGTTCGCCAAGCGCGGCGGCATGGACCCGCTGTGGCGCGACCTGCACAAGATCAAGGCGCCCACGCTGCTGCTCTGGGGCCGCGACGACCGCACGATCACCCTCGACGGCGCCCAGCTGATGCTCAAGCAGATCCGCGACGTCCAGCTGCACGTGTTCGGCCGGTGCGGCCACTGGGTCCAGCTGGAGCGGCAGCGCGAGTTCGAAGAGCTCGTCAACGGCTTCCTGGCGGAGCAGTCATGAGCGGCGGCTGGCTCGAAGGGTACGCCGCGCTGATCACCGGCGGCGGGTCGGGCATCGGCCGCGCGGTGGCCGAGCGCTTCCTCGCCGAGGGCGCGGCGGTCACCGTCCTCGGCCGCGACGCGGACCAGCTCGACGACGTCGTACGCTCCGCCGCCGACCCGAGCCGCGTCCACACCGTGACCGCCGACGTGCGCGACTCCGACCGGCTGCACGCCGCCGTCGCCGAGACCGTGGAGCGGTTCGGCAAGCTCGACACGCTCGTCACCAACGCCGGCGTATGGGACTACCAGCGCCAGCTCACCCGGCTCGGAGCCGAGGAACTCGACACCGCCTTCGACGAGATCTTCTCCATCAACGTCAAGGGCTATCTGCTGGCGGCGCAGGCGGCCTGGCCGGATCTGGTGAAGAGCCGCGGCAGCATCGTCATGACGCTCTCCAACGCCTCCTTCTACGTCAACGGCGGCGGCCCCCTCTACACCGCCAGCAAGCACGCCTGCCTGGGCCTCATGCGCGAACTCGCCTACGAACTCGCGCCCAAGGTCCGCGTCAACGGCGTCGCCTGCGGCGGCATGAACACCGACCTGCGCGGCCCGGAAACGCTGGCCCTGGGCGGCCGTTCGATCGGGGCGTCCTTCGCCAAGCGCACTGCCGACACCCCGCCCCCGCCCATCCCCCTGCACGACTCCAGCACGGACCCGCGCGACTTCACCGGCCCATACGTGCTGCTCGCGGCCCGCGAACAGAGCGGCCCCATCACCGGACACGCGATCTCCGTCGACGGCGGCATCGGCGTACGCGGATTCGCGCGCGCGGCCGGCGGAGACGAACTCTGACGACTGACGACGCTCAACGAGGAGCTGACCGTGACGAGACCCCACCCGCGCAACTCCGGCCTCCGGGTCGACCTCAACCCGGCCGCCGCGGTCGCACGCAACGCAGGACACCAGGGCGACAGCGTCGTCATCCGCTATGCGGGAGGTGACCTCACGTACGCCCAGCTCGACGACAAGGCCGCCCGGCTGTCGAGCGTCCTGGCGGCGGGCGGTGTCGCCGACGGTGACCGGGTCGCCTACCTGGGCCTCAACAGTTCGGCGTTCGTGGTGACGATGCTCGCCGCGTTCCGGCTCGGCGCCGTGTTCGTCCCGGTCAACTTCCGTCTCGCCGAACCCGAACTGCGGCGCGTCCTCCCGGGAAGCGGTGCAAAGGCGATCGTCTGCGAGGAGGGACACCGCCCGGCCGTCGAAGCGGTGCGCGCGGACACGGCGCTGCAGCGATTCCTCCTCGTGGACGACGACCCGGAGGTGCCGGCCACCGATGCAGAAGGCTGGGAGCACTGGTCGCCGCTGATCACGGCGGCGACGCCGAGCACCTCCCTCGTGGCGAAGTACGCCGACGACCCGGCCATCCTGATGTTCACCTCGGGCACCACCGGCACGCCCAAGGGAGTCGTGCTCAGCCACGGCAACGCCTGGTGGAACTCCGTCAACGTCGAGCTGCGGATGGACACGCGCCGCGGCGACGTCACGTACGCCGCCGCCCCGCTGTTCCACATCGGAGCCCTCAACAGCTTCGTGCTGCGCACCCTCGTACGCGGCGGCACCGTCGTCGTGCGCCGCTCGTTCGACCCGCAGGCGTGTCTCGACGACCTGATGACCCACCGGGTGAACTCTATGTTCGGCGTCCCGCAGATGTTCGCCGCTCTCGCCCGCGTTCCCGGAGTCTTCGACCAGGACCTGAGCCATCTGCGGTCGATCGTCGTCGCGGGCGCACCGGTACCCCCGTCCCTCGTCCAGCTCTACGCCAGACACGGCGTACTCCTGCAGCAGGCGTGGGGCCTGAGCGAGACCGCGCCCTTCGCCACGCACCTGCCGGCCGAACACACCCTGGACAAGGCCGGATCCGCCGGAATCGCCATGCCCTACACGGAGGTACGCGTCGTCGACGCCGCCACCAACGAGCCGGTGAAACCGCACGTGCCGGGGGAGGTCGTCGTCCGCGGACCCAACGTCACCGCCGGCTACTGGAACAATCCGGAGGCCACGGCGGCCGCCTTCGACGACGAGGGCTGGTTCCACTCCGGGGACATCGGCTACCTCGACGAGGACGGCTACCTCTACATCGTCGACCGCCTCAAGGACATGATCATCAGCGGTGGTGAGAACGTCTACCCGGCCGAAGTCGAGCGCGTCCTGGCCTCCATGCCGGGCGTCGTGGACGTGGCCGTGGTGGGTGTCCCTGATGAGCAGTGGGGCGAGGCCGTCGCTGCCGTGCTGACCGTTGCCGACGACACGGTGATCACCCTGGACGACGTACGCGAGTACGCCGCCCGCCACCTGGCCCGCTACAAGCTGCCCCGACGCCTGAAGCTCGTCCAGGCGGTGCCGCGCAACGCCTCGGGCAAGCTGGAGAAGGTCGCCGTCCGGCGCCTGGCGACCGAGGAGAACTGACGTGATCACGGCACCCGCTCTCCCCGTACGGTTCGTCCTGGGCCCCGGATGGGAGACGTTCGAGGAATCCGTCCGGCGCTCTGCGGCCGACCTCCGCGTGCGCCGCAACGACGTGACCGTGGACGTGCGTCTGGAACGCTGCGCCGCGGGACGCCTGCGCGACACCTACCCCGTAAGCGCCCATGACGTCGAGGTGTGGATCGGCGACGGGTGCCCGGACGGTGTACTGCCCGACCTGTTGCGGACCCTCGTGGACACCGTGCAGCGAGCCGACGCGGACTGCCGACGCGTCGTGCATGCCGTGCACGTCGGCGAGTTGGGCAGGATCGCTGCCGCGGAGTCCGCCGGTTTCCGTTACGTCGTCGACGTCGACCTCGGGCAGGAGGAACTCAGCCTGCTGGCCGCCGAACCGGGTTGGGTGACCAGCACCGACATCGACTTGGACCGCGTTCCGGGCGCCTGAGCGCTCCGTTCTGCCGCCTGCCGAGAACCCACGACGGCCCTCAGCAGGGGATACGATGCGCATCCTGTTCGCCCAGGCCCTGCCCGCCGCCGTCACCCTCGCCGCCGTTCTGACGGCGGGGTGAGTCCCGTGCCAACGGCCGGGTCGTCGGCGGCGGGTTCGAACCCGGGGTGCTGCGCGGATCAGACGTGATCGAGGCTGCGGCCCGTGCTGCGCGGGCCCAGCAGCGCCACGTCCAGGCACAACAGGACGACCAGCACCGCGGAGCCGGTGAACACGGCCGCGGCGCCGAGGTCCTCCAGGACGGTCAGCGCGACGAACGGCAGGATCACCGACGTCAGCCGGGACAGGGAGTACGCGATGCCGATCGCGCTGCTGCGCAGGCCTGTTGGGAAGATCTCGGTCTGGTAGACGTGGAAGGCGTTGGAGAATACGTTGCTGCACACGGTGAGCAGGAAGCCCGCAACGACGATCACCGCTGAGGACTCGGCGAAGCCGAACACCAGGCCGCACACCCCGATCCCCAACGCCGAAGCGACGATCAGTGTCCTGCGTTCGATCCGGTCGATCAGCGGGATCGACAGCGCCGAGCCGATCGGATAGCCGAGGAAGCTCAGGGCGGCGTAACCCAGCGACGTGGTCACGGTGAAGCCCTTCGATGCCAGCACGATCGGGGCCAGGGAGCCGAACCCGTAATAGCTGACGGTCTGCAGGACCTGGAAGATCCACCACATCACCGTGCGCCGACGGAACTCCCCGCGGAACATCTCCCGCAACGGAATACGGCGTTCGGGCTGCTCATCGGCAAGCGGCACCGGAGGCAGCTCGGTTCCGCCCCGCTCCTCACGCACCCGGTTCTCGATGTCGGTGACGATGCACTGCGCCTCCTCCTGCCGCCCGTGCACGCTCAGCCAGCGCGGCGACTCGGGCAGCCGGGTCCGCATCAGCTGGATGAACGCCGCACCCAGCGCACCGGCGATCAGCAGCCAGCGCCACCCCTCGATGCCCAGCAGCTCCCGGGACGCCACCACCCGCGCCCCGAACAGCGCCGCCACCGGCACGCCGACGAACCCGAAGGTGTAGGCGTACGCGATGTACCGGCCGCGCACGGCGCGCGGCAGAAACTCGGCCAGGTAGGTGTCGACCAGCACCAGCTCCGCGCCCAGCCCGATCCCGGACAGGAGGCGCAGCACAAGCAGCCACTCCAGGTTGGGCGCGGTGGCCGCCAGCAGGGAGAACAGCGAGTATCCGCCGAGGTTCACCAGGAACATCAGGCGCCGTCCGAAGCGGTCCGCGAGCACCGACAGTACGTTCGCGCCGACGAACATGCCCAGGAACGCCGAGGCGATCACCATGGACTTCTGCGTCGAGGTCAGCGACCACGGTTCGGCGAGCGCCGCGGCGAGGACTCCGCCGAGGAAGATCTCGTAGAGGTCGAAGAACGCGCCGATGCCGACGATGAACGTGATCCGGCGATGCCATCTGCCGGCCGGAAGCCGGTCAAGCCGTGCCGCGGCGCTCGCGGCGATGGAAGGCGAGACGGGAGTGGGCGAGGGCTGCGGGGTTGATGGGGCGCTTTCGAGCATGGGGCGGCTTTCTGAGATACGGAATCAACGCGTCGGCGGCTCGCGGCGCGGGGAGCGGTCGGCGGCCGTGGTGCCAACTCGCCGAAAGATGCGGTGTACATGAAAGTACAAGTCGTTGATCGAATTCCGGAAGAGGTTTCTCGGGGTGATCGGACAACTCCGTTGAGCAAGGAATTCGCCTCAGCGGAATTCGTGTTGATCCTGTGGATCTTTGCGGGCGGACCCCTGGAATCCGGACGACGGCCCCATCCCGCACCGAGGGTGGGCGCGAGGGCGTGATAGCACGGTAGTGATCACATAAGAAGGAGACGACGTCATCATGGGTTTCTTCAGCCGTCGCCATGCCCCCACTATCGAGTCTTCGCCGGCTGTCGGCCCCCGTACCTCTCCCGCGGCTTCCGGCACGGCCACCGCCGTCCTGGACCCCTCACTCGTGGCTCTGACCGGCCACTGGACCATCGACCGCCCGCACAGCAGGATCGGTTTCTCCGTGCGCCATGCCATGGTCACCACCGTGCGCGGGGCATTCTCCGACTACCGGAGCGATCTGTACTTCGACGGTGAGCAGCCTTCCCGGTCCCGAGCCGAGATGGTGATCCAGGTCGCCAGCGTCGACACCGGTGTGGAACAGCGTGACGCGCATCTGGTCGGCCCCGACTTCTTCGACGCGAACAGGCACCCGGAGATGGCCTTCCGCAGCACCTCCACGGTGCACGTCGGCGATGACAGCTACCGCATGACCGGGGACCTGACCATCCGCGGCATCACCCGTCCCGTCGAGCTGGACCTCACCTACCTCGGCTCGGTCGTGGACCCGTTCGGCTTCGAACGCGCCGGTTTCGACGGTACGACCACCATCGACCGCACCGACTGGGGCCTGGTGTACAACCAGAGGCTGGAGGCGGGCGGGGCCATGGTCAGCGAGAAGATCCGGCTGCAGTTCGACATCTCCGCGATCCGGGCCGCGCCGGTGGCGTAGACCCTTACTGCCGATAGAGTTGTGCCCGGCCGCGACTGGCGAGGGTGGACCACCACCGGGGAGCGGCCGACCCCGATGCGATGTGAGCGTCGACCGCCTGGGCGCCTCCGTCAGCGATGTCCCGCTGAGGAGGCCAGGACATGGAACTGCGCTACGGAACCAACCCTCAACAAGCAGCGGCACACGTCGCACCGGTGACGCACGGCAGATGGCCGGTTCGGGTGCTGCACGGACAACCGTCCTTCATCAACATGCTGGACGCGCTCAACGGGTGGCAGCTCGTGCGTGAGGCCAGCCAGTCGCTGGGCAGGCCCGCAGCCGCCTCGTTCAAGCACGTCTCACCTGCCGGCGCGGCCCTCTCCGGACCCGTCGACGATGTCACGGCAGAGCTCTACGGACTCGCCGGCGACCGCGTGGGCGACCTGACCAGCGCCTATCTGCGTGCTCGAGATGCTGATCCGAAATCCTCCTACGGCGACTTTGCCGCCCTCTCGCACCCTGTCGACACCGAACTCGCAGAGCTGTTGGCCGGCGTGGTCTGCGACGGCGTCATCGCCCCCGGGTACGCGCCCGGCACGGTCGCAACGCTCAGCAAGAAGAAGAACGGCCGCTTCCTGGTCGTGGAAGCAGACGCGACGTTCGTGCCCCCACCGTTCGAGGAGCGAGAGGTCTTCGGTCTGCGCCTGACCCAGGCACGCGACGAGGTGCAACTCTCCGCCGCCCTACTCGGCCACACCGTGGGCGGTTCACTGCCGCAGACCGCCGCGGACGATCTGATGCTGGGGCTCGCGGTACTGCGCTACACCCAGTCCAATTCGGTCTGCTATGTGCGCGGCGGGATGACGCTCGGAATCGGCGCCGGCCAGCAGTCCCGTGTCGACTGCACCCGTCTTGCCGGGGCCAAGGTCGACACCTGGTGGCTGCGGCGCCACCCGGCCGTCCGTGGCCTCGCCTTCCGGCCGGGGATCCGGCGCCAGGACCGTATCAACTGGCAGATCCGGTTCATCGAGGGCGATCTCACCCCGGACGAGACCGGGCGCCTCGCTCAGGCACTGTCCACGCCCGCCGAGGAGTTGACCGTCGACCAGCGCGAGAAGTGGAGGCGGCGTCTCACCGGCGTCGCGTTTGCCTCCGACGGCGCACTGCCGTTCCGCGACAACGTCGACCATGCCCACCGTCACGGCGTCGAGTACATTGCCGAGCCGGGTGGATCCGTCAGGTCGGACGAGGTCGAGGCCGCCTGCCGCGAACACCGGATCACGCTCGCGCGCACCGGCCTGAGACTCTTCCACCACTGATCCAGCCCTGATCCACCACTGACGAACACCAGGTCCCTGATGTGGCACACGCCGTATCAGCGGCCGCTCCCCACGCGTCCCGTGGTAGGGCGCGAGGCCGTCCGTCCTCCGCCGACCGGGCCGTGGTCCTCACCGCGGCCCGCGGACAGCGCCCTCAATAGGGCCCGGGCCACGGCGTCGTTCTGCCGGAACGCCGGGGCGTTGGTGCGGGGACGGGCGAAGGCGGCGACGCCGCGGACGTTCGTCGGGGCGCCGAGTGCGATCCGGCGGGGGTGAGGGCCGCCGAGCGACGGGTCGATGACGTGGCTCGCGCCGTCCGTCGTCACCGTCAGCAGACCGGAACGGTGAGTGTGCGTGGGGTCGCTGATGACCTCCTCGCTGAGGGCACCCGCGCCGTGCAGGCCCCGCAGCAGCGGGTCCTCGGTACGGCCCAGGGAGGCCCCCGGAAGGTACGCCTCTATCAGCGCGGTCGCCGTCACGGTGTGCCCGGGGACCGTGGGGCTGGATGCGGTGAAGGTGCCGCTGTCCTCGTCGGTACCGACCCGCAGGCCTGCGCCGAGGAAGCGGACGACACCCGCCCGGGACAGGGCGAGCAGCTCGCGCAGCCGGAAGCCGGGCGGACCGGAGGCCAGGAAGCTGAAGAAGCCCTGCCACCAGCCGTCGAGCTCTTCGGCGATGGACCGGGCGGTCAGCCGTCCCGACGCGACCAGGCGCGGCAGTTGCCCGTAGACGGAGAGCAGGGCGAGGAACGCGCCGAGGTCGGCACTGTGTGCGCGATCCTCGCGGCGTGCGACGTCCTGGGCGATGTAGGTGCGCAGGTGTTCCTGGAAGGCGTCAGGGGTCGGGAAGGTCAGGCCGTCCAGCGGGCGGTCCAGCGTCTCGAAGTTCAGACGGTCCGCCGGATCGGGCACAGCCCCCGCGACGAGTGCGGTCATCTCGTCGGAGTACCAGTCGAGGCGGTCGTAGGCCGCGAGGAACTCCGGCCACGGCAGGGCGGTGCGCTCGGGGTGGGCGTGGAACAGCTCGTGGTAGTGCGCGAAGCCGATCTCCTTGGCCATCAGCGGCCACACGTCGCGCCGCAGGTCGAGCGGCCGTCCCTCGGTGAGCAGGGCGTCCACCGCGTCGGGCCCGAAGTGGCGCGGCAGCGGCGGCCGCGGGCCCTGGAGCTGGTAGCGGGTCTTGGAGTGGTATGGGACGCCGCGGCGCGACCCGACGTACACGACGGGCTCGCGGCCCGACGGCAGATACGTGAGGCTGCCGTCGGCCTCCGTGCGGTAGGTGCCGCCTCGTCCCTCGGTCAGCAGCACCAGCAGATCGACGAAGGCCAGCCCGAAACCGCGCAGGATGACGTGCTCGCCCGGCCGCAGCGCCGACAGCTCGACGTCGGACGAGAACGCCGGCGGGAGGTGGAAGCGCCCGTGGCGGCGGGCGAACCGGGACAGTTCGCGGTGCCCGGACTCAGGCACGGCGTCCAAATGGCCCTGCGTGAGGAGGACCAGGTCGGCCGGGAGCGGCGTCGCCCGGTCGGCCAGGTGCAGCTGCTGGGGCCCGTCCGGCGGGCCCGTCACGGCGGTCGCCGTGGTGCGGTGCCACTCGACCGTGACGTGCGGCGGGAGTTCGGTGAGCGTCCGGCGGAACACCCAGTCCAGGTAGGCGCTTTGGGCGCGCCGGGTGGCGAAGTCGCTCCCGGCGAGCCCGCGCAGCTCGTCCAGGACGTCCGGGTCGGCGGGCTCCGCGTACGGCGCGAAACGCACGTCCCCACCGGAGAACTGCGCGGCCCACTCGGCCAGCGTGGGCCCGAGCCGTACCGGACCGTCGATGAGCGAGGACTCGTCCGTGAACATGGTCACGTCCTCGGCCATGGAGTTCATGCGCAGCAGCGGCGACTGCTCGTGCCGCCACACCCTGCCGGGCCCCGGTGGATGCGGGTCGATCAGATGGATGTGCAGGGGCGAGCCGTTCCACAGCTCGGGCGCGTTGGCGGCGATGCGTTCCAGTACGCCCGTGGCGCGCGGGCCCGCGCCGACGACGGCCAGGACGGCGGCGGGTCCGGTGGTCGTCGGTGCGGTGATCACCGGTGCGTCGGTCACCGGTCACCGCCGGTCGCGGGCCGGGCGTCGGCGGCGGTCGCCGCGCGCAGGCGGGTAGGTATGGCGGCTAGCTGTCCGCGCAGCCGTTGCAGCGGGGTGGGCGGCAGCTCTCGGGCGTTGCCGCGCGCGTAGTACCGCTCGACGTAGAACTGCCCGGCGCTGAGCACGGTGGTGACGGCTATGTACCAGAGTGTGGCGACCATGAGCAGCGGGATGACCTGGTACGTCTGGTTGTAGACCAGCTGCACCGAGTACAGCAGGTCGTGCACGGCCAGCACGCTGACGATGCTGGTGCCCTTGAGTGTGCCGATCAGCATGTTCCCGGCGGTCGGCACGATGGACCGCATCGCCTGCGGAATGACGATCCGGCGCAGGGTGCGCGATCTGCTGAGACCGAGTGCCTGGGCGGCCTCCGTCTGGCCGGATTCCACGGAGAGGATGCCGCCGCGCACCACCTCGGCGGCGTATGCGGCCTCGTGCAGTGTCAGCCCGATCACGGCGGTGAGGGTGGGGCCGAACAGATTGACCGTCTTGACGGTGACGAACTCCGGGCCGAAGGGGATGCCCAAGCCGAGCGTCGGGTAGAGGGCGCCGATGTTGAACCAGAACAGCAGCTGCACCAGCAGCGGGGTGGAGCGGAAGATCCACACGTAGCCCCAACTCAGCGTGCGTAGCACCGGGTTGCCGGACAGCCGCATCACTGCCAGCGGGGTGCCGAGCAGAAAGCCGAGCACCATCACCGCGCCGGTCAGCCACAGAGTCAGCAGCAGCCCGTCGAGCACGGCGGCCGTGGTGAAGTACCGGCCCACCACGCCCCATTGGAACGCGGGGTTGCGGACGACGGAATTCAGCACCATCGCGAAGACCAGAAGCGCCGCGGTGGCCGCCAGCCAGCGGCCGACACGGCGGCGCGGCACGATGCGCGGCAGGTCGTCGCGGTCGGAACTGACGGCCGGCAGGTCTTTGGTGACAAGGTCCTTGTCGGCCGGGTCTTTGGCGACCAGGTCTTTGTCGGCCGGAATGGATCCGGCCTGGGTAGTGGTGACTTCGGAAGGCGAGACCATCGGGGGCTCTCCGGGAGAGGGAGTTGCGGGCGTGGGAGACCATTCGGTGGCACACGTACGCAGACATCGCGCGGATACAGAGCAGGCATCGGAGCAGGCGGACACTGCGCGGACACGGTGCGGGCGGCACTGCCCGCGTACGGTGTGCGGCCGGGGCCTGGCGTCATCACGTTCGCCGCGTCCCTCAACGCGGCCGGAGAGGCTCCGCGCGAGACGGAGCCGGTCCGCCGTCGATCGTATGTGCCACCGGCCCGGATGTGTCAACAGGGCCCGGGGACCGGTCAACGCCCGTCCGGTATGCGGGCGGTGGTTGACGGAACACAGAATGTACTGCTCAATTGACCGCATGAATGCCGATCAGCGTCTGGTCACGCGCGATCACATCGACTTCGGTCGGGTGTGGTCCGCAGCGTGTTGCGCCTGACTCGGCAGCGGGCTGTCTGACCGGCCCTTCCCTCCCTCGGTGAACCCGTCGCGGGCCGAGTCCCACCTTCGCACCATCGCCGTACACATGCGCTGACAGGCGTACCGGCGGTTCTGCGAGCCCGGACGCACGCTGCCGCCGCTCCACTTACGCCCGAGGCCCATGCCCCCGGCGTCATCACTCATCGCTCCTGCTTCACGCCGCACCCTCGCGTTCATCTCGCCTTCCTGAATCACCGTCACATATGAACGCGACAAGGGCTGCTTCGTCCTGCCCGCGTGCGGCTCACCACCCTTGAGGACTTGAGGAAAGGCCATCTCCCATGCCCGTGGAGTTCCTCGGCATCGCCGCCACCAACGACGGGTCCGAGACGACCCCGCGCTCCGGCGCCGCATTCGACAAGGAGTACACGCTGCGGCTCGCCCGGGCGCACGAGGACCACGGCTGGGACCGGGTGCTGTTTGCGTACGGCTCCGGGTCGCCGGATCCCGCGCCGGCCGCCGCGTTCATCGCGAGCCGTCTGGACACCCTGCAGATCCTGCTCGCCCACCGGCCGAACGTCTCGTACCCCACCTTCGCCGCCAAGACCTTCGCCACCCTCGACCAGATCAGCGAGGGGCGGCTGACCGTCCACTTCATCACCGGCGGCAACGACCACGAGCAGGGCCGCGAGGGCGACACCCTTACCAAGGACCAGCGCTACACCCGCACCCGCGAGTACATCCAGATCGTCAAGAAGATCTGGACCACCCATGAGCCCTTCGACCACGAGGGCGAGCACTACCGCTTCCACGACTTCGTCAGCGACGTCTTCCCCGTCCAGCAGCCCAGGCCCGGGGTCTCCTTCGGCGGCTCCTCACCGGCGGCGTACGCGGCCGGGGGCGCCGAGGCCGACATCTACTGCCTGTGGGGCGAACCCCTGGAGAAGACCGCCGAGCAGATCGCGCAGGTGAAGGCCGCCGCGGCAGCCGCGGGCCGCACCGACGTCCCGCGCATCCAGGTCGCCTTCCGGCCGATCATCGCCCCGACCGAGGAACTGGCCTGGGAGAAGGCCCACCGCACGGTCGGCGCCATCAGGGAACGGGGTGAGGCGGGACTCAAGCGGCGCCACCGCACCGGTGCCCCGCAAAACACCGGCTCGCAGCGGCTGATCGCCATCGCCGAGGCGGGGGAGCGCTATGACCGCGCACTGTGGACGCCGACCGCGGCCGCCACCGGCGGCGCGGGCAACTCCAACGCCCTGGTCGGCACCCCGGAGACGGTCGCCCAGGCGCTCCTCGACTACTACGACCTGGGCGTCGACATCCTCTCCGCCCGCGGCTACGACCTGCTCGGGGACGCCATCGACTTCGGACGGTACGTGATCCCGATCGTCCGCGAGGAGGTCGCCAAGCGCGACGCCGAGCGCGCGGCGCGGGGCCCGGGGGCCCTTGCGGCGGTGCGTGCATGACCTCCGTCGCACAGCCACCGTCCTCAGCGGAGCTGACGGTTATTCAGGTACCTGTGTCGGACCCTCTCGTGAAGCCGCTGTTGCGCGAACTCGGCGACGAGTACTCGAGCAGGTACGGCAAGGACGCCCACGCCGAGCTCGCCCGCTACCCCGACGGGGAGTTCACCCCGGCGCACGGCGGCGTGCTGCTCCTGCTGCTGGAGCGCGGCGAGCCGGTCGCGGGCGGCGCCTTCCGCCGGTACGACGAGACCACCGCCGAGCTGAAGAGGATCTGGACGCACTCCGCGCACCGCCGGCGCGGCCTCGCCCGCCGGGTCGTGGCCGAGCTGGAGCGGGAGGCCCGCGCCCGGGGCTACCGGCGGATCTACCTGACCACCGGGCCCCGCCAGCCCGAGGCCCGCGGCCTCTATCTGGACACCGGCTACACCCCCCTCTTCGACACGGGCGCCGACCCGGAAACCATCGGCCCGCTGCCCTTCGAGAAGCACCTCTCCACCCACGTCTCCACCGACATACGCACCTGAAAGGCCTCGGCCCCGTGAACCTCCCAGGAACCAGAACCCGTCTGCGTCTCGCTGCCGCCTCCGTCGCGCTGCTGCCCCTGCTGGCACTGACCGCGTGCGGCTCCGGCACAGCCGACGCGAGCGCTCCCGCAGGCGCCAAGGCTTCACCCGCGCCGAGCGACAACCCGGTCGCCTCCGTACAGAAGGTGGACTCCGTCGCCGCCCTGCTGCCCGCCGACGTACGCAAGGCGGGCACCCTGCGCGTCGGCAGCTCCATCGGGTTCCCGCCCGGGGCGTACTACCCGAACGGGACCGGCAAGCCGCCCGCCGGCCAGGACATCGACCTCGCGGACGCCGTGGCCAAGGTCCTCGGCGTCAAGCTGGAACGCCAGGACGCCTCCTTCGAGACGATCCTGCCCGCCCTCGGCAGCGGCAAGTACGACTTCGGGACCGGCAACTTCGGCGTCACCACCGAACGCCTGAAGACCATCGACTTCGTCACCTACATCAACGACGGCCAGGGCTTCGCCGTGAAGAAGGGCAACACGAAGCTCGGGACGAAGGTCACCGAACTGACCCAGCTGTGCGGGCTGACCATCGGCACCGGCGCCGGCACCACGTTCGAGGCGACCCTCGAGGCGCAGAAGGGCGTGTGCGCCAAGGTGGGCAAGAAGCCGTACGACGTGAAGGTCTTCTCGGAGAACGGCGCGACCCTCACTGCGCTCCAGCAGGGCCGGATCGACGTGATCATGTCCACCATCAACGGCCTGCGCTACCAGGCCGCCCAGCCCGCCGCGGGGACCACCTTCCTGGGCGAGTTCCACCGGCTCGACGTCGGCTTCGCCTTCAAGAAGGGCTCCAAGCTCACCCCCGCCTTCCAGGCCGCCGTCAACCAGCTGATCAAGGACGGCACGTACGCCCGGATCCTCAAGAAGTGGGGCACCAGCGCCTCCGCGATCGAGGAGTCGCGTATCAACCCGCCCGAGCAGAAGTAGAGGCGGCCGATGAGCGACGTCATGGTGGACGTGCACGGCGTTCACAAGAGCTTCGGGCCGCTCGAGGTGCTGCGCGGCGTCGACCTGCAGGTCCGGGCGGGCGAGGTCACCGTGATCCTCGGCCCGTCCGGATCCGGGAAGTCCACGCTGCTGCGCACCATCAACCATCTGGAGAAGCTGAACCGCGGTTGGATCAGCATCGACGGGGAGCTGATCGGCTACCGCCGGTCCGGCGGCAAACTGCACGAACTCAAGGAGAAGGAGGTGCTGAAGCAGCGCACCCACATCGGGTTCGTCTTCCAGAACTTCAATCTCTTCCCGCACCTCACCGTGCTGGAGAACCTCGTCGAGGCGCCGGTGTCAGCGTTGCGACGTCCGCGTAAGGACGCCGTGGCGGCGGCCGGGCGGCTGCTGGAGCGGGTCGGTCTCGCCGACAAGGCGGGCGCCTACCCGCGTCAGCTGTCCGGCGGGCAGCAGCAGCGCGTGGCCATCGCCCGCGCGCTCGCCCTCGAACCGAAGGTGCTGCTGTTCGACGAGCCGACCTCCGCGCTCGACCCGGAACTGGTCGGCGAAGTCCTGGACGTCATCAAGGACTTGGCCCGCATCGGGACCACCATGATCGTGGTGACCCATGAGATCGGCTTCGCCCGCGAGGTCGCCGACACCGTGGTGTTCATGGACGGGGGAGTGGTGGTGGAGCAGGGGCCGCCCTCGGACGTCCTGGACGCTCCCCGGCATGAGCGCACCCGCGCCTTCCTCTCCAAGGTCCTGTGACATACGCAGCCCTCTGACCGCCGCGCAGAGGGCCCGGCGGTGCGCAGCCGCCGGGCCCTCAGAATTCCGTCACTTGGCGGTGATGCGCAGAACGCCGGTCACCGTCCCCTGGTAATAGACCCCGCCCGGCGCCGCCGTACCCGCCATCTGGAGCGAGTCGTAGAGGGAGCCGACGCCGACCTGGAAGCTGCGGGTGACCTTCCCGGTGTCCGGGTCGATCTCGGCGTAGCGGTACGGGTCGAGGAGGCTGGTGCCGGACGTGCCCGGAATCAGGGGATCGCGCAGGACGGTGTGCAGCTTGCCGTCCGCCAGGGACAGCTTGGGCACTGCCGCCGACCGCAGTGTGTTGTCCCACGCCAGATCGCAGCCGGAGCCGTCGGCCCGCACGTCCACCCGGGTCAGACCGCCCTTGAAGTCCGCCGAGGCGGGCACACTGTCCCCGGCGTCGGCCGGCACCGCCGGATACGGGTAGCCGTACGTACTGGCGACGAAGACGCTGCGGCCCGCGCCGATGGGGGAGTTCTCGCTGCCCGCGCCACCGGACAGGAGCACCGGTGTCGAGCAGATCCGGCGGCCGGTCGCCGTCTCGTACACCTGGAGCTTCACCTGGCTGTCCGCGTTGTCCACGATGGCCACGTAGTCGGTGCCGTCACCCGGCCCGAAGAAGGTGGGCGTGGAGCCGCTGCCCCAGCTGAGTTGACCCGGCTTGCGAGCGGAGCCGCGGTCGTACTCCTGGCGCCAGGAGATGCGCGGGGTGCCGTCCGCGGTCGCGGTCAGCAGGTAGGTGGCCTGCGTGGTGGTGACGAGGGTGCCCTGGGGCGCGGTGGAGATGCTGTTCGCCACTTTCTCGCCGTTGGGCAGTTGCAGGGTGCGTACGGTGCCGGTGCGGTCGTCGGCGGTGCCCACCAACCCGTTCCCGGTCGCGAACCACACGCGTCCCTGCCAGTCCGGGGACAGTCCGGTCACCGCGTCGTCCTCGGGGATCGCTGCGGTCAGCGACAGACTCTTGTCGATCGTCAGGGTCCAGTCGCCGTCCGCGTCCAGGTGATGGCCGACCCGAAGCAGTGACCTGCTGCCGTCGATCACGACCAGCCGGTCGTCCTGATCGATGTAGGCGTACACGCCACCCAGCAACGACCCCTTGGTGAGGGCGAGTTCGGCAATGGAGCTGCCGTCGTCAGGGTCGAGGAGATGGACCGTGGGGACCTGTCCGAAGATGGGCGTGCACAGCGCCACGGGGTAGCCGTCGGACCCGACCAGCACGGTCGGGCAGGCCGACGCCAGCGCCGCCCGGGTCGAGGTGAGGGTGCCGGTTCCCGGCCCGGGCAGCGGGGTGGTGTCCGAGGACCCGGTGTCCCCGTGCATGGTGGCCGTGCCGTCCGGGCCGGTGTACGGGTTGTGCGGCGGCGCAGGGGTGAACACCGAGCCGGCGGCGCTCGCGGGGGCCGCCGACACGGCGACGGAGACCACCGCCGCGGTGAAGGCGGTGGCCAGCGCTGTGCGCAGCCGCGAACGGGCATGAAGGGCGGAGGACAATCGGGTCTCCTGGGGAAGGGAAGTCGGAATATGGCCGGCTCCGGGCGCGTCCCGATCGACTGCCGCACAGCACATATCGGCAAGGAGAGAAGAACCCTGGAAATGCCCGGCGAATTACGCACCATGATTCGATGCGGCGGCCAAAAGGAAATGATCGGCCCACGACTGAGAATTCCTGGACAGTCGCGCGGGCAGCCATGCGGCGGGAAGGGTCTGGTCAGGCGCGTCACATGGACGTGTGCGCGGCATCGGCGCAGGCCATCCGGGGTCGACACAGGCTGGCGGACAGGCGAACCAGGTCGACATGGCGCCGCGCCGTCAGAAAGAGTCCCGGATACATGCCGGGAAGAAAACCAAGAGATACGTGTCCCTGTCAAGCAGCGGGCGCGGGTGCTATTCCATGACGAATCGGACGGCTGGTGCGAGGGGGATGTTTCAGCCTCGAATCACGGCATTTACTTGGGAGTTGGCCATTTATGCCGTGTGCCGCTGCGCCTACCGCATCGGACGATCACCAAGCCGGATGTGTCCCGGGGCGGCGACCACGCCGGGGCTCTACGAAGCCGGAAGACGCGCATTGACATTCCTTCCAGCGGCTGTCTACCTTACGGCGCAGAACGGTCATGAGTGTCAGCGACAAGCCCTGGCTTGCTGGCCGGCAACCCTCGCGTCGCGGTGGGGTGCCCCAGGTGACGACCGGACCGGATCTTGGTTTTCGGTAAGCGCGAGGCCCCGCGGGGGCGGAACGGTGACGGTGACGGCGATGTACGCAGCTCCGGGGATGGCCGCATGGCGGCGCCACGGCCGCGTCACGACGTGCGCGAACCGTCCCGTCGATCTGCTCCGGGTCAACAGTGCACTGTGTTGCGTCTCCTGTCGCGTTCTCTGTCAGGGCTGACGGCTTTTCTGAATCCCGTCACGGCTGACGGCTTGCTGCATCACTGACGTTTGCCGCCGTCGCAGCGTTCTCTTTCCGACCCACCCCCGCTCCGCCCGCTCCAGTGCGCTTCGTCCCGCAGAGCTGTTCCCGCTCTGCTGCGCCGTCGTCGCCTGCGTGGCCGTGTGTCCGAATCTGCTGGAGTCCTCCATGAGTGAACCCCCAGGCTCTGCTGTGTCCTCCGGCTCAGCACCCCCTGCCCAGGCGATCCCCCGCCCCGAACCATCTCCGGCCTCCCCGGCCGTGCCGGTTTCCGTACGTTCTCCGGAGCCGACCGAAGCCCCCGACGAAGGGCCCAAGCGATCCGACCGCGACTCCGCGCAGCGGCCGCTCTCGGCGCAACGGGTGCTTCCGCTCCGCCGCCCCGGCCGATGGATCGCCACCGCCGTCGTCCTCGTCCTGGTCGTCCAGATCGGCCACGGGCTGGTCACCAACCCCTTCTACCAGTGGGACCGATTCGGGTACTGGTTCGTGCGCCCGGTGATCGTCGACGGCCTGCTGATCACCCTTCAAGTCGCTGCGTACAGCGCCTTGCTGGGCCTGCTCGGCGGCATCCTGCTCGCCCTGGGCAGGCTCTCCAGGAGCCCGGTGCTGCGGGCGGTCAGCTGGGTCTACATCTGGCTGTTCCGCTCGGTGCCGCTGATCGTCGTGCTGCTGTTCCTCTACAACTTCAGTGCGCTGTACAAGACGTTGAGCATCGGTGTGCCGTTCGGGCCCGCCTTCTTCAGCTTCGACGAGTCGCGTCTCGCCACCGACATCGTCGTGGCGGTCGTCGGTCTCAGCCTCAATGAGGCGGCCTACGCCGCCGAGGTGGTCCGCGGCGGCATCCTTTCGGTCGACCAGGGCCAGCACGAGGCGGCATCGGCGCTCGGTCTGCCCAAGCGCTACCAGTTCGTCCGGATCGTCTTCCCGCAGGCACTGCGGGCCATCACGCCCAACTATGTCAACCAGCTGATAGGCCTCATCAAGAGCACCTCGCTGGTCTTCTACGTGTCGCTCCTCGACCTGTTCGGCTCGGTGCAGACGATGGGCAGCACCTATCCGGGTGACATCGTGCCGCTGCTGCTGGTCGCCACCATCTGGTACTTGATCCTCACCAGCGTCGTCTCCGTCATCCAGTTCTACGTCGAGCGGTACTACTCGCGTGGTGCAGTGCGCACCCTCCCGCCGACTCCGTTGCAGAAGCTGCGGGCCGGCGTGCGCGACCTGCGGGCCCGTATCCAGAGGGAGGCGGCGATATGACCACCACGAAGAGCACCACAGAGGACACGATCAAGAGCGCTTCCAAGACGACGGAGCGCGCTTCCAAGGCCACCGAGCGCGCTTCCAAGACCGCCTCCGAGGCAGTCCCCGCCGCGGTCGAGGTCCATGACGTGCACAAGTGGTACGGCACCCACCGGGTCCTGGACGGCGTGGACCTGACCGTACGGCCCGGCGAGGTCACGGTGATCCTCGGACCGTCCGGCTCCGGCAAGTCGACCCTGCTCCGGGTGATCAACCACCTGGAGAAGCCCGAGATCGGCTACGTCAGCCTGAACGGGGAGCTGATCGGCGTACGCCGGCACGGTGAGCGGCTCAAGGAGCTGAGCGAACGCGCGATCCTCACGCAGCGCAGCCGGATCGGCTTCGTTTTCCAGAACTTCAACCTCTTCCCGCACCTGACCGTGCTGGACAACGTGGCAGCCGCGCCCGTGGCGACAGGCCTGCTGCGCAAGCCCGAGGCCCAGGAACTGGCGCGCTCCCTGCTCAGCCGGGTCGGCCTCGGCGACAAGACCGCGGCCTACCCGCGGCAGTTGTCCGGCGGCCAGCAGCAGCGGGTGGCCATCGCCCGCGCCCTCGCGCTGCGCCCCGGGGTCATCCTCTTCGACGAACCCACCTCCGCGCTTGACCCGGAACTGGTCGGCGAGGTGCTGGCCGTCATCAAGGACCTGGCCACCAGCGGCACCACCCTGGTCATCGTCACCCACGAGATCGGCTTCGCCCGTGAGGTCGCCGACCGGATCGTCTTCCTCGACGGCGGCCGGATCGTCGAGCAGGGGCCGCCGTCCGAGGTGCTGGACAACCCGAAACACGAGCGGACCAGGGAGTTCCTGAGCAAGGTGCTCTGACCTCCGCCTCCAGACTCCCCCAGAAAACCACCACCGCCGAACACCAAGAACAAGGACAGCCATGCGCACCCTCCGCTTCCGTAGCAGACTCATCCGCAGCCTTACGGCAGGCACCGCCGTCGCCACGCTCGCCGCCGGGCTCGCCGCCTGCGGGGGCGACAGCGACGCCGCCACCACCAAGGCCGACGCCGCGGGCACCGTCACCGTGGGCCAGCTGTCCAACGGAGCCGCCAAGCAGACCGAGTTGAAGGTCTCCGAGGTGAAGTCGATCAGCGCCGAGCTGCCCGATTCCGTCCGTAAGAGCGGCAAGCTGGTGATCGGTGTCGGTGCCCTGCCCGACGGCTTCCCGCCCCTCGCGTACGTCGGCTCGGACCAGAAGACCCTCACCGGCGCCGAGCCCGACTTCGGCCGCCTGGTCGCCGCGGTCCTCGGCCTGCAGCCGGAGCTGAAGAACTCGACGTGGGAGAACATGTTCGTCGGCATCGACAGCGGCAAGGTCGACGTGGCGTTCTCCAACATCACCGACACTGAGGAGCGCAAGAAGAAGTACGACTTCGCCTCCTACCGCAAGGACAACCTCGGCTTCGAGGTGCTGAAGAAAAGCACGTGGAACTTCGAGGGCGACTACGAGAACCTCGCGGGGAAGACCGTCGCCGTCGACAACGGCACCAACCAGGAGAAGATCCTCCTCGAGTGGCAGTCCAAGCTGAAGAAGGAGGGCAAGAAGCTCACCGTCAAGCATTTCGCGAGCAAGAACAGCACCTACCTGGCGCTGACCGGCGGGAAGATCGACGCCTACTTCGCCGCCAACCCGGGTGTCGCGTACCACATCACGCAGACCGCCAAGTCGCCCAACGCGACGCGTAGCGCGGGCACCTTCTCCGGCGCGGGCACCTCGCTCCAGGGCCTGATCGCGGCGACCTCGAAGAAGGACAGCGGAATAGCCAAGCCGGTCGCGGACGCTATCAACTACCTGATCAAGAACGGTCAGTACGCGAAGTGGCTGGCCGCCTGGAACTTGTCCAACGAGGCCGTCAGCACCGCGGAGGTCAACCCGCCCGGTCTGCCGGAGAACAACTCCTGATCACGGACGGAGACCCGAAACCGCCATGTCGACCAGCCTGCACGCGCCGCAGCCACAGAGCCAAGGCGCGCCGCACATCCTGGACAACCCGGCCTGGGCCGCGCTGACCGGCCCGCACGCCCGGTTTGCCGAGCGCGTCGGCCGCGCCGCCCGCTATCCCGCGGACGTCTCCCCGTTCACGGCCCTCGCCGATCCGGCGGACCCCCGTGCCTGGGAGGACCTCGCCGCGCTGGTGGGGCCGGGAGGCGAGACGGCTGTCCCGGGAGTGACGACGCCGCCCGACGGGTGGGAGCTCGTGGCGGCCATCAAGGGCGTGCAGCTGGTCGACACGTCGCTGCGTGCCGAGCCCGCACCGGAAGCGGTGCGGCTCGGTCCGACCGACGTACCGGAGATCCTGGAGCTGATCGCCCTGACCGACCCGGGGCCCTTTCTGCCCCGCACCGTCGAACTGGGCACGTACCTCGGCATCCGGCACGAGGGCCGGCTGATCGCCATGGCCGGCGAGCGGCTGCGCCCGCCGGGCTGGACGGAGATCAGCGCGGTCTGCACCGACCCGGCGCACCGCGGCCGGGGCCTGGCCACCCGACTGGTCCGCGCGGTCGCGGCGGGCATCAGGGAACGCGGAGACACCCCGTTCCTCCACGCTTCGGCCGCGAACACCGGGGCGATCCGGCTCTACGAGTCGATCGGCTTCACGCTGCGCCGCCACACCGATTTCCTCCTGGTCCGTGCCCCGGGCGGCCGCCCGGCCGACGCGGAAGGCGGCCGTGCTGCCTCGCACGAGTAACTCTGGCGCCTCCGACTCTGGCCGGCGGAATAGGCGGCGTAGCAGAAGCGTTGTGGGTCACGGCAACATGGTTTCCGAGGTCGGCGGCCGGTCTTGCGGTCGCCGGCTGCCCGAGGGCGATGTCGGCGCATCCGCGCCTCAAGCACACGAGTCGGAGGGGTGGAGGTGACAGTCATGGCACCCCAGTCCCGCCCGCGTGTCATGGTCCTCGCCCCGCGCCGCCGTGTCCGCCTCTACTCCCGGCCCCACATCGACCTGCAGCGCGTGGCCGGCGCGCTCTGTTGCTCCTGACCTGTTGTCCCGAAGCCGACCACCCGTCCGGTGAGGTTCGGCTCTCTCATACGGTCGATCAGGAAGGCACCTCCCCGTGTCCTCATCTTCTGCGCTGCCTGCTTCCTCACTTTCTTCACCCGTTTCTTCCACTCCGCTGCATCTCGCCGTCGCGCTCGACGGCGCGGGCTGGCATCCGGCCGCATGGCGCGAGCCGGTGGCCCGCCCCCGGGATCTGTTCACCGCCAAGTACTGGGCCGACCTCGTCGAGGAGGCCGAGCGCGGCCTGCTCGACTTCGTGACGTTCGAGGACGGCCTAGGGCTCCAGTCCTCGCACTTCGCGGAGCCGGACGGCCGTACCGACCAGGTGCGCGGGCGGCTCGACGCGGTGCTCATCGCCGCCCGCGTGGCCCCGCTGACCCGCAACATAGGACTCATACCGACCGTGGTGGCCACCCACACGGAGCCGTTTCACATCTCCAAGGCCATAGCCACCCTCGACTACGTCAGCACCGGTCGCGCAGGCCTGCGCATCCAGGTGTCGGCGCGACAGAACGAGGCGGCCCACTTCGGCCGCCGTGAGTTCCCGCGGTTCGGCATCGGGGACCTGGACAACCCGGGCGTAAGGGAGTTGGTGGCCGAACTCTTCGACGAGGCCGCCGACTATGTCGAGGCGGTCCGTCGGCTGTGGGACAGCTGGGAGGACGACGCCGAAATCCGGGACGTCGCCACCGGCCGCTTCATCGACCGCGACAAGCTGCACTACATCGACTTCGAGGGCAGGCACTTCAGCGTCAAGGGCCCCTCCATCACCCCGCGGCCACCGCAGGGACAGCCGGTCGTCAGCGCCCTGGCGCACCAGACCGTGCCCTTCCAACTCGTTGCCCGTTCCGCCGACATCGGGTACGTCACCCCGCACGACACCGACCAGGCCCGTGCCATCGTCGACGAGATCCGCACGGAACAGGCCGCGGCCGGGCGCGCGGAGGAACCCCTGCACATCTTCGGCGACCTCGTGGTGTTTCTCGACGACGACCCCACAGCGGCGGCAGCCCGCCGGGACCGCCTCGACGGCCTCGCCGGATATGAGTACACCAGCGACGCGAAGGTGTTCACGGGCACGCCAGCACAGCTCGCGGACCTGCTCCTCCAGTGGCAGCAGGCCGAACTGACCGGCTTCCGGCTGCGCCCCGCCGTGATCGGCCACGACCTCGAGGCGATCACCCGCGGCCTGGTGCCCGAACTGCAGCGCCGCGGCGCCTTCCGGCGTTCCTACGAGGCCGACACCCTGCGCGGGCTGCTCGGACTCTCCCGCCCCGCCAACCGCTACTCCCCCAAGCTCTCGGCTTCGCTCGAGCAGGGGGCACCCCCAGCTGCCACCGCTGCCGCCACCGCCTGAGCCGGAGGGACCGTACGACCATGAGCAAGCCGCTGAAGCAGATCCATCTGGCCGCCCACTTCCCCGGCGTCAACAACACCACCGTGTGGAGCGACCCCGAGGCCGGCAGCCACATCGAGTTCAGCTCGTTCGCGCACTTCGCGCGGACCGCCGAACGCGCCAAGTTCGACTTCCTGTTCCTCGCCGAGGGGCTGCGCCTGCGCGAACAGGGCGGGAAGATCTACGACCTGGACGTGGTGGGTCGCCCCGACACCTTCACCGTCCTGTCCGCCCTCGCCGCGGTCACCGAACACCTCGGCCTGACCGGCACCATCAACTCCACCTTCAACGAGCCCTACGAGGTTGCCCGCCAGTTCGCCAGCCTCGACCACCTCTCGGGCGGCCGCGCCGCCTGGAACGTCGTCACCTCGTGGGACGCGTTCACCGGCGAGAACTTCCGCCGCGGCGGCTTCCTGCCGCAGGAGGAGCGGTACTCGAGGGCCAAGGAGTTCCTCAGCACGGCGAACGAACTCTTCGACTCCTGGCACGGTGACGAGATCATCGCCGACCAGGGGACCGGAATCTTCCTGCGCGACGCGAAGGCCGGAGCCTTCGTGCACCAGGGGCAGCACTTCGACATCGAGGGCCAGTTCAACGTCCCGCGGAGCCCGCAGGGCCGCCCGGTGATCTTCCAGGCGGGCGATTCAGACGAGGGGCGGGAATTCGCCGCGGCCGGCGCCGACGCGATCTTCAGTCGGTACAGCACCCTCGATGCCGGCCAGGAGTTCTACGCGGACGTTAAGGGCCGCCTCGCGAAGTACGGCCGCACCCACGACCAGTTGCTGATCCTGCCCGCGGCGACCTTCGTCCTCGGTGACACCGACGCCGATGCCGCGGAGCTGGCCCGTGAGGTACGCCGCCAGCAGGTCAGCGGCGCCACCGCGATCAAGCACCTGGAGTTCGTCTGGAACCGCGACCTGTCCGCGTACGACCCGGACGGCCCCCTTCCCGACATCGACCCCGACCTCGGCGAGCACACCATCGCCCGCGGCCGCGCCCAGGTGCGCATGTACCGCGACCCGCTGGCCATCGCCCGCGAATGGCGGGAGCTCGCGGCCGCCAACAAGTGGTCGATCCGCGACCTGGTCATCGAGACCGGCAACCGCCAGGCGTTCATCGGCTCCCCGGCCACGGTCGCCGAGACCATCAACGACTTCGTGCAGGCCGACGCCAGCGACGGCTTCATCCTCGTCCCGCACATCACCCCGGGCGGCCTCGACGTCTTCGCCGACACCGTCGTCCCGCTGCTGCAGGAGCGCGGCGTGTTCCGCACCGAGTACGAGGGCACGACCCTGCGCGACCATCTCGGCCTGGCCCTCCCCCACTCTCGGCTTCGCTCGAGCGGGGGGACCCCCATCGACGCCGACGCGCCGGGCGAGCGGGCGGCGTTGTGAAGTTCCTCGCGATCACCCTCATCATCCACGCCCCGCACCCGGTGACCGGCGTCCAGAAGCCGACCAACGAGCGCTTCCGCGAGGTGATCGACAACGCTCTGCTCGCCGAGGAACTGGGCTTCGACGGGTTCGGCGTGGGGGAGCGGCACGAGCGGCCGTTCATCTCCTCCTCGCCGCCGGTCGTGCTCAGCCATATCGCCGCGCTCACCTCCCGCATACGGCTGTTCACCGCCGTCACCACGCTCAGCCTGCTCGATCCGGTGCGTGCGTACGAGGATTACGCGACCCTGGACCATCTGTCCGGCGGGCGGCTCGAGTTGATCATCGGCAAGGGCAACGGCGAAGCCCAGCGCGAGCTGTTCCATGTCACACCCGAGGACCAGTGGGACCGCAACGCCGAGAGCTATGAGCTGTTCCGCCGCATCTGGCGCGAGGACAAGGTGACCGCCTCGCCGCGCTTCCGCCCCGAGCTGGCCGATGCCGAGGTGTGGCCCCGGCCGTTCCAGCAGCCCATCCGGGTGTGGCACGGCAGCGCGACGAGCCGGGAGTCCGTCGACCTGGCCGCTCGCTACGGCGACCCGCTCTTCTCGGCGAACGTCACCAACCCCATCGAGCCGTACGCCGAACTGATCCGCTACTACCGGGAGCGGTGGGAGCACTACGGCCACGACCCGGCCGACATCGCGGTGGGCGCGGGAACGGCGGGGCTCCATGTGGCCCGAACCTCGCAGGAGGCGATTGCCGCATACCAGCCGGTGTTCGAGGGCTATCTCGCCTTCCAGAAGCGGCTCGGCGTCGAGCCGGTGTTCCCGACCCTGGAGGACTTCGTCGAGCGCAGCTCCGCGCTGATCGGCAGCCCTCAGCAAGTGATCGAGAAGGTGCACCGCTACCACGAGCAGTTCGGGCACACCGTGCTGCACCTCCACGCGGACGCGGGCGGGCTCACCGACGCCCAGCACCGGGCCTCGCTGGAGCTCTTCCAGTCCGACGTCGCCCCCGTCCTGCGACGCGAGATTCCCGACCCGCCGTTCGCCTGGGGACCGGTGTTCGCCGAGCCGCAACCGGACCGGGAGCCCGCCTCCCTCCCTACCGCCCACTGAGGAGAACCCCGACCATGTCCAGCATCCCCCTCGGGGTCCTCGATCTCGTCCCGATCTCGTCCGGCTCCACCGCCACCGAGGCGCTGCGCAACTCCATCGATCTGGCCCAGCAGACGGAGCGGTTCGGGTACGCGCGCTACTGGTTCGCCGAACACCACCTCAACCCGGGCGTGGCCGGCACCTCGCCCGCCGTCGTCCTGGCCCTGACCGCCTCCGCGACCTCGACGATCAGGCTCGGCTCGGGGGCCGTGCAACTCGGTCACCGCACCGCCCTGTCCACCGTCGAGGAGTTCGGCCTGATCGACGCCCTGCACCCCGGCCGTCTCGACCTGGGCCTCGGCCGCTCCGGCGGCCGTCCGCCCGGGCAGTCGGCCACCCCGCTGCCGACCACGACCCCGGTCGTCGACGGGCGCGCCCCCAACGGGCTGCGGATCCCGCCGAAGTTCTCCTTCGAGCACCTGCTCGGCTCACCCCGGATCGCCCTCCAGCGCAAGCTGCTCCAGCTGCCGGGCGCCGAGTCGCAGGAGTACGGCGAGCAGATCGACGACATCCTCGCGCTGCTGGCGGGCACCTACCGGTCGCGCGACGGCATCGAGGCGCGCGCAGTGCCGGGCGAGGGCGCCGACGTAGAGGTCTGGATCCTGGGCAGCAGCGGCGGTGAGAGCGCGCAGGTCGCGGGCCGCAACGGCCTGCGCTTCGCCGCGAACTACCACGTCAGCCCGGCCACGGTCCTCGAAGCGGTGGAGGGCTACCGCGCCGCGTTCCAGCCGTCCGACGTCCTCGACAAGCCGTACGTCAGCGTCTCCGCCGACGTCGTCGTCGCCGAGGACGACGAGACCGCCCGAGAACTCGCCACCGGCTACGGCCCCTGGGTCCGCAGCATCCGCACCGCCGAGGGCGCCATCGAGTTCCCCACGCCGGAAGAGGCCCGCGCCCACGCCTGGACCGACGCGGACCGGGCCCTCGTCCAGGACCGCATCGACACCCAGTTCGTCGGATCCCCTGCACGCGTCGCCGACCACCTGGAGCGCCTCCAGGAGGCCACCGGCGCCGACGAACTGCTGATCACCACCATCACGCACGGCCACGCCGATCGGGTGCGGTCGTACGAGCTGCTTGCTCAGGAATGGCGACGGCGGTGAGCCGGCTCACCGCGCAGCAATTTGACATTAGGTGCCCTTATGAAAGATAAAGAACATGCTTTGGGCATTAATTCACGCAGCGTGACAGTCGTGGCGTGACCGCCGATGACCGCCTACGTGAATGAGTGAAATCGTGTCCCCTGCCGCCGCCCCCGACCTGCAGAACGAGCCCGCAGGGCAGTGGGAGACGTGGCGCGCCGAGCGGCGGCGCTCGGTCACTTCGCCCACCGGGAACCTCGCCCTCGTCGAGACCCGCTGGCTCCCGGCCGGTGAGCGCCCCGACCTCGACGCGGCCCGTGCCGGACAGCCGGAGACCGTGACGGTCACCACAGTCGAGCGCACCGACCTCGTCACCGGCGAGGCCGAGTACGGCCTGCGCTTCTGGGACGCCCAGTCCCCGGCGATCGAGAACTTCGAGCGCGTCGACGCCTTCCCGTACGACCCGGCGTGGGTCCTGGAAGCCGACTACACCCCGGTGCCGGGCGCCCGGCGCGTCGCCTTCGAGCACATCCGGGACAACGGCGGCACCCGCGACCTCGTCGTGCCCGGCGATATCTCCCTCACCGTCGACGGCCGCGATTACACGCTGAGCGCCTTCGACGACGACGGCACCCTGCTGCTCGTCTTCGGAGACCCCACCAACGGTGACAGCACCTACGGTGCCGGACGCTTCCTCTTCGTCACGCACACCGGCGAGGGCCGCGCCCTCCTCGACTTCAACCGTGCCTTCGTGCCGCCCTGCGGATTCTCCGATCAGTACAACTGTCCGATGCCGCCGCGGCAGAACCGCTTCCACCTGCCCGTCGAGGCCGGCGAGAAGCGCCCCGTCTTCCGCGACGGCTTCCTCGCGCAGCACTGATCACCCAGGCTCTTCACTTCCTCGCAGTACGAAAGCGTGCGTTCCTTCATGAGCATCAAGAAGACCTCTCTGTACGGCACCGCCACCGCCGCCACCCTCGCCCTGACCCTCACCGCCTGCGGCGGGGGCTCCAGCGCCGGCGACGCCTCCGGCGGCACGTACGACAAGAACGCCACCGTCAACATCGGCTCCCTCTACGAGCCGCAGAACCTCGACAACACCGCGGGCGGCGGCCAAGGCGTCACCGAGGCCCTCAACGGCAACGTCTACGAGGGGCTGTTCAAGCTCACGGACGAGGGCAAGGTCGAGAAGCTGCTCGCCCAGGACTACAAGGTCAGCGGCGACGGACTCACGTACACCTTCACCCTGCGCGACGGTGTGAAGTTCCACAGCGGCAAGGCGCTCACCAGCCAGGACGTCAAGTACAGCCTGGAGAAGGTGATCGCGGAGGACTCGCAGTCCGCGCGCAAGAGCAACCTCGAGGTCATCAAGGACGTCGCCACCCCCGACGCGAAGACCGTGAAGGTCACGCTGTCGCAGAAGTCGATCTCCTTCGTCTACAACCTCTCCTACGTCTGGATCATCAACTCCGAGGCGAAGAACCTCAAGACGACCGAGGACGGAACCGGCCCGTACAAGCTGAACAAGTGGACCCGCGGCTCCGCCCTCAGCCTCGACCGGTTCTCCGGTTACTGGGGTGACGCGGCCGCCAACAAGCAGGTCGTCTTCCACTACTACAAGGACGCCACGGCGCTGAACAACGCGCTGCTGACCAACGCCGTCGACGTCGTCACGAGCGAGCAGTCCCCTGACGCCCTCGATCAGTTCAAGAACAACCAGAACTACAAGGTCAACGACGGCAACTCGACGACGAAGCTGCTCCTGGCCTTCAACGACAAGGCCAAGCCGTTCACGGACGTCAAGGTCCGCCAGGCCGTCTCCGCCGCCATCGACGACAAGAAGCTGCTCGAGTCCGTCTGGGGCGGCTACGGCAAGCTCATCGGCTCCATGGTGCCGCCCACCGACCCGTGGTACGAGGACCTCACGAAGGTCGACGCGTACGACACCGCGAAGGCCAAGAAGCTGCTCGCGGAGGCCGGTTACGAGGACGGCTTCAGCTTCACGCTCGACACCCCGAACTACGACCCGCACCCGACCGCCGCGACCTTCATCAAGTCCCAGCTCGCCAAGGTCGGCATCACCGTCAAGATCAACACGATCACGCCCGACGAGTGGTACACGAAGGTCTACAAGAACCACGACTTCACGGCCACGCTCCAGGAGCACGTCAACGACCGCGACCTGGTCTGGTACGGCAACCCCGACTTCTACTGGGGCTACGACAACAAGCAGGTCCAGAAGTGGGTCGAGCAGGCCGAGGAGGCGTCCTCCACGGCCGAGCAGACCGAGCTGCTGAAGAAGGTCAACCGCCAGACCGCCGAGGACGCGGCCAGCGACTGGCTGTACCTGTACCCGCAGATCGTCGTCGCCGGCAGCAAGCTGTCCGGCTACCCGGTCAACGGCCTCAACTCGCAGTTCTTCGCCTACGACATCAAGAAGAAGGGCTGATGGCGCGGTATCTCCTGCGCCGCCTCGCCTTCCTGCTGGTGTCGCTGGCGCTCGCGAGCGTCGTGCTGTTCGTGCTGCTGCGCATGCTGCCGGGCGACCCCGCCAACGCGCTGACGTCGGTGGGCGCGAGCCCCGAGCAGATCGCGGCGGCACGGCACTCCATCGGCTCCGACAAGCCGCTGCCCGAGCAGTTCACGCACTGGATCGGGCAGCTGGCGACCGGTGACCTCGGCACGTCGTTCGTCAGCTCGCTACCGGTCGCGCCCGAGGTCGGCTCGCGGCTGAATGTCACGGTCCCGCTCACGCTCGCCGCGTTCGTGCTGGCCGTCCTCATCGCCGTCCCTGCCGGTTTCGTAGCCGCGTACAAGCGACGCACCTGGTACGGCGCGCTGCTCAGCGGGGTCTCCCAGCTGGGCATCGCCGTACCGGTGTTCTGGCTCGGCATGATCCTCATCGCCGTGTTCGCGCTGAACGCGGGCTGGCTCCCGGCAGGCGGCTTCCCGCCGGACGGCTGGGCGCAGCCCGCCGAAGCCGTCCGCTCCCTCGTCCTGCCCGTCGTCACGATCGCGCTCGTGATGAGCGCCTCACTCATCCGCTACGTGCGGTCGGCCACGCTCGACGTCCTGGACAGCGACTATCTGCGCACCGCCCGCGCGCTGGGCTCGTCGTTCGGGCGCGCCATGTGGCGGCACGGGCTGCGCAACGCATCGGTGCCGGTCATCTCCATCCTCGGCATCGAGCTGGCGTCCACGCTGCTCGGCGCGGTCGTCGTGGAGTCCGTGTACGCGCTGCCCGGCCTCGGCTCCATGCTCGCGACCGGCATCGCGCAGCACGACTATCCCGTCATCCAGGGCGTGTTGTTCGTGTCCACGTTCGCGGTGCTGATCATCGGATTCGCCGCCGACCTCGTCCAGCGGATCATCGACCCACGGCTGCGGGGCAGGCTGTCGGGAGGCGCCCGATGACACAGACGGAACTGATAGCGCAGACAAAGCAGACGCCGGAGCCGAAGCGGTCGGCAAAGCGCTCGTACACCCTGATCGTCGGCTGCGTGCTCGTCGGCCTGATCGCCCTGCTCGCGCTGATCTCGCTCGTGTGGCTGCCGTACACCCCCGACGACACGTCCGGCGGACGGCTCACGGGCCCTGCCGGAGAACATCTCCTGGGCACGGACAAGCTCGGCCGCGATCTGTTCACCCAGCTGATGACCGGCTCCCGGATCGCCTTCGAAGCGGGCCTGGGATCGGTGCTCATCGCGGCCGCCGTCGGCGTCACGCTGGGCGTGCTGGCCGCGTTCGCGCAGGGCTGGCTCGACGACACGCTCTCCGCGTTCCTCGACATCCTGATCGCCTTCCCGACGCTCCTGCTGGCGATGCTCATCGTCGCCGCCCGCTCGGCCTCGCTGGGCTCCGCCGTGCTGGCGATCGGCCTCGCGCAGAGCGCGGTCGTCGCGCGGCTGGTGCGCATCCTGGTCAAGCGGGTCCTCGCGCAGGACTACATCACAGCCGCCCGGACATCGGGCACGTCGTGGCCGCGGATCGTGGCCGGGCACGTGCTGCCCAACATCTGGCCGACACTCGTGGTGAACCTCGCCCTCCAGTTCGGGCTCGCGGTGCTGGCCGAGGCCGGTCTGTCGTACCTGGGCCTCGGAGCGCCGCCGCCCAACGCCTCGTGGGGCCGCATGCTCCAGGAGGCGCAGGCCACCTTCACCACGGCCCCGGCGGGCGCGCTGGCCCCCGGCATCCTGCTCGTCGTCCTCGTCATCGGCGTGAACATGATCGCCGACGGTCTGCGCGACACCCTCGACCCGGCGGCCCGGCGGAGGCGCGCGTGAACATCCTCGACGTACGCGAACTGACCATCCGGGCGCCCGACGGGCGCACCCTCGTCGACCGGCTCGCGCTGACCATCGCCCCCGGCGAACGACTCGGCCTCATCGGCGAGTCCGGTTCCGGCAAGTCGCTCACCACTCTCGCCGTGCTCGGCCTGCGGCCCGAGGGGATGACGGCCACCGGCAGCGTCGAGCTCGCCGGCACGCAGATCGTGGGCGCGAGCGAGAAGCAGCTCACGGGCGTACGCGGCCGGGACGCCGCCATCGTCTTCCAGGAGCCGCTCACCGCACTCGACCCCCTGATGCGCGTCGGCAAGCAGATCGCCGAACCGCTGGCCAGGAGGCGGGGGCTGAAGGGCGCCGCGCTGAAGCGGGCTGTGGCAGAAGCGCTGGAGCAGGTGCGGCTGCCCGAGCCCGACCGCATCGCCCGCGCCTTCCCGCACGAGATCTCCGGCGGCCAGCGGCAGCGCGTCGCGCTCGCCATGGCGCTGGCCTGCGACCCGAAGCTGCTGATCGCGGACGAGCCCACCACCGCGCTCGACGTCACGGTGCAGTCCGAGATGCTCGACCTGCTCGACACCCTCGTACGGGAACGGGACATGGCGGTCCTCTTCGTCAGCCACGACCTCGCGGTCGTCTCGAAGGTCACCGATCGCGTCCTGGTGATGAAGGACGGACGCGCCGTGGAGGAGGGCGACGTGCGCGAGATCGTACGGACCCCGCGTGAGGAGTACACCCGGGCGCTGGTGGCCAGCGCGCGGCAGCTGGAATCGGCCCTGGACCTGAGGAGCGCGCGATGACGCCCGTACTGGAGCTGAGCGCTGCCTCCTTCGCATATCGGGGAAGCGCCTCGCCCGTCGTCGAGGACATCTCCCTCGACGTCGAGGCCGGGCGCAGCCTTGCCCTCGTCGGCGAGTCGGGCGCCGGCAAGACGACCCTGTTGCGGCTGCTGCTCGGGCTCGCCCGGCCCACCTCGGGCGCCGTCCGCTTCGACGGCGACCCGCTGAACCTGCGCGACCGCGAGCAGATGCGCCGATTCAGGCGCAGTGTGCAGTGCGTCTTCCAGGATCCGTACTCGTCGCTCGACCCGCGCCAGCGCGTCGGCAGCATCGTGTCCGAACCACTGCGCTCCCTCGGCATCGACAGCCGGCGGACGGCCATGCCCAAGGTGGCCGAGGCCCTGGAGCGGGTCGGACTGCCCGCCGACGCCGCCGAGCGCTATCCGCACGAGTTCTCCGGCGGCCAGCGCCAGCGCATCGCGATCGCCCGCGCGACCGTCTGCGACCCGCGGGTCCTGCTCGCCGACGAACCCGTCAGCGCCCTCGACGTCACGACCCGCGTCAAAGTCGTCGATCTGCTGAGCGAGTTGAAGGAAGAGCGCGGCCTGACCCTCGTCATGGTCTCCCACGACCTGTCGGTGGTCGCCTCGCTGTGCGAACACACCGCGGTCCTCGAGAGCGGCCGCATCGTCGAACAGGGCGACACCGCACAGGTGCTGGGCGCTCCTGCCCATTCGTACACCCGTCGTCTGGTGGAGAGCGTGCCGCGCCTGCCTGCCTGATCCCACCTCAGTTTGCAAGCCGAGCGGCCGACAGGGTCGGGCGTCGGCCGTGTTCAAGGGCAGCTATCACGACCTCGCGAATACCGACTCGTCGCCCGGCAGACATCGCCGGTAATCCGCCTATGGGTGCACGGTATTTCCGCAGCACAACCCGTGTCCGGGATGTGGAATCACATCAAGGCCTTCTTGACCGGCTGGACTTCCCACTGGTTGGATCGGTGACATGAAGCGACAGGACCTCACGCGGCGACGGCACGTCGACCTTGCGCGTGTTTCCAGCGCCTTCTGTTGCTGTCGCGCCTGAGCGGACTTGAGGGAAACCCTCCAACTCGCTGCATACGCCGGACGCCTCCCGAGCCGTCGATCGTACGGGCCGCAGGTCGTCCACCTTCATGAAATCCGGTCGCGGTCGAATTCCGTTGCCGTGATTCTTCGATTCCTCCGCTCACTGCCGTAGTGCGGCGCATCTGAATTCTTGCGATCCATCGATGTCGATCACCCGGATCGACCGGTCGTTTCGCCGACGTACGGGAATTCAGATCACGTTGCACGGCCGCGATACGGCCAGCGAGTCCGATGCGGCCCGCGAGTCCGTGCTGGTGACTACCTGACGGCTGGTCACACACAGCGTCGGCATACACGTCTCAACCCGAAGGAAACCCTCATGGCCACCATCCTCTCCGTCTCCGGAAGCCCCTCCGCGACCTCCCGTACGGCCCGCCTGCTGCGCCACCTGGACGCCCGGCTCACAGCCCAGGGACATGAGGTGATCCCGCTGGACGTCCGCACGCTGCCTGCCGAGGCGCTGCTGGGCGCCGACTTCAAGCACCCCGCGATCGTCGAGGCCACGAACCTGTTCGCGCAGGCGGACGGCGTGGTGGTCGGCACCCCTGTCTACAAGGCCGCCTACTCCGGCCTGCTGAAGTCCCTCCTTGACCTACTCCCGCAGTACGCCCTGGAGGGCAAGACCGTCCTGCCGCTGGCCACCGGCGGTACGACGGCCCACGTCCTGGCCATCGACTACGCGCTGCGGCCCGTGCTCAACTCCATGGGCGCCGGGCACATCGTCCAGGGCTGGTTCACGCTCGACAAGGACATCACGGTCGGCGACGACGGTTCCCTGGCCATCGCCCCGGGGTCGGCCGACGCCCTGGAGCAGGTCGTGGACCGCTTCTCTGTCGTCCTCGGCGGCCGCCCGTCGCGTACGCCCCTGCTGGCGGCCGCCGGGTGAGCGCCGAACCCACGGGTGGGACCGCCACCGCGCGCCCCACCGCGGCCGTGATCGGCGACGATGCCGAAGCCCTCACTGTCGCCGCCGACCTGGCCGCGCAGTTCCGCAAGGACGCCGCCGAAAGCGACGCCCAACGCCGGCTGCCGCGCTGTGCGCCAATACGCGGCAACCGCAGCACCCGGTCCTCTAGTCGCAGGCTCCACGGGCTCCCCCCGGCGCACGTCGTCGGCATCGTGCCGCTGAAGCGCGGTCACCAGCTTGCGGAAGAAGCGTGGGCTCAGCCCGGCGAACGGTGAGCCCAGGCTCTCGGACCCTGCCTACGATGCCGGGATGCAGCCACACTTCACCGGCACCTGCCTGCTCAGCGACGACGTTCCATCACTCGCCGCCTTCTACGCTGCTGTCCTGGACGCAGAGGTCCAGGGCGCAGACCCCTTCGCCACGGTGTCCGTTCCTGGCGCCGTCCTGTCGTTCTTCTCGGCCCGAGCAATGGAGTCGATGGTGCCGGGAGCGATGTCCACCGCTGCGAGCGGGAACTTCACCGTGGAATTCGAGGTCACTGACGTCGACGAGCGCCACGAAGAACTGCGGGGACGGGGAGTTGAGATCCTGAAGCCGCCGACAACCCAGCCTTGGGGACGCCGATCGGTCTGGCTGCGTGATCCCGACGGCAACATCGTCAATCTCTACCAAAAGGCCTGACGCTCTCCGGCGGACCGCTGCCCACCGTTCCGTCGGCGCAGGGCAGGACGTCGGCGCCGGCGTCGACAAGCGGGCGTCGCCTGCTGCGGTTCAGGCGCAGGGACAGCAGGGCGGCGACCGTCACCAGCAGCGGCCAGATCAGATAGACGCCCGACAGGGCCAGCAGCAGAGCCACGGCGGCGAGAGCGGCCCAGGCCGCCGCGCGCCCCGCACTGCCCCGTGGCAGCAGGCGGATCGCGGCGGCCACGCCGATCGCGTACACCGCGACGAAGGACCCCGTCGAAAGCAGCACCACCGGCCTGGCGCCCACACCCGTCGCCGTCACCGTGAGCAGGGCAAGCATGGCGAGGGTGGAGATGAAGCCGAGGCTGCGGCGCGGCGTCTCGCCCGCCGTGCTGCCGCGCGCGAACCAGCCGGGCAGCACGCCGTCCCGGCCGAGGGCCGCGCCGAGTTTGGCGGCACTGGCGTAGTAGGCGTTCATGGTGCCGAGGGTGAGCAGCACGGCGGCCAGAGCGGCGAGCGGACGGGCGCCGCCGCCCAGGCCACCGGCCATGAGGTCCCCGAGCGGTGCGTCGGACCGGGCAGCGCCGCTGCCGAGCACCGCGATCACGGCGAACGCCACGGCCAGATACAGCACGCCCACGATCACGACCGCGAAGGCCGTGGCACGCGGCAGATCGCGGGCCGGGTCGCGGAACTCCCCGGCCAGATGCGTGATCGCCTCCCATCCCGCGAAGCTGAACACCAGCAGGACCGCGGCGGGCCCGACGGCCGCCCAGCCGTGCGGCGCGAACGGCTGGAGGTTCTCCGCCTTCGCGTGCGGCAGGGACAGTACGACGGCGGCCGCGAGGAGGGTGACCAGCAGTCCGAAGAGCACGGACTGCAGGCGGCCGGTCAGCCGTAGCCCCGTCATGTTCACCATGGTCACCGTGGTCATCAGCGCCCCGGCCGTGACCGCCGTGGTCGCCGCCCCGCCGCCGAGGGCCGCGGCGACGTATGACCCGCCGAAGAGAGCGGCGGCCGTCGCGCCCGGAGGTATCGCCAGGTAGAAGCACCAGCCGACCACTGCGGCGGTCCGCTCGCCGAACGCCAGCCGGGCGTACGTCGACACGCCTCCAGCGTCCGGATGGCGCGCCCCCAGGGCGGCGAAGGCCGCAGCAAGCGGCGCGGAGAGGACGACGAGGCCGAGCCAGGCCAGCAGCGAGGCCGGACCGGCGACCTCGGCGGCGAGCGCGGGCAGGGCGATGACACCGGTCCCGAGCACCGCGCCGACGTAGAGCGCGGTGCCCTGGACCGCGGTGAGCCGCCCCCGCGCGGCACTGATCGTTTTGTTCTGCATGCCGATCAGCCTCGCGGGCGCCGCCCCCACCCGCCATCGGCAGAAACGCCCACATGCGCTAAATTCCTGCCATGAACGCGCCTGCCATGAACGTCCCTGCCGTGAGCGCCGACCGGCACGTCGTGGCCGTCGCGGTGACCGACGCCGCCCCCACCTTCGAACTCGCCGTGCCCTACGAGGTCTTCGGCGTCGACCGCAGCGACATCACCGACCCGTGGTACGACCTGCGGCTGTGCGCCGCAGAACCGGGCCCGCTGCGCACCACGGCCGGACTGAGCCTGGACACCCCGTACAGCCTCGACGACCTTGTGGAAGCCGACACCGTCGTCGTGGCCGCCTGCTCCCGCCGCGTACAGACGGCCCCGCCGCAGCCGCTGGTGGACGCGGTCCGCACGGCCCACGAGCGGGGCCGGCGCATCGTGTCCCTGTGCAGCGGCGCCTACGTGCTCGCCGCCGCCGGGCTGCTCACGGGCCGACGGGCGACCACCCACTGGATGAACGCCGTCGACTTCGGCCACCGCTTCCCCGACGTCCAGTACGACCCGACCGCGCTCTACATCGAGGACGGCACCGTCTACACCTCGGCAGGCACCGGCGCCGTCATCGACCTCTGCCTCCATCTGGTCCGGCTCGACCATGGCTCCGCGGTCGCCAACGAGGTCGCCCGCCGCATGGTCGTGCCACCGCACCGCGAGGGAGGGCAGACCCAGTACGCCAAACCGCCGGCACGCGAACGGAAGAACGACACCCTCGCCCCCGTACTGGAATGGGCACGCGAGCGCCTGCACGAGCCGCTGACTGTCGCCCTGCTCGCCCGCGCCGCCCATCTCAGCGAGCGCACTTTCGCCCGCCGCTTCCGCGAGGCGCTCGGCACCACCCCGCTGCAGTGGATCCTGCAGGAGCGGGTACGGCTGGCCCAGGAGCTCCTTGAGACCACGGACGACCCGGTGGAGAACATCGCACGGCGCACCGGCTTCGGCACGGCCGCCAACCTGCGGCACCACTTCGGGCGCCTCACGACCATCTCGCCGCAGGCGTACCGCCATGTCTTCCGCCACCGTGCCGCGGCCGCACAGCGCGCAGTCTCGACCCCGGGCTCACCCTGACCGCCCGTCCTTGTACCGCGTCAGTCCCAGACGTGCGTCAGTCCCAGAGTTTGAACGACTCTTCCTGCTTCGCCTGCGCAGGCTTGTCGTGGCTGTAGACGAGGCGCATCCGGGTGTAGTGCTCCTGGTTCGGATCCTTCTTCCAGGGCTTGGGGCGGTCGAGCTTCACGGTGACCGGGTAGGCGTGGAACTTGCCCACGGCGCAGTAGGGCTGGCAGTCGTTCACGAGATCGGTCCCGCGGGCCTCGGCGAACGTCGGTCCCCAGGAGGTCCACCGGAGATCGACGAGCCGGTTGTTCCCGTCGCCGCAGGCCAGGATGAAGTCGTCGGGGCGGACCTGCGGGTCGAAGAAGCAGTCGACGACGACGGGATCGGGCTCGGGCGGCGGTGACGCCGCCCCTGCGGAGGTGGATGCCGGTACCACTGCTGCGAGCGCTGCAGCGGCACAGACCGTGAGCGCTGTCCTCAGCTTCTGTCTCTGCATGTCGGCTCCCCTCCACAGCTTGGCTCCTGTGTCGACGCTACGACCGCGCCCGGAGATGCACCACCGCGACACGCATAACCATGCATTGCATGAAATAGAACAGGTGCTTGGGGCATCCCGCGCGGGGCCCCGCGGGGACGGCCTGGGAGAATCGGGCCAGCACTGGTGTACGGCAGAACATGCCGCGGACGATGGAGGAGCCCGTGCCGCTGACCTCGGAACCATTGCGAAAGCTGGGCTTCTTGACGATCGGGCTGTTCGACGAGGCCCTCGCCGCGGCCACGAGTCGACGCTCGAGATCATCGAACTGGGTGAGCGGCTGGGCTTCGACAGCGCCTGGCTGCGCCACCGTCACCTGCAGTACGGCATCTCCTCGCCCGTCGCCGTCCTGGCGGCCGCCTCACAGCGCACCAGCCGCATCGAGCTCGGCACAGCGGTCATCCCGCTGGGCTGGGAGAACCCGCTGCGCCTTGCCGAGGACCTGGCGACGGTCGACATCCTGTCCGGGGGCCGCCTCAATCCGGGCGTCAGCGTGGGCCCGCCGATGCACTACGACCAGGTCAAGCACGCGCTCTACCCCGACACCGCCGAGGCCGAGGACTTCAGCTACGACCGTGTGCAGCGGCTGCTGGACTTCGTGCGCGGCAAGTCGGCCACCGACTTCAGCGGTGTCGAGGGCTTCGAGGTGTTCTCGGACCGCGTCCAGCCCCACGCCGCCGGCTTGGGCCGCCGTATGTGGTACGGCGGCGGCAGTCTCCGGTCGGCCCAGTGGGCCGGTGAGCACGGCATGAACCTCCTGACCAGCAGTGTCGTGAAGGCGGAGGAGTCCGAGGACTTCGCCGAGACCCAGCTGTCGCACATCCGTACCTTCCGCGCCCACCACCCAGACGGCGACCGGGCCCGCGTCTCCCAGGGACTCGTCGTCATCCCCACCGACTCCGCCACGCCGGAGCAGCGCGCGAAGTACGAGGCCTACGCCGAGAAGCGGCTGCCGCGCACCGCCGCGCCCCAGGGCCCGGCGCGCATGATGTTCGCGCCCGATCTCGTCGGAACGTCCGCGGAGATCGCCGAGCGGCTCTACGCCCATGCCGCGTTCCGGGAGGTCGACGAGGTCGCGTTCGCCCTGCCGTTCACGTTCGAGCACGACGACTACGTGCAGATCCTCACCGACATCGCCATCAAGCTCGGCCCGGCACTCGGCTGGCAAGGAGCCGCCTGAACTCCGGCGTCTGACCCCGGCCGGCACGGCGTCGTGATTCCGCCTGCCTGCCAACGTCTGCGGCCTCCCGTCAGCCGGCGCGGTACTTCGCCGCTGCCGCCTGGGCGATCTTCTGCGATTTCTGCAGAGCTGTTTCTACCGATTGCCTTCCCGCGATGGCATAGCTGATCTCCTGGGAGACCTTGGTGCCGATGTCGGCGAACTCAGGGATGCCGACGAAGCTGATTCCGGTGTAGGGGCGCGGGCCGACACCCGGGTTCTTCGGGTCGGCGGAGTTCTTCTCCGCCGTGTATTCCTGCTGGTACCAGGCGGCAGCCGCCCTCTGGTAGTCAGGGTTGGCGTAGAGCGACTCCCGGCTTCCGGCGGGCGCCGCTGTCCAGCCCGCTTCCTTGCCGATCTGCTCCTGGTATTCCTTGGAGGAGGCCCAGGAGATGAACTCCCACGCGGCGTCCCGGTTCTTGCTGGCGCTCTGGATTCCCCATGCCCAGGTCCACAACCAGCCGGCTTTCTGGGTCTTGTCGTGCGGTGCCGCGACGTAGCCGACCTTGCCCTTGACCGCTGAGCCATCGGACTCGACCGACTGTGCCAGGGACGTGGCGTCGTACATCATAGCGCACTTGCCTTCCCTGAAGGCGTCGAGGATTTCCAGTACGCCGCTCCGCGCGGCGTCGGTCTCACCGTGTCTGTGGACCAGGTCGACGTAGAACTGAACGGCCTTCTTGAACTCCGGCGAGGTGAGCCGGGCGTTCCAGTCCATGTCGTACCAGGTGCCGCCGAAGGTGTTGACGACGGTGTTTATCGGTGCGAGATTCTGGCCCCATCCGGGCAGTCCGCGCAGGCAGATGCCCTTCGCGCCCTCGGTGCCGTCGATCCTGGCCGCGAGCGAGGCGATCTGCTGCCAGGTCGGGTTCTGAGGCATGGTCAGCCCGGCTTTCCTGAACAGGTCCTTCCGGTACATCGTGAAGGAGCCTTCGCCGTAGAAGGGCTCGGCATAGAGCTTGCCGTCGCTCCCGGTCAGGGCCGTGATCAGATTGGGGAAGATGTCGCCTTGGTCGAAGGACTCGTCCGCTTTCGCGTAGGAGTCCAGAGGGACGAGCCAGCCGTTCTTCGAATAGATCGGCACTTCGTACGCACTGACGCTGGCGACGTCGTAATGCCCGGCCTGGCTCGAGAACTCGCGGTCCATCCTGGCCCGCGCTTCGTTCTCCGGCAGCAGCGTGTAATTGACCGTGATACCGGTCTCCGCGGTGAAGTACCTCTTCGTGAGCTTCTTCAGATTCTGCATCTGCGGCGCGTTCATGGAGAGCACATTGATGCTCTCCTTCGACCCGCCGGAGGGCGGATCCCCTCCGCCGCAGCCGGAGAGGGCCAGACCTGCGGTAACCGCAAATGTCACAGTCAGATGGGAGAGGGGGGAACGCTTCATGGGATCCCGTCTCTGCCGAGCCATGTCTGCGGATCCTTTGCGATGTGTCCGAGCATAACGAAGTCAGTGGACCCGGACCGTTGTGCTGTGCATGCATCTCGGCAGGCCTGCGGAGGCACGGTGTGCATGGTCCGAGGCGCAGACGGATGGCGATTACTCAGGGCCGACCGCGCGCCTCGTGGGAGCGCCGGGAAAGCGTGTCGACGGTCACGGCGGCGACCAGCACACCACCGGTGATCAGGAATTGGACGGCGTCCTGGGCGCCCAGAAGCGCCATGCCTGAGGCGATCGACTGGATGACCAGCACGCCGAGCAGAGCTGACCACGTCGAGCCCCGGCCACCGAACAGGCTGGTGCCGCCGATGACGGCCGCGGCGATGGCGTTGATCAGCAGCATGCCGGAGCCCGCGGCGCGAGCCGTCGTCGGGCTCGCCGCGGTGAGCCCCGAGGCCACGAACAAGCCGCCGATCGCAGCCAGCGTGCTCGACAGCATGAACGCCGAGATCCGAACCCGTACCACGTCGATGCCGGCGCGGCGCGCAGACTCGGCGCCGCCGCCGATCGCGACGATCATCCGTCCGTAGCGCGTGCGGTGCAGGACGTAGTCCGAGCCGGCGAGGAAGACGAGGAAGATCAGGAGGGCGAGCGGCAGGCCCTGGAACTGGTTGAGCACATGGGCGGCGGCGAACGCGACCAACGCCAGGACAGCGGTGCGCACCCAGATCTCACGCAGCGGCCGGTGCGGCATCCCGGCGGCCTTGCGGCGCTTGCTGAGCTGGTGTGAGGCCAGGAGGTAGCCGGTCGTGCCGAGCGCCGCCAGGCCGTACGCGGCGCCGATGGCGCTGAAGTAGTAGCTGGTCAGAGCGGCGACCAGGCCCTCGTCGTTGATGTTGATGGCACCGCTTGCGCCCAGGAGGAGCAGCGTCAGGCCGTTCCATGCCAGAAGCCCCCCGAGGGTGATGACGAAGGCAGGCACGCCGATCCTGGAAAAGAAGGTCCCGTGGACTGCTCCCACAGCCGTTCCCGTGACCACCGCCAGGATGACGGCGAGCCATTCCGTCATACCGAGGTTCACGCTCAGCACGGCGAACACGGCCCCCGCGAGACCGCTGACGGAGCCGACCGACAGGTCGATCTCGCCGATCATCAGCACGAAGACGACGCCGATGGCGACGAGACCGGTACCGACGATATCCACGCTGAGGTTGGACAGGTTACGCGGCGAGAGGAAGCTGTCGTCGAGGCCCTGGAAGACGAGCCAGAGCGCGACGAGGCCGAGGGTGACCCAGAGCGGGCCGCGTTCACTCCCGTGCAGTCCGTGCCGGACAGCGTCGGTGAACCTGCTGACGTGTATGTTCCGCCAGGACGTGCCGCCGGTCCTGTCGGCCGCGGAGGACACTGCGTCGGCGCCGACCGATCTGGCGGCTCGCGCACCCCGGGATGTCCCCTGCCTGTTCACGGCCATTGCCCCCGGCTCGTCGTGCGGTGGGTCGCGGCATTGTCCGACGCACCGCTGGCCGAGGCGAGGACCTGTCCCTGGGACGTCGTAGTGGCCACAGGCAGCTGGAGCTTGGGCGTGCCCGGAAGCGAAAAGACACCGCACAGCGTCGGCAGGAGCAGCACCGGCATCGGCCGCCTCCTTCGCAAAGCCCGGCCTCACGTGGATGAGCCCGGCGTCAGGTGAGCCCGGCCTTGTCACAGGCGGAGCGGAGCTTCGGGATGCAGATCTGGTCGATCGTGTACACGCCGTCCTTGACGAGGGTGTCCTTGATGTTGCGAACGGTCACGGAGACGGGAGTGAGCAGTACGGTCGGGATGCCCTTGGTGGTGGCGTTGTCGATGGTGCCTGTGGCGATGCTGCCCACGTCCTCCCCGCGCCCCAGGGCCACGGCCATGGCGGCAGCGGTGCCGGCCTGGTCCCTGAACGGCTTGTAGACCGTCATGTACTGCTCACCGCTGACGAGGCGCCGCACAGCGTCCAGGTCGGCGTCCTGACCGGTGACGGGCGGCATCGGTGTGAGGCGGGCGGCCTTGAGCGCGGAGATGACGCCGGTGGCGATGGAGTCGTTGGCCGCCAGGACGCCGTCGATCCCGCCCGGGCCCAGGGATGCGATGGCGGCGGACATGTTTGCGTGGGCGTTCTCCGCCTGCCAGTCGACTGTGTCGTAGGACTTGCCGATCTTCACCTTGCCCTGGAGGACGGACAGTGCGCTCCTCTTGAACCACTCCGCGTTGGGGCCGCTCGGATCGCCGTTCATCATGACGATCTGGCTGCGGTCGGCCTTGTCACCGAGGGCCTTGAGCAGAGCCTCACCCTGCAGCCTGCCGACCTGCGCACCGTCGAAGGTGACAAAGCCCGAGATGGGGCCTTGGGCGAGCCGGTCATAGGCGACGACCGGGATCCCCGACTTGCGGGCCGCCTCGACCGAGGAGCGGAGCGCCTTCGGGTCGACGACGTCAAGGATCAGGACGCTCGCCCCTTTGGTGATCATGGTGTCGAGCTGGCGCCGCTGGACCGCCGCATCGTCACCGGCGTTGGCGTACTCGACCTTGCATTGGGCGCACAGTTCCTTCAGCCTCTTCTCGATCAGGGGCTTGTCGAAGTGATCGAAACGAGGGCGCCCGGAGCTCGGAAGCAGCAGGCCGATCGTGAGGCTGTCACCGCCCGCCTCACCGTTCCCACCGCAGCCTGCCAGGGCTGTGACCATGAGTCCCGCGGTCACGACGGCGATGGCGTTCAATCTGCGGGTCCTCATGTCAGGGACCCCCGCATCGCTCAGCGACCGGGCAGGCGCACGCCGAGATGACGCTCACGGCGACTCGCTGTGGGTCCGCGGTGAGAGAGGGGGTTGGACACATCCCATCTGCCTCCCGTCCGATGCCGTAAGTATCGGCAGCTAGAGCCGGACACACACGGTGACGGTGAGGGCGCCGAATCCTGCGCTGGTGGACTAGCCGTCCAGACTGGTAGGGCACCTACACACCAGAGTGGCACATTCGGTCGCGCCGGTATTGCGTACAGACCCTGCCGGGTCTAGCAGGGCGTGTACGTCGACCGCGAAGCGGGCCGGCGCCGCACTGCCCCTCGCGGAAGTGGTCGCGGGGCGACATCACCGCCGGCTGCCGGGACGTCGCGGTGGGCGGCGTCGTCACTCCCCGTTGACCAGCACGACCTCCAGTGCCCGCGGGCCGTGCACGCCCTCCACGCGGTCCAGCTCGATGTCGCTGGTCGCGGACGGACCGGAGATCCAGGTGAGCGGGCGCGTCGGGTCCAGCCGTTCCAGGGCCTGGGGGACCGAGGAGACGACCTGGCCGGGGACGCGTACGACGCAGATGTGGTGGTCGGGGACCAGGGTGATGCGGCGGCGGCCCTGGTCGGGGCCTCCGTCGAGGACGATCGTGCCGGTCTCCGCTACGGCCACCGCGCAGCCGGTGACGACGCTGTCGAGCTCGTCCAGCTCGTGCGGAGTGCTTGCCGCGCTGTCGGGGACACGCGTCGCCTCGGCCGCCTCGGCCAGCCACTCCGAGGGCAGGCCGGAAGGCACCAGCACCGTCCGCGAACCGCGCTCGGCGAGTAGCCGCGCGATCAGAGCGGGCAGGCCGCCGACGTCCGTGCGGTGCACGATCGCCCGGTAGTCCGCCAGGTTCTCGGCGAGCAGGTCGACGGTCTGTTCCGTCGTACGGTCGCCGTGCTCGCGCAGATACGTGCGGTCCACGGCCTGCTCGTACGGCGTGTCGTCCTTCGGCACGTCGGCCAGCGCGCGACGCACCCGGCCCAGAATCAGGTCCCTGCTGCTGCTCACCGGGCGTCCTTTCCACCGTGCGTGCGCTGCCACCAGTCGCGGAACGGTTCCGCCGGTACCGCCGGAATGTCCCGGCTCGCGGTCCATGCCTGGCCGGGGCCCGGCAGCGACCGCGGATGGAGCCGGCGGGTCCGCGACGCCAGCCGCTGGCCCGTGCGCAGCGCACCCGGGTGGCTGAACGCCCAGCGTGCCGCCCGCATCGCCGCCCGCTCGGCGGCGTGCCCCTTCGCGGGCTTCAGAACGACCTTCGCGCCCTGACGCGTGACCATGCCGCCCTCGACGATGCGCTCCCGCAGATGCACCAGCACCTCCGGGATGTCGATCGCCACCGGGCACACCTCGTAGCAGGCGCCGCACAGGGACGAGGCGTACGGCAGCGAGGCGTCGATCTCGCTCTCCGTGCCGCGTAGTTGGGGGCTCAGGATCGCGCCGATCGGGCCGGGATACACCGAGCCGTACGCGTGGCCACCCGCCCGCTCGTACACCGGGCACACGTTGAGGCACGCCGAGCAGCGGATGCAGCGCAGCGCCTGGCGGCCGACCTCGTCGGCGAGCGTGTCGGTGCGGCCGTTGTCGATCAGGACCAGGTGGAAGGTCTGTGGGCCGTCCTCGTCTGTGGTGCCGGTCCACATCGACGTGTACGGGTTCATGCGCTCGGCCGTCGAGGAGCGGGGGAGTGTCTGGAGGAAGACCTCCAGGTCCTGCCAGGTGGGCACGATCTTCTCGATGCCGACGACCGAGATCAGGGTCTCGGGGAGGGTCAGGCACATGCGGCCGTTGCCCTCCGACTCGACGACGACCAGGGTGCCGGTCTCGGCGACCATGAAGTTCGCGCCCGAGATACCGACCTTCGCGCGCAGGAACTTCTCCCGCAGGTGCAGGCGGGCCGCTTCGGCGAGTTCGGCGGGCGTGTCGGTGAGGCCGTCGGGGGCCGGGCGGCCCCACTCGCCCATCTCGCGCTTGAAGATGTCGCGGATCTCGCCCCGGTTGCGGTGGATGGCGGGGACGAGGATGTGCGAGGGGCGGTCCTTGCCGAGCTGCACGATGAGTTCGGCCAGGTCGGTCTCGTAGGCGTGGATGCCCTCGGCCTCGAGGGCCTCGTTCAGTCCGATCTCCTGGGTGGCCATCGACTTGACCTTGACGACCTCGGTCTCGCCGGTGGCCTTCACCAGGTAGGTGACGATGCGGTTGGCCTCGTCGGCGTCGGCCGCCCAGTGGACGATGCCGCCCGCCGCGGTGACCGCCTCCTCCAACTGCAGGAGATAGCGGTCGAGATGGCGCAGCGTATGGTCCTTGATCTGCTTGCCGGCCTCGCGCAGCCGCGCCCAGTCGTCGAGTTCGGTGACGGCGCGGGCACGCTTGTCGCGGATGGTGTGCGTCGCGTGCCGCAGATTGCCGCGCAGGGTCTTGTTGCGCACGGCGTCGTGCGCGGCTTTCGGAAACGAGGGCATGCCCACGAACGTCCCGCTCATGCCAGGGGCTCCTCTTCCGTGCTCGCCAGGATCTCCGCGATGTGGACGGGACGCATGGCCGTACGCAGCCGTCCCATCGTGCCGCCGATGTGCATCAGGCACGAGTTGTCGGCCGCGCACAGCACCTCGGCACCCGTCGATTCGGCGTTGCGCACCTTGTCGGCGCCCATGGCCGCCGAGACGTCGGGGTTCTTGATCGCGAAGGTGCCGCCGAAGCCGCAGCACTCCTCGGCGCCCGGCAGCTCCACCAGTTCGAGCCCCTTGACGGCTTGAAGGAGCCGACGTGGCCGGTCGCCCAGGCCGAGACCGCGCAGGCCGTGGCAGGTCGGGTGGTACGTCACCTTGTGCGGGTAGTACGCGCCGACGTCCGTCACCTTCAGCACGTCCACCAGGAACTCGGTGAGCTCGTACGTCTTGGGGACCACGGGCGCCAGTGCGGTCGCGAGCCCGTCGCCGCGGCCCTCCGCCCGCGCCCGCTCACCCATCCGCGGATACAGCTCACGCACCATCGCCCCGCACGAGCCGGACGGCGTCACGATCGCGTCGTACTCACGGAAGACATCGGAGAAATGCCGGGCGAGCGGCTCTGCCTCATGCCGGTATCCGGTGTTGTAGTGCGCCTGCCCGCAGCACGTCTGCGCCATCGGGAAGTCGACCTCGACTCCCAGCCTGGCCAGCAGTTTCACCACGGCGCGGCCGGTATCCGGATAGAGCGTGTCGTTGACACAGGTCAGGAACAGTGCGACACGCATCGCGGCTCCTTCGTGTTCCTTCGTATTCGATCATCGGATGAGTGCAGATTACGCGGCGGGAGGGCGTCGCGGCAGACAGCCCCTTGCGACACCCTCCCGCCGTCCCCTCCTGTTCCGGAAGTCACCGCGCGGCGATCCTGGCCTCCGCGGCACGCCATGCGGCAGCGTCGCCCACGGGCTCGTAACGCCGCAACGGCTGCGTACGAGCGAGGAGCTCACGCATCGACGCACGGTCGCCGACGAGGCCCCGGGCACGCGCCTGGACCAGCACGTTCCCGAGTGCTGCGGCCTCTGCCGGTCCCGCCACCGCCGGCAGCCCGCACGCGTCGGCCGTCAACTGGCACAGCAGCTCGTTGTGCGCGCCGCCGCCGACGATGTGCACGACGTCGACGGACCGGTCGGCGAGCTGCTGGGCCTCGGCTATCGCCCGGCGGTGGGCGAGGGCGAGCGAGTCGAGGATGCAGCGGGTTGTCTCGGCGGGGGAGGCGGGCACCGGCTGGCCGGTCGCCCGGCAGGCGTCGGCGATGCGCTCCGGCATCCGGCCGGGGGCGAGGAACGCGGCGTCGCCCGCGTCCACGACCGCCCGCAGCGGCTCCACGTCGGCCGCATCCCGCAACAGCGCGGCCAGATCCGGGTCGCCCCACGACCGCAGGCACTCCTGCAGCAGCCACAGGCCCATGATGTTGCGCAGATAGCGGACCGTGCCGTCGAGGCCCAGCTCGTTGGTGAAGTTGGCCGTGCGGCTCGCCTCGCTCAGCACCGGAGCGTCGAGTTCCAGGCCGGCCAGCGACCAGGTGCCGGTGCAGATGTAGGCGAACCGCTCGCTCGTCGCGGGCACCGCGGCGACGGCGGAGGCGGTGTCGTGCGAGCCGACCGCGGTCACCGGCACCGGGCCGGTGAGCCCCGTCTCCTCCAGGACGTGCGGCAGCAGGTGGCCCGCCGGGTCGCCGGGGTTTCGGAGCGGGGCGAAGAGGCTGAGGTCGATGCCGAGCCGGGCCGCGGTGTCGTACGACCAGGCACGCGTGCGTGGATCGATCAGCTGCGTGGTGGAGGCGTTGGTGAGCTCCGTGCCCGCCTCGCCGGTCAGCCAGTACGCGATCAGATCGGGAATCAGCAACAGGCGCTCCGCAGCGGCCAGTTGGGCGCTGTCGCGAGCCGCCACCAGCTGGTACAGCGTGTTGAAGGGCGCGTACTGAAGCCCGGTCGCCGCGTACAGCTCGTCCGCCGGGACAGTCGCCCACACCTTCTCCGCGACGCCCTCGGTACGGGAGTCGCGGTAGTGCACCGGGTTCCCGAGCAGCGCGCCGTCCGCGTCCAGCAGACCGTAGTCGACGGCCCAGCTGTCGATACCGACCGAGTCGACCTGCCCGGCCGCCCGAAGACCGTCGAGCACGCCCGCGTACAGGGCGACGATGTCCCACCGCAGCCCCTCGGTCATGCGCACCGGCCGGTTGGGGAAGCGGTGGACCTCCGTCAGGTCCAGGGTGCCGGGGCCGACGCGGCCGACCATGACGCGTCCGCTGGACGCGCCGAGGTCGACCGCGGCGAACGAGCCGGCCGTCCCCGCGCTCATCGGAGGAAGGCGGCCGCGACACCCGCGTCCACGGGAACGTGCAGCCCGGTCGTGTGCGTCAGATCCCCGCCGGTCAGCGCGAACACCGCGTTCGCGACATGCTCCGGCAGCACCTCGCGCTTGAGGATGGTGCGCTGGGCGTAGAACTCGCCGAGCTTCTCCTCCTCGATGCCGTACGTCGCCGCGCGCTGCGCACCCCAGCCGCCGGCGAAGATGCCGGAGCCGCGCACCACACCGTCGGGGTTGACGCCGTTGACGCGGATGCCGTGCTCGCCCAGCTCGGCCGCAAGGAGGCGCACCTGGTGGGCCTGGTCGGCCTTGGTCGCGGAGTAGGCGATGTTGTTCGGCCCGGCGAACACGGCGTTCTTGGAGGCGATGTAGACGATGTCGCCGCCGAGGCCCTGGTCCCGCATGACGCGCGCCGCCTCGCGGGAGACGAGGAACGAACCGCGCGCCATGATGTCGTGCTGGAGGTCCCAGTCCTTGGCCGTGGTCTCGAGGAGCGGCTTGGAGATGGAGATGCCGGCGTTGTTGACGACGAGGTCGACGCCGCCGAAGGCGAGCAGCGCGGCCTTGAAGGCCCCGGCGATCTGCTCCTCGCTGGTCACGTCGACGGTGACGGCGACGGCCTTGTCGGGACCGCCCAGCTCCTCGGCCACGGCTGCCGCGTTCTCCGCGTTCAGGTCGGCGACCACCACGCACGCGCCCTCCGCGATCAGCCGGTGCGCGATCGCCTTGCCGATACCGCTGCCCGCCCCCGTCACCAGCGCCACGCGCGTGGCGAGCGGCTTGGGCTTCGGCATCCGCTGGAGCTTGGCCTCCTCCAGCGCCCAGTACTCGATGCGGAACTTCTCCGACTCCTCGATCGGCGCGTACGTCGAGACGGCCTCGGCGCCCCGCATCACGTTGATCGCGTTGACGTAGAACTCGCCGGCCACGCGGGCCGTCTGCTTGTCCTTGCCGAACGAGAACATGCCCACGCCCGGGACCAGCACGATCGCCGGGTCGGCGCCGCGCATCGCGGGCGAGTCGGCCTCGGCGTGCCGCTCGTAGTAGGCCGCGTACTCCTCGCGGTACTCGGCGTGCAGTTCCTTCAGACGCGCGACCGCCTCGTCCAGCGGAGCCGTGGGCGGCAGGTCCAGGACCAGAGGCCTGACCTTCGTCCGCAGGAAGTGGTCCGGGCAGGAGGTGCCGAGGGCCGCAAGGCGCGGGTGCTCGGCGCTCGCGAGGAAGTCGAGGACGACGTCGGAGTCGGTGAAGTGGCCGACCTGCGGGCGATCCTGCGATGCGACGGCCCGGACGTACGGCGCGAGGGCCGCCGCCCGCTCACGGCGCTCGCTCTCGGGCAGCGCCTCGTACCCCTCGATGACCGGCCCGAACGGCTCGGCCTTGCCGCGCTCGGCGAGGAACGCCTCGGCGGTGCGGATGATGTGCAGCGAGTTCCGCTCGCACTCCTCGGCCGTGGCGCCCCACGCCGTGATGCCGTGCCCGCCGAGGATGCAGCCGATCGCCTGCGGGTTGGCCTCCTTGACCGCCGCGATGTCCAGGCCCAGCTGGAAACCGGGCCGGCGCCACGGCACCCACACCACACTGTCGCCGAAGCACTCGGCGGTCAGCTTCTCGCCGTCGGCCGCGCACGCGAGCGCGATGCCGGAGTCGGGGTGGAGGTGGTCGACGTGCGGCGCGTCCACCAGGCCGTGCATCGCGGTGTCGATGGACGGCGCCGCACCGCCCTTGCCGTGCAGGCAGTAGTCGAACGCGGCGACCATCTCGTCCTCGCGCTCCACGCCCGGGTAGACGTCCTGCAGCGCCCGCAGCCGGTCGAGGCGCAGGACGGCCAGGCCCGACTCGGTGAGCGTTCCAAGGTCACCGCCCGACCCCTTGACCCACATCAACTCGACGTCGCCGCCGGTCACGGGATCGGTGTCGGTGCCCTTCGCGGAGGCGTTGCCACCCGCGTAGTTGGTGTTGCGCGGATCGGCGCCGAGCCGGTGAGAGCGCGCCAGGAGGGCGGCGGCTTCGGGGTGGGGTGCCATGGTGTTCTCAGTCCTTAGATGAAGAGTGTGTACGGAGGCTCAGGCGCCCGAAGGGCGTACGGGTGCTCGGGCGCCCCATTAGGGGCGCGGGGCTGCGACATCATGCGGCTCCGCCGCGTGGGCGCGACCAGCCGGACACGGCCCGCAGACTGCAGCCGGTCGGACCCGGCAGACGAAGATCAGGCTCCCCAGCCCGCCTGCTGTCCACCCACCCGCTCCTCGGCGATCTTCGCGGCCCACCCGGACCGGTGATACGCGGCGACCGGGTCGGCGTCCAGGCCGAGCTCCTCGCGAACTTCGGCGAGGAGCGGCCGGACATCGGTGTTGTACGCGTCCATGAGGACGGCGTTCGCACCGAGCACGTCACCGGCCCGCTGAGCCGCGGCGAGCGCTTCGCGATCGACGAGCAGAGCCTTCGCCGTAGCCTCCTGCACGTTCATCACCGACCGGATGATCGCCGGGATCTTCGCCTCGATGTTGTGGCACTGGTCGAGCATGAAGGCCACATCAGGCGTGAAGCCGCCGCCCCGCACCACCTCGTACATGATCCGGAACAGCTGGAACGGGTCGGCGGCGCCCACCATCAGGTCGTCGTCCGCGTAGAAGCGCGAGTTGAAGTCGAAGCCGCCGAGCTTCCCCTCGCGCAGCAGCGTGGCGACGATGAACTCGATGTTGGTGCCCGGTGCGTGGTGCCCGGTGTCGACCACGACCTGCGCCTTCGGGCCGAGCTTGAGGCAGTGCGCGTACGCCGTGCCCCAGTCCGGGACGTCCGTCGTGTAGAAGGCCGGCTCGAAGAACTTGTACTCGAGCAGCATCCGCTGGTCGTCGCCTAGCCGCTCGTAGACCTTGGCAAGGCCCTCCGCGAGGCGGTCCTGGCGCTCGCGGACGTCGTCCTGGCCGGGGTAGTTCGTGCCGTCGGCGAACCACAGCTTCAGGTCCTTCGAACCTGTCGCGTCCATGATGTCGACGCACTCGAAGAGGTGGTCGAGGGCCTTGCGGCGCACGGCCGCGTCGGGGTGGCAGATGCTGCCGAGCTTGTAGTCGTCGTCCTGGAAGGTGTTGGAGTTGATCGCGCCCAGCTTCAGGCCGCGCTCCTCGGCGTGCTTCGCAAGAGCCGCGTAGTCGTCGACCTTGTCCCACGGGATGTGCAGGGCGACGGTCGGCGCGGCCCCGGTGAACTCGTGCACCTTCGCCGCGTCGTCCAGCTTCTCGCGGGGATTCCGCGGGACCCCGGGCTGCGCGAACACCTTGAAGCGGGTCCCTGAGTTCCCGTACGCCCACGACGGTGTCTCGATGGCCTGGGTCTTGAGCGCGGCCTTCACCGCGGCGAGCTCGGTCACTTCGGGGCTCCTGGTGACTTCGGGTCTGGAAGACGCAATCTGAATATTCTGAATCGATTCAGAGAGGGAAGCTATGAGCCTCCCGAAGAGCTGTCAACCCTTCTCACAAAGACCGGTCTCCGTGACCCCCTTGTGACCTTATGGCGTCGAAAATTTCGACACGGACCCATTGACGCGACCTACGTGGCATGCCTAACGTCCCGGCAACCCAGTTGAAACCTTTCACGACGTCGTGAGGCCGCTCCGCCCGCGTCGTTGAGGAGCCCCCCATGACCCAACGGTCCGACACGGATCCGGCCCCCGTGCTGGCGCTCAAGGACGTCTCCAAGTCCTTCGGCGCCGTGCGCGCTCTGCGGGACGTGTCCCTGGAACTGTTCCCCGGCGAGGTGCACGCACTCGCCGGCGAGAACGGCGCGGGCAAGTCGACCCTCATCAAGACGCTCGCCGGGGTGCACCGACCGGACGCAGGTCAGGTGCTGCTGGACGGCGAGCCCACCGTCTTCCACGGTCCGGCCGACGCCCGGGACGCGGGCATCGCCGTCATCTACCAGGAGCCCACGCTCTTCCCCGACCTGTCGATCGCCGAGAACATCTTCATGGGCCGCCAGCCCCGGCGCGCCCTCGGCCGCATCGACCACAAGGCCACGAACGCCGCGACCCTGGCCCTGATGCAGCGCCTCGGCGTGGAACTCGACCCCGAGCGCCCGGCGCGCGGCCTGTCCATCGCCGACCAGCAGATCGTCGAGATCGCCAAGGCGCTCTCCTTCGACGCCCGTGTCCTGATCATGGACGAGCCGACCGCCGCCCTCACCGGCAGCGAGGTGGCCCGCCTGTTCGGCGTCGTCCGCACCCTGCGCGAGCAGGGCGCCGCGGTGCTGTTCATATCGCACCGGCTCGAGGAGATCTTCCAGATCTGCCAGCGGGTCACGACCCTGCGGGACGGCGCCTGGATCTCCAGCGAGCCGCTGGACGGCATGAACGAGGACGACCTCGTACGACGGATGGTCGGGCGCGATCTCGACGAGCTGTACCCCAAGCAGGAGGTGCAGGCGGGGGAGGTGGCGCTGAGTGTGCGCCGCCTGACCCGCGAGGGCGTGTTCACCGACGTCTCCTTCGAGGTGCGGCGCGGCGAGATCGTCGGCCTCGCCGGACTCGTCGGCGCCGGCCGCACCGAGGTCGCCCGTGCCGTCTTCGGCGTCGACCGCTGGGACGCCGGCGAGGTGGAGGTCGACGGCAAGGCGCTGACGAACGGCGCACCGTCCACCGCCATGGCCGCCGGGCTCGCCCTGGTCCCGGAGGACCGGCGCGCTCAGGGCCTGGTGATGGACATGTCCATCGAGCGCAACATCGGCCTCACCGGCCTGCGTACGACCGTGAAGGCCGGCCTGATGGACCGGGGCGCCGAGCGCAGCCGCTCCCTCGACTGGGCGGTCAAGCTCCAGGTGAAGTACGCGCGCATCGCCGACACCGTCTCCACCCTGTCCGGCGGCAACCAGCAGAAGGTCGTCCTCGCCAAGTGGCTCGCCACCGACCCCAAGGTGCTGATTGTGGACGAGCCGACCCGCGGCATCGACGTCGGTACGAAGGCCGAGGTGCACCGGCTGCTCAGCCGGCTGGCCGCCGACGGCGTAGCCGTCCTGATGATCTCCTCCGACCTGCCCGAGATCCTCGGCATGGCCGACCGCGTGCTCGTGATGCACGAGGGCAGGCTCACCGCCGAGATCCCACGCTCCGAAGCCACCGAGGAATCCGTGATGGCCGCAGCAACCGGGAGGGCCGCCGCATGACGGTGACCGCCCCCAACCCCGCGCCCGCAGCAGAAATACCCAAGTCCAGCGGCACCCGCCTGGTCGACCGCGTCTTCAAGATGCGCGAACTCGCCATCCTGGTCGTCTTCCTGGTGATGATCGCCATCACCCAGGCGGGCAACAGCGAGTTCCTGTCCGAGCAGGGCATCAAGGACCTGCTGCTGAACGCGACCATCCTGGTGCTGGTCGCCACGGGCCAGTCGCTGGTCGTGATCACCCGGAACGTCGACCTGTCGGTCGGCTCGACGCTCGGCATCAGCGCCTTCGCGGCCGGTACCTATCTGCAGGGCGGCGGGAACTCCGTCGTGGCGATCGTCCTGGCGGTGCTGCTGGGCGTGGTCTTCGGCCTGGTCAACGGCCTGCTCGTCAGCCTCGGTCAGGTGCCCGCGCTCGTCGTCACCCTCGGCACGCTCTACATCATCCGCGGCATCGACTCGATCTGGGTCGGCTCACGGCAGATCACCGCGGCCGATCTCCCCGGCGGATTCGTCGACTTCGGCTCCGGCGGCATCTCTGCCGTGCCGTGGCTGGCGCTCATCGCGCTGGCGGTGCTCGTCGCCACCGCGTACTACCTCAAGCACTTCGGCAGCGGACGCGAGCTGTACGCGCTCGGCTCCAACCCGGAGGCCGCGCGGCTCGCCGGCATCCCCGTCCGCAAGCGGATCCTGGCCGCGTACACGTTCTGCGGGGGCCTGGCCGGCCTCGCGGGCGCGCTGTATCTGGCGCGGTTCGGGAACGTGGACTCCGGCACGGGCAACGGCTACGAACTCACCGTGGTCAGCGCGGTCGTGGTCGGCGGCGTCGTCTTCACCGGCGGCTCCGGCAGCGTCTACGGAGCCGCCCTCGGCGCGCTGCTCCTGACCTCCATCAACAGCGTGCTGCCCGCCCTCGGCGTCAGCTCCGTGTGGGTGCTCGCCATCAACGGCATCCTGCTCATCCTCGCCATTGCCGTGGACCGTGTGGTCGCACTGCGGGTGGCGTCCGCCCTGAAGAAGAGGAACGCCCGCCATGGCTGACTCGCCCCTCGCGCGCGCCGTCCGCTGGGACACGGTCGTCGGCGCCCTCCTCATCGTCGTACTGCTGCTGTCCTTCGGCTTCGTCGACGGCTTCGGGAACGCTCTCAACCTGTCGTTCCTGATCGGCAACACCCTGCCGATCGCGCTCATCGCCCTGCCCATGACCCTGCTCGTGGTCTCCGGCGAGATCGACCTGTCGGTCGCCTCCACGGCCGGTCTGTCCGGTGCAGTGATGGGCGCGCTGTGGAACCAAGGGATGTCGATCGAGACGATCATCCCGCTGTGCCTGCTGCTCGGCGCGGTGTGCGGCCTCGTCAACGGCCTGCTCGTCACCCGGCTCGGGCTGCCGTCCCTCGCCGTCACCATCGGCACGCTCGCCGCCTACCGGGGCATCGCGCAGATCGTGCTCGGCTCGGACGCCGTCACCGACTTCCCCACGCAGTACCTGGACTTCGCGGCCGGACGCATCGGCGACACGTTCATTCCGTACGCGTTCCTGCCCTTCCTGGCCCTGCTGGCGATCGCCGTGGTCGCCCTGCACGCCACCCCGTTCGGGCGCTCGCTGTTCGCCATCGGTGCCAGCGAGGAGGCCGCACGCTTCGCGGGCATCCGCGTCAAGCGGCAGAAGCTGATCCTGTTCACCGTGACCGGGCTGATGGCCTCGCTCACCGGCATCTTCTGGGCGCTGCACTACGCCAGCGCCCGCTACGACAACGCCACCGGACTCGAACTCTCCGTCGTGGCGGCCGTGCTGCTCGGCGGCATCGACTTCGACGGCGGCAAGGGCACGCTCGGCGGCGCGATCGCGGGAGTCTTCCTGCTCGGCGCGCTGCAGAACGTGATGAGCCTCGTGAACGTCTCCGCGCAGTCCCAGATCGTCGTCACCGGCGTTCTGCTCGTCGTCTCCGTGCTCGGCCCGCGGGTCACACGGCAGATCTCCGTAGCGAGGGCGGGCCGCAGAGCCGCCTCGACTCCGACCTCGTAACCGCTCCGCTCACCCCGTAAAGGACCTCCGCCATGCGCAAGTCTTCGATCCGCCGTACCTGTGCGGCCCTCGCCGCCGTCACCTCGCTCGCCCTGGCCGCCACCGCCTGCGGCGGCACCACCAAGAACGACGTCAAGGACGACGGCGGATCCACCGCCAGCGCCGGCAAGGCCGACCCGAACGCGGCCCTGAAGAAGGGCCTGACCGTCGGCTTCCTGCCCAAGCAGGTCAACAACCCCTACTTTACCTCCGCCGACAAGGGCGGCGAGGCCGCCCTCAAGGAGCTCGGCTCCAGCTACAAGGAGGTCGGCCCGAGCAGCGCCACCGACACCTCCGGCCAGGTCTCCTACGTCAACACGCTCACCCAGCAGCAGGTCGACGCGATGGCCGTCTCCGCGCAGGACCCGGGCGCCCTGTGCACCGCCCTCAAGCAGGCCATGAAGAACGGCATCAAGGTCGTCACGTACGACTCCGACACCAAGGCCGACTGCCGCAACGCCTTCGTGTCGCAGGCCAGCGCCGAGGACCTGGGCCGCACCGAGGTGCAGCTGCTCGCCGAGCAGATCGGCTACAAGGGCGAGATAGCGATCCTGTCCGCGGCGCAGACCGCGACGAACCAGAACACCTGGATCGACTACATGAAGGACGAGCTGAAGGACCCCAAGTACAAGGACATGAAGCTGGTGAAGGTGGCGTACGGCAACGACGACGCCCAGCAGTCCTTCCAGCAGACCCAGGGCCTGCTCCAGGAGTACCCGAACCTGAAGGGGATCATCTCCCCGACCACCGTCGGCATCAAGGCCGCGGCCCAGTACCTGTCCGGCTCCAAGTACAAGGGCAAGGTCAAGCTGACCGGCCTCGGCACCCCCAACGACATGCGCAAGTACGTCAAGAACGGCACCGTCGAGGGGTTCGAGCTGTGGGACCCGGCCAAGCTCGGCGAGCTCGCCGCCCGCACCTCCGTCGCCCTGGTGTCCGGGCAGATCACCGGCAAGGAGGGTGAGACCTTCAAGGCCGGCGACATGGGCACCTACACCATCGGCAAGGACGGTGTGATCAGCCTGGGCAAGCCGACCGTGTTCGACAAGAAGAACATCGACCAGTTCAACTTCTAGGACCAGCTTCCAGGGCCGGCTTCCAGTACCGACTTCTAGGACCCGGAGGGTCGTTGATGCAGCGCGTGTGCTTTCTGCTGAAGGTCCGGGCGGACCGCCTCGACGAGTACCGCGAGCGGCACGCCGCCGTGTGGCCCGAGATGCTGGAAGCCCTCTCGGCCACCGGCTGGCACAACTACACGCTGTTCCTGCGCGAGGACGGCCTGCTGGTCGGCTATCTGGAGACCGAGGACTTCGCGGCCGCCCAGGCCGGTATGGAGGCCACCGACGTCAACGCCCGCTGGCAGGCGGAGATGGCGCCGTTCTTCGAATCGTTGGACGGCGCCCGGCCCGACGAGGCCATGAAACCCCTCACCGAAGTGTTCCATCTTGCCTGACACGCCCCCCACCTCAGGAGCATGCGGACATGAGAAGACGAACCTTGCTGGCCACCGCCCTCGCCTCGGGACTGGGCACCGTGGCAGTCACTAGCACGGCACGCGCCGCCGATCCCGGCCCCTCGGTCACCCTGACCGGCAACGCCACCCTCGACTCCCAGGCGATCTTCTTCGTCTCCTACGACGGCCTGGTCAACAACAACTCGTTCCAGAAGAACGGCCTGTTCACGTACAAGGGCTACCAGTACGCCGCCTGGTACACGGCCGACCGCAACGCCGTCGTCGGTCGCCGCGTGCTCGGCGCGAGCACCTGGTCGACCGTCAAGGTCGGCCACACGCTCCGCTACAACGACTCCCACAACGTCATCTCCATGGGCGTCTCCAAGACCGACGGCCGGCTGCACCTCAACATGGACTCCCACAGCGACGGCTTCACCTACGTCAAGTCCGTGGCCGGCCTCCTCGACAACCCCTCCGGGCTGAGCTGGACCGCCAGCCGCTTCGGCGCACCGCAGTCCACCCTCGACGGACTCGCCCTCACCTCGCAGTTCACGTACCCGCAGTTCATCTCGACGCCCGAGGGCAGGCTCCAGCTCAGCTACCGCGTCGGCATCTCCGGCAACGGCCGCAACGCGCTCGCCGAGTACAACGGCACCTCGTGGACCAACCTCGGCGAGTGGACCAGCTCCACCGGCACGTACACCAGCGAGCACGGCTCCAGCACCGCCCGCAACATGTACCTGCACGGCATCGACTACGACAAGAACGGCCGGCTGCACTCCTTCTTCACCTGGCGCGAGCAGAACGGCGCGGTGATGTGCAACAGCGGCGGCATCACCAACCACGACACCGGCTACGTCTACTCGGACGACCGCGGCCGCACCTGGCGCAACAACGCGGGCACCGTCGTCGGCACCACCGGCGGCTCCGACAAGGTCGCCGTCACCGACGCCGGACTCGTCGTCGACCCCCTCAACCCCGACCACTCGCTGATGAACCAGGAGAGCCAGTTCACCGACTCGGCCGGCCTGCCGCACGCGATCATCAGCTATGTGCCCGGCCGCTTCGGCCAGTGCACCACCAACTACGTCACCGACCGGACGACCAACGGCCGCGTCTTCCACGTCCGCAAGAACTCATCCGGCACCTGGCAGAAGACCGAGATCCCGGTCGCGCTGAACTCCAGCCAGCGCACCAAGCTGATCCTCGACAAGTACGACAACGCATACGCGATCTTCCCGTTCGGCCGGATCGCCGGCGCTTCCAAGTCCTCCGGGTACACCGACTGGAAGCTCCTGTACGACGGCAGCGGACTGAACGCCTTCGGCGAGGTCGTGATCGACGAGATGCGGGTCTCGCAGGACGGGGTCCTGTCGTTCATGTACCAGGAGAAGTCCAGCGGTACGACACCCTCGCCGCTCCATGTCGTCGACTTCCGGCTGCCGTCATGACCGGCGCTTTCACCGGGGGCGCGAGTAATCTTCGCGCAGGTAATGTGAGGGCATGCCCGCCGCTCCTCGTCCCCCGGGAGGTCCCAGCCTGATGGCCCAGTCGGTGGGTATCAAGGACGTCGCCCGCGCCGCCGGAGTCTCCGTGGGCACGGTCTCGAACGTCATCAACCGTCCGGACACCGTCGCATCCGAGACCCGGGCACGGGTGCTGTCCGCGATAGACCGGCTCGGCTACGTGCGCAGCGAGTCGGCCCGCCAGCTGCGGGCCGGCCGCAGCCGGATCATGGGCCTGCTCGTCCTGGATATGGGCAACCCCTTCTTCGTAGACGTCGCGCGCGGCGCCGAGCGCGCCGCGCGGGACGCCGGTCTTGGCGTCATGGTCTGCAACAGCGCGCAGAGCGCGGGCGAGGAGGCCGACTATCTGTCGCTCTTCGCCGAGCAGCGGGTGCGCGGCGTGCTGCTGACGCCCGCCGACGCGACCGGGCGCAACATCGAGACGTTCCGCCGCCACGGCATCCCGTTCGTGCTCGTCGACCGGGTCGCCGAGGGCACCACCGAGTGCTCGGTGTCGGTCGACGACGTGGTGGGCGGCGCGCTGGCCGTACGGCATCTCATCGACGCGGGGCACCGCTCCATCGCGTATGTGAGCGGGCCGCCCGGACTGAACCAGGTCAGGGACCGCCGGACCGGCGCCCTCAACGCGCTCGCCGAGGCCGGTCTCGGGCCCGATGCGCTGCGCGAACTGCCGACCGAGCGGCTCGACGTGGCCGCGGGCCGGGATGCCGGAGCCCGGCTGCTCGGGCTCGCCGAGCGCCCGACGGCCGTGTTCTGCGCCAACGACCTGCTCGCTCTCGGCGTACTGCAGGCCATGTTCGCGGCCGGAGTGAGCGTGCCGGACGATCTGGCGATCGTCGGCTACGACGACATCGAGTTCGCGGCCGCCGCGGCCGTACCGCTCACCTCCGTGCGCCAGCCCGCGGTGACCATGGGCGCGCTCGCCGCCGAACTCCTGCTGGAGGAGACGGAGGCAGAGACCGCGTCGGCGCCGCACGAGCACAAACGGGTCGTGCTCCAGCCGGAGCTCGTGGTGCGCCGCTCCAGCCTGTCCACGCGCTGACGTCGGACAGGGCGGTCACTTCCACGCGCTGGCGGTCACTTCCAAACGCTGACGTCGGGCAGGGCGCTCACTCCGACGGCAGGCGGGTGCCGCATCGGCTGCAGTACAGGGCGTCGCGCTCCGACGCGAGGCGCCCGCATTCGGGGCAGACACGGTGCAGCAGGCAGGTGGCCTCGCCGCCCTCCGGCTTCGGCTCGGGCTCTGGCCGTGCCTCGGACTCCGGCCGCGACTCCGGCTCCTGCTGCGGCTCGGGCTCGCGCCCCGGTGCGGCCGAGCGGATGGTGAGGCCGGGCCTGCGGCGGTGCACGGTGAGATAGGCCATGCCGTCCGGACCCGCCGACAGCGCCCGGCGGGTGCCGCGCGGCAACCACGTCACGCTCCCCGGTCCCAGCGCCTGCCGTTCGCCCTCGGCGTCGAGTTGCCCGCCGCCGGCGGCCACGTACAGCAGGACGTCGAGATCCGGCTCGGCATGCGCGCCGACTTCGGCCCCGGGCGCCAGACGCACCACGTTCGCGTCCAACTGCCGTCCCGCGGCAGCCAGCCGCCACACGGCGCCGCCCCGCTCCGCGGGCGTCTCATCGAGCAGATCGGCCATCCGGGCGAGCACGCCGGGTTCCGATTGGGGCGCCACCGATTTCCTCCCAAGTACAGCAAGTACAGCCTGCGCGGAGGCGGATGTTACCGGGAGTCCGGGGGGTGCTTCGACCAGGGCGCACGCATAGGCTCCCGATCATGGCCGAACCGCAGCCCGCCCCGACTACCGAACCGCAGCCCGCCCCGACCACCGAACCGCAGGGCGCCCCAACCACCGAACCGCAGCTCGAACCCATGCCCACCGACTGGCAGCGCGCCCTCGCCGTCGTGGCCCACCCCGACGATCTCGAGTACGGCTGTGCGGCAGCGGTCGCCGGATGGACCGACGTCGGCCGTGAGGTCGCGTACGTCCTGGCCACCCGCGGTGAGGCGGGCATCGACACGTTGGAGCCCGCCGAGTGCGGCCCGCTGCGAGAACAGGAGCAGCGGGCGAGTGCCGCCGTCGTCGGGGTGTCGAGTGTGGAGTTCCTCGACCACAAGGACGGCGTGATCGAGTACGGGCTCCGGCTGCGCCGGGACATCGCTGCGGCCATCAGACGCCACCGGCCCGAGCTGGTGATCACCCTCAACCACCGCGACACCTGGGGCGGCGTCGCCTGGAACACGCCCGATCATGTCGCCGTCGGGCGCGCCACGCTCGACGCCGCGTCCGACGCCGGCAACCGCTGGATCTTCCCCGAGCTCGCCGACCAGGGCCTCGAGCCGTGGAACGGGGTGCGCTGGGTCGCCGTCGCCGGATCCGCCCAGCCCACCCACGCCGTGGACGCCACGCCGGGCCTTGAGCGGTCCGTACGCTCCCTGCTCGAGCACCGCACCTACATCGAGGCGCTCACGAACGAGGACCCGGAGACGTACTGCCGCACCTTCCTCCTCGGCAACGCCGAGGCCACGGGCCGGCGGTTCGGCGGGAAGCCCGCGGTGGCGTTCGAGCTGTTCAGCCGCTGAGGCCTTTTCAGCCCCTTTGCACCCGCTGAGGTCGCGGCGGGCGGCGCTCGTGCTGCCAGCGGCCTTCTCGGTTCCCGCACCTCACGCGACGCGTGACGGACGCGACTGTTCCCACACACCCAAGCAACTGCTTAGTATGCGACTCTCAGCTCGGTTCTACGAACAGTCCCGTGGAGGGCCCGCATGCAGGCATGGCACGTGCACGAGAACGGCGAGCCGAGGGAGGCGATGCGCCTCGAGGAGACGGCCGAGCCGGTACCCGGGGAAGGGCAGGTGCTCCTCAGGGTGCGGGCCGCGAACGTCAACTTCCCCGACGCCCTGCTGTGCCGCGGGCAGTACCAGATCCGGCCCGCGCTGCCGTTCACACCCGGCGTGGAGATCTGCGGCGAGACCGAGGACGGCCGCCGCGTCATCGCGAACCCCGTCCTGCCGTACGGCGGTTTCGCCGAGTACGCCGTCGCCGAGGCGGCCGCCGTGCTGCCCGCGCCCGACGCGCTGGACGACGCCGAGGCGGCGGGGCTGCACATCGGCTACCAGACGGGCTGGTTCGGCCTGCACCGACGCGCCCGCATCCAGGCGGGCGAGACGCTGCTCGTGCACGCGGCCGCGGGTGGCGTCGGCAGCGCGGCCGTGCAGCTCGGGAAGGCGGCGGGCGCCACTGTCATCGGTGTCGCGGGCGGCCCGGAGAAGGTGAAGGTGGCCCGCGAGCTCGGCTGCGACCTCGTGCTCGACCGGCACACGGACGACGTCGTCGCCGCCGTCAAGGAGGCAACCGGCGGCCGGGGCGCGGACGTGATCTACGACCCGGTGGGCGGCAACGCCTACGCGCAGTCCGCGAAGTGCGTGGCCTTCGAGGGCCGCATCATCATCGTCGGCTTCACGAGCGGCACGATTCCGACGCCCGCGCTCAACCACGCACTCGTGAAGAACTATTCGATCCTCGGCCTGCACTGGGGCCTGTACAACACGAAGGACCCGCAGGCGGTGCTCCACTGCCACGAGCAGCTCACCGAACTCGCCGCGAAGGGCGCGATCAAGCCCCTCGTCAGCGACCGTGTGCCGTTGACGGCCGCGGCCGAGGCCGTGCAGCGCGTCGCCGACGGTGTCACGACCGGTCGTATCGCCGTGGTCCCGGGGCTTGAGGACGGTGCGATCGCCTGACGGACGCAGCCGGACTGCACCGTCGCGCACAGGACCCCTGCGCGACGGCACAGCCCGCGCCATGCAGGGCGCGGGAGCGGCTACCGGCGGCGACAGTGGAACTCTGCATGAGTGGGGCGGGGAAAGGCACAGGAGACGATGTCGAACCCGGCTCGCTGCAGCATGCCCTCGATGATCCAGTTGTAGGTGGAGAACTCGTCGCGGACATGGGCTTCGAAGTCGGCCCTGGTGAAACCCTCGCCGTCGGGGCGGCTTGCGGCGTCGATCCATTGCCGCAGGTGCGTCTCCGCGCCGGCCGGCTCGAAACTGAAGATCACATCCCACAAATAGAAGGCCCCGCCAGGACGGAGCATCCCGGCCGCGTTGAGAAGCGCCTGCTGTTTCCAGAAGTCCGGGAGTTGGTGCAGGGCCGACTTGGTGGTGACCACGTCGGCGAGCGGGCCGCGGTGGGCGTAGTCGAGGAAGCCGGTGCGGTGCCAGTGCGGCGCCACACCGAACCGGTCGGCCCGGGCCTGAGCGAAGGCCAGCATTTCCTCGGAGACGTCCACGCCGTGCGCGACGGCCCCGCGCCGCGCGGCCTGGACGACCAGCGAGCCGGTACCGCACGCCAGGTCGACCAAGTGGGTGTCTTCGGTGACGCCCAGGCGGTCCAGCAGCGCGTCGTCAGCGTGGGGATCGGTGCCCTGATTGCGGTCGTAGACGGCGACCGCGGCCTTGCTGCCCAAGTCGACGCCTACCGGCGCGTATTCGGGGAAGTACCAGGCTGGACGGGGATGTGTCGTGTCGCTCCGTGGCATGCCCTGTTTGTAGGCTCCCAACAGGCCATGCGGCAACGGTAACTTACGCACCGCGGCGTTGCGGAAGGTGAAAGGTGCAGGACCACGACCAGTACCGGCTCTTCCTCCACCTCGCGGAGACGCTCAGCTTCACCCGCACCGCGGCTGACTGCCACGTCAGCCCCGCCACGCTGTCCCGGACCGTGCAGCGGCTCGAGGCCGCCACCGGACACCGGCTCCTAGACCGCGGCCCCCACGGAGTGTCCCTGACCACGCACGGCCGCGCCTTCCGCCGGTACGCGGCCGAAGCCCTGGACCTGTGGGCCCGCTACAACAACGACGACACAACGGGCGACGAACTCACCGGGCACCTGCGCGTGTTCGCCTCCGTCACCGCATGCCACAGCCTGCTGCCCGACCTGCTCACCCCGCTGCGCACCGCACACCCGCGCGTGCGACTTTCCTTACGCACCGGTGACGCCGCATCCGCCCTTGCCCTCCTCGACCAGGGCGAGGCCGACCTCGCCGTCGCAGCCCTCCCCGACCGCATTCCCGCCACGCTGCTCGCCCGGCAGATCACGCACACCCCGCTCGTCCTCGTCCAGGCCGGCACCGCCCCGGCAAACGAGGAATTCTCCACCACCGATGAGCCCTTCGTCCTGCCCCGGCAGGGGCTCGTCCGCGCCGCCGCCGACCAGTGGTTCCGAAACCTGGGCATCCATCCGCACATCGCTGCCGAAGCCGACGGTCACGAAGCCCTGCTCACCCTGGTCGCCCTTGGCTACGGCACCGGCATCATCCCCGACCTCGTCCTGCAACACAGTGGCGTCCGTGCCAGACTTCGAGTGGTGACCACCCCGTCCAGCCCCGGTCGGCTCGCCATCGGGGTCTGCATCCGACGGGCCGATGTGCACCGCCCCCTCATCGCCGCAGCCTGGGCAGCAACCGAACCCGGGGAACGTCCGCGGGCAGTGCGCTAGTGGTCAGCGTCTTGCCAGGTCAGGACCCGCCCGGTTACGCGATCTCCAAACCTACGAAGCACTTTCGATTCCGGCGGACTGATTGTTCGCCATGAGGAGTGCCACGCCGTCGAGGAGACACCCCAGGCCGTACTCGAACAGCGACTGCACGCTGACGTCGACGTCGGGCCGGTGCCTGACGGCGGCGAAGGCGGGGAGCGCGCCGCCGGCCAGGAGGGCGGTCATCGCACCTTCTTGGCTGTCCAGCCATTCCTCGCCGCTCATGCCGGTGTCCCGGGCAGCCTGCTCCTCGCTCTCCAGGTCGGCCGCTGTGCCGCGGACGTAGCCGAACAGGCTGATGGCGGTGTGGAGCCTGGTGTTGTCGTCGAGTCCGTGTCCGTCGAGGGCGCGGAGTGCCCAGTCGATGTGTCGCATGCCGCCCAGGGCCGGCAGGGGTTGGGAACTGCTGGCGGTGTGCTGAGGAGTAGTGAGTGTTGGTGAGTACGGGTGAGCGCCGGGCAAGCGGGTGTGGGTCGGGGCTGGTCGTCTGGCCATGCGCTGGAGGCTTGCTTCCGCGGTGCGTGCCCTGGGGCCCCTGGAGGCGAACAGAGTTTCTTAGGTCGAATGGGTGACCTTTGCGGGTGGCGGTCGTTGAGTGCCGTGACGGGATCGTCGAGCTGGGGGTGGTGAAGGGGTGGGCGGAGTCCGGGCGCTGGCGGCACCCTTCGTGGTGCCGGGGCCTGCGGGTGTGGCCATCCGGGATCGGCTGCGCGTCTCCGAAGCGGACGCGGCCGTGCTGCGCGAGGTCGGCGCCTTCCTCGGCTCGCTGGCTGCGATGGGTGCGGTGCAGCTTCCATTGGGTCCGGGTGGAGAGTTCGAGCTGTGCCCGCTAGTCCTCGCCCAGTTCGGGCAGGGGCTCTTCCGCGACGGCGGCGTCGGCCATCAGCGTGATGAGCTCGTCCTTGTTCCGCACGTGCCGGTTGAGGGACATCGTGGCCACGTCGAGCTCGGTGGCGATGCGCCGCATGGTCAGCGCGGCCAGTCCCTCGGCGTCGGCGATCCGGATCGCCGTCCGCACGATGCGTGCGCGGGCCGGCTCGTCCGAGGTGTCCTCCCGCGGCGCACGGGGTGAGGCCGGACAGGCTCAGTCGGGCTGCTCGCGTCGCCCGGCTGGGGGCGAGGCGACCACCGTCCCGACGCCTGGTACGGCGCACACAAGTCCGTCCTGCCGCAGTGCCGCCAGAACCTTCGTGACCGTGGCGATGGCCACGCCCCATCGCTGAGCGATCTGCCGGGTCCGTCACGGAACACCAGCAGGTAGGCCGGCAAGGCGCTGAGCACTTCTTTATGGGTGCACCAACCCAGGAGATGCTCGACATCATTGCCGCCAACGCACCCGAAGCGTCAGGGGAGACGGTCCGGCTCAAGGACTACCCGCCCGCTGCCCAGGCCGGGTAGCCGTGCAGGCCGGGTAGCCGTGCGGCGCGAGGCGGTTGGAGTTGTCGGCGAACAGCTCACCTCGGTGGCTGCGCCAGCGCTCACGCCGGCCCCCGACGTCTGGGCCCAGCCTGCTAGTCGCTCGCCTTGCGGCGCAGATACGCTCCCGCGCGTGCCGCGGCCTCGGCGGCTTCGGCAGCCTGGTCTGCGGCGGCTTCGTCGGGGCTGTCTCCGCTGGTCAACAGGCGGTAGTAGAGGGGGGCGGAGACGGCACGGATCACCTCGTGCGGGTCGGTGCCCTCGGGCACCTCACCCCGGTCGATGGCCTGCTCGACGCAGGGTGCCCACTCGTTGATGCGGATGTCGTAGAAGCGGCGCAGGGCCTCGGCTGTCTTCGCGTCGCAGGTGGCGGCCGCGATCACCGCTTTGAACAGCGCCCCCTGCCGCGGGTCGGCCAGGGTGCGCTGCACGAGCCGGGCGTTGGCCTTGAGGTCGCCAAGCAGCGAACCGGTGTCGGTATGTGGCAGTGACTGTTCGGCCATGTCGATCAGGAGATCACCCACCAGGCCGGTCACCGTCCCCCAGCGGCGGTAGACGGTCGTCTTGCCCACCTCGGCGCGGCGTGCGATGTCGGCGAGGTCCAGGTGGGCGAAGCCCTGCTCCGCCAGGGCGTCCCCGGCCGCCTGCAGCACCGCCGCCCGCACCCGCGCCGTGCGTCCGCCGGGACGGACGGTTCCCGGATCCGCACCCTCGATCCCCATAACGGGACTCCAGTTTCGTTAGTCGCTCGTTCCTGCTACGTTGATAGTACAAGCTAACGGAACTCCAGAACCGTTAGTTAGACGGGTGAAAAGTGAAGGGAACAGCCATGGAATTCAGGCGGCTGGGTGCATCCGGCCTCAAGGTCCCCGCACTGAGCTTCGGCACCGGCACCTTCGGCGGCCAGGGACCGCTCTTCGGCGCCTGGGGCAACACCGATGCCCACCAGGCACGCCGCCTCGTGGACATCTGCATCGACGCCGGGATCACGATGTTCGACTCCGCCGACGTCTACTCCAGCGGCGCGTCCGAGGAAGTGCTGGGCAAGGCGATCCACGGCCGCAGGGACCGGGTGATCGTGTCCACCAAGACCAGCCTGCCGATGGGCGATGGCCCAGGCGATGCAGGTTCCTCCCGTTCGCGCCTGATCACGGCCTGCGAGAACGCCCTGCGTCGGCTCGGCACCGACTACATCGACGTGTTCCAGTTGCATGCATTCGACGCCGGCACGCCGATCGAGGAAGTCCTGTCCACTCTCGATGATCTCCAACGCGCAGGAAAGGTCCGCTACCTGGGCATCTCCAACTTCTCCGGCTGGCAGGCGATGAAGTCCCTCGCGATCGCAGAGCGGTACGGCCGCCCGCGCTACGTGGCACATCAGGTCTACTACTCGCTCATCGGCCGCGACTACGAATGGGAACTCATGCCCCTGGGGCTCGATCAGGGTCTCGGGGCAATGGTCTGGAGTCCGCTCGGCTGGGGACGGCTCACCGGCAAGATCCGCCGCGGTCGGCCGCTACCGGCCGACAGCCGACTGCACCACACTGCCGAATACGGTCCGCCAGTCGAGGACGAACACCTCTATCGCGTGGTCGACGCCCTCGATGAGATCGCACAGGAGACCGGCAAAAGCATTCCGCAAATCGCCATCAACTGGCTGCTGCAGCGCCCGACCGTCTCCTCCGTCATCATCGGCGCCCGCGACGAGGAGCAGCTTCGCCAGAACCTCGGTGCCGTCGGCTGGACACTCACTCCCGACCAGATGGCAAAACTCGACGCGGCAAGCAGCACGACAGCGCCCTACCCGTACTTCCCCTACCAACGTCAGGAAGGCTTCGCACGCCTCAACCCACCTGCGTGGTCCTCCTGATCGCGACCTTGGCCAGGGCGAACAGTAGCGCGGAGACCCAGTAGCCCAGCGACATGCGTTCCGCGACCAGGTCGCCTGCTGCCGTGCCGAGAGCGAAGGTGAACAGCACCGCCAGCCAGTAGAACGACTCGCGGCTTGTGGTGTCGATGCTGTGGATGGACAGAGTCCGCTCGCGCCGGTACCAGACGACGAAGACGACCGCGAGGACGATCGCGAACACCGTGGTGCTGTCCTCCAGCGGTACGCCCATGTTGTCGGTGAGGTTGTCGCTGATCAGGGTGCCGACCACGCCGATCAGAGCGACAGCGAGCCAGTACACACCAGCGCGGTAGGCGGTCGTACGGCACTGGACGACCAAGACGATGGCGAGCAGGGCGCTCATCAGCACCGACACACCCGTCAGGCCGAGGCTGGCCTTCTCGTTGAGCAGGTCGGCCGCGGTCTCGCCGACCGTGGTGCACAGCACCTTGATGATCCAGAAGTAGACGGTGACTTCGGGCACCTTGTTCCAGCGGAGGCGATGTGCGTGCCGGGCGGGGGCATTGCCGCCCTGTGCGGCTTCGGGAGTCTCAGAGATCTCGTAGGTCATGAGGCCCGACCGTGTCAGCGGTTACCTGAACGCATCCTGACTGCCGCGCGCTCCTTCGCTCGGGCGCACTGCCCCCGCGTCCTGCGGATTCCCAAGCACCACCGCCGCGGCCGGCACGCCGAATTGTGCCCGGCCAGCGCTCCTCACTCCGCTTTTACCGCCATCTCGCCGACGGCTTACCTCGTTGGACCAGCGTGTACCGCGTGGTTGAAGCGTCCCGTCGTGCGGCGCCGTCCGGGCGTTCGCGGCTGCCGTCGATGTGCCACACACGCGCTCGTGAACAGACGAAGGGGACACCATGACCAGGACAAACCTCGAGGCCAGCGCCGTCGCCGCCCCATGACCTCGGTTCGCCGGCTCCACGACGACGGAGACGCCTCCGACGACGCTCTGAGCGATCTCACCGACGCCCTGCCCGATAACGACGACGAGAACGAGGGCGAGTACACGGGGCGTCTTGTGGAGGACTTCGAGGAGGCCGACGACGCGGCCTCCCTTCGCGAGACGCTGCGCGGCTATTTCGAGTGACCCGCCCCGTACCTCTGGCGGGCAAAAGCAACGAAACCACCTGGAGAGAGAACCACGTATGGCCCGGAACAGCGCCCCCGGCAAGCCGCGATTCAGCATCGTGATACCCGTCTACAAGGTGCAGGGCTATCTGCGCGAATGCCTGGACTCCGTGCTGACTCAAGGCCTCACCGACTTCGAGGTGATCGTCGTCGATGACTGCTCCCCTGACGCCTCCGGCGCGATCCTCGACGAGTACGCGGCCCGTGACCCGCGCGTGGTGGCCGTCCATCTGGACCGCAACGGCGGCATCGGCAACGCCCGCAATCTCGGCGTCGAGCTCGCCCGGGGCGACTACCTGCTCTTCCTCGACAGCGACGACACCCTGACCGCGGACGCCCTGCACTTCATGGAGCAGCGGCTGGCGGAGTCCGGTGATCCGGACATCCTCCTGTTCGACCACGTGCGCACCTACTGGTGGAACATGGTGCAGCCGAGCGCCACCGCGCAGCTGCTCGAGGAGTCGCGCGACGAGGTGTTCCGGCCCGCAGACCGGCCCGAGCTGTTCAACCTCTTCGCGGTGGTGTGGAACCGGCTGTTCCGCCGGGAGTTCTTCACCGGCAGTGGCCTCACCTTCACCGACGGGCTGTACGAGGACGCCCTGGTCGTCTACCTGGCGATGCTCACCGCTCGGACCGCCGCCTGCCTGGACCGGGTCTGCGTGGAATACCGGCAACGCAGGCAGGGCAATTCGATGAAGACGCCCGGCCGCGAGCACTTCACCATCTTCGAGCAGTACCAGCGGTTGTTCGACTTCCTGGACGCCCACCGCGAGCTGGACGCTCTGCGGCCCGTTCTCTTCCAGCGGATGGTCAGCCACTTCCTCTACACCCTCGCCCGCTCCTCCCGTGTCCTGCCCTCGGACCGCAGGGAGTACTTCAAACTCGCCTCGGCGATGTACAGGGCTCATCTGCCCGCCGGTTTCCAGGTGCCCGACGGGCTGCTCGGAGGCAAGTTCAGGGCGCTGAACCTTGGGTCGTACGCCGCTTTCCAGAGCGCCAAGGCGGTCAATTACACGCGGGTGAAGGCGCGGAAGGCGATCAAAAAGGCCAGGCGTACGGTCGGAAAACGCCTTCAGGCGGCTTACTACCGGCTTCAACGGCGGCTGCCCATCGACGAGCACCTCGCCGTCTACACGGCGTACTGGAGCCGGGGGCCCGCCTGCAATCCGCTCGCCATCTACCTCAAGGCGCAGGACATCGCGCCGGGTGTGAACGGGGTGTGGGTCGTCCGGGCCGATGCGGTGGGGGAGGTGCCTGAGGGCATGGACCACGTCGTCCTGGGCAGCCGCCGCTACTGGCGCCTGATGGCCCGGGCCAGGTTCCTCATCAACAACGTCAACTTCCCCGACGACATCGTCAAGCGGCCCGGCCAGACACACCTGATGACCCATCACGGCACCCCCCTCAAGCGTATGGGCCTGGACCAGCAGCGCTTTCCCGCGGCCGCGAAGGGGATGAACTTCCGCCGGCTCCTGGAGCGCGCGGACCGCTGGGACTGCAGCCTGTCTTCCAACCAGTTGTCCACGGAGCACTGGGAGCGCGTCTACCCGTGCGCCTTCACCTCGCTCGACTCCGGCTATCCGCGCAACGACGTGTACTTCACGTCGACGTCGCAGGACGTCGCCCGGGCCCGCGAACGGCTCGGCATAGCCCCCGGCACGACGGCGCTGCTCTACGCGCCCACCGTCCGTGACTACCAGACCGGATACGTGGCGGCGATGGACCTCGCGAAGGTCGCACGCGCCCTCGGCCCCGGCTTCCTCCTCATGGTCCGTACGCACTACTTCTACGCCCAGGACCCGCGGCTCGCCCGACTCCAGGAGCAGGGCGTGGTGCTGGACGTCTCCCGGCACCCGAGCGTCGAGGAACTCTGCCTGGCCTCGGACGCCCTGATCACCGACTACTCCTCGATCCAGTTCGACTACGCCTGCCTCGACCGGCCGATCATCACCTACGCCGACGACTGGGAGACGTACGTCAGGTCCCGCGGTGTCACCTTCGACCTGCTCTCCGGCAAGCCCGGCGAGACGCCGGGCGCCGTCGCCACCACCGAGGACCAGCTGATCGAGCTGCTGCGCGACGGATCCTGGGACAACGAGCGCACGACCGAGCTGCGCGCCGCGTTCCGCCGGCGGTTCTGCCACTACGACGACGGGCACGCCGCCGAGCGGGTGGTACGCCGAGTACTGCTCGGGCAGGAGATCACGCCGCCGCTACGGCCGACCGACGGCCACCCCCGGGTGCCCGCACCCCGGCCCGCCGAGACAGGGAATCCGCCCTTCGGGTCCCGTGGTGAGGACGCGGACGGGCCCCGCAGTGAGGACGCGGACGGCTCGATGGTGCTGCAGCCCTGACGGCCGGTACCCGTGCCCACCTTGCCGCCTCGGCCCTTAAGCGTAGGACCCGACACCATGACCGCCATCGCACCGAACGCGCCCCCACCCGCGCCACGCTGGACCGCCCACCCCGCCCCCTGGCTGGCCCTGGTCGCCGTCGGCTACTTCGCCGCCCAGGTGCTGTTCGTCGTCCCGCGTCTCGGACACGCCCTCGGCTGGGACGAGGCTGTCTACGTCTCGCAGGTCGACCCCCGCCACCCGGCCGCGTACTTCAGCGCTCCCCGCTCGCGCGGCACCAGCCTCCTCCTAGCCCCGGTCGTCGCGGTCACCGGCTCCGTCGCCGCGATGCGGGTGGTACTCGCGCTCTTCTCCTCCATCGGGCTCTGGGCGGCCTACCGGGTGTGGGGTCCGCTGACGGGGCGGCGGGCCGCGGCTCTCGCCGCACTGCTTTTCGCCGGGCTGTGGGTGACCCTGGCCAATGGACCGCAAGCCATGCCCAACCTGTGGGTGGCGTTCAGCGCGGTCGGCGCCGCCGGATGGTTCCTGCGCGCTCCCGCCGAGCGCCGGGCCCGCTGGTGGCTGGCCGGCTGCCTTGCCGCCGCCATGCTCTTCCGCTTCTCCGACGGCGTTTGGCTCGCGCTGCCACTGCTGACGGCCGCCGCGCTGGTACGTCGCCGACGGCGGACGCTGCCGTGGATCATCGGCGGCGTGGCATCGGGCGCCGCGGAGTGGACCGCTGAGGCGTACGCACGCTTCGGCGGCATCGGCGGGCGGCTGCAGCAGTCGTCCGCCAACGAGGGCGGAATCGGCCTGCACCTCAACTTCGGCAACGCCTGGCGCAGTCTGGACGGCCCGCAGTTGTGCCGCCCCTGCCACGCCCATCTGGGACACTCCGAACTCGGCCTGTGGTGGCTGGCGTTGCCCCTGCTCGTGGCGGTCTCGCTTGTCGTCGAAGTCCGCCGCGGACGTGGCGAGGCGGCCGCCGTACCCATCGCCTGCGCGGCCGCAACCGCCTTCCCCTACCTCCTGCTCATCACGTACTCCGCTCCCCGCTTCCTCCTCCCGGCCTATGCGCTGCTGTCGCTCCCGGTCGCCGTTCTCGCCTGCCAGGCGGTACGCAGCGCCCGCACGCCGGCCCTGGTCGGAGGCCTCATCGCCGCCGCCGTCGCCTTGCAACTCGTCGGCCAGGGACTGGTCCTGCAGCACACCACAGCGCAGACCGCGCGGGTCGCCGCTCTCTACGAGACGGTGGGCAAGGATCTGCGCGGCCTCGGTGTCCACCCGCCGTGCCTGGTCGCAGGCACGTTCGCGCTGGCCCCGGCGTATGACGCAGGGTGCGGTTCGCCACAGACCCTGGGCCGGCATGCGGACGCCCTCCTCATCCGCCGCAGCACCCGCCGCCCGCGCTATACCCGCGGCTGGACCCCACACCGCCTCCCGGGCACCACCTGGTCGGCGTTCCTGCCGCGGTCCTGACACCGAGGGCTGCGTCATCCAGCGGGCAGGGTGATCACGAATCTCGCGCCGGGGGAGTGTCCGGGATCGTAGGACACCTCACCGCCGACGGAGCGGGCCAGGCGTCGCGCCAGCGGCAGCCCCAGGCCCGCTCCGCCGTGTCCGTCGTCCGGGTCGGCCCGCCTGCCGGGCTGGAAGAGCTGCCCGGCGAACGCCGGCGGCACGCCGGGGCCGTCGTCCGTGATGTCGATCCGTACGCCCCGTACGCCGCCGGGTTCGCGGCCCGTACGAAGGGTGACGCGCGACCGGGCGTATCGCAGGGCGTTGGTCATCAGCGGGCTGACGATGCGTTCGAGGAGGGCCGCCTGGACTCCGGCCTCCAGATGCCCGTCCTCGCTGCCGATGGCGACGGTCACGTGGTCGGGGACGCCCACCTGTTCGGCGATGCGGTGCAGTGTGGGTAGGACCGCGGTCGTGCCGGGGGCGGCGGATACGTCGTCACGGGCGTTGTTCGGCAGGGTGTCGCAGATGGTGCACGGCCGCGGTGACCGCGCCGCCGGACAGCCGCAGCGCGGTGGCACCGTCCGCGGCGGGCACCGTGGCGAAGCCCTCGTCACGCAGGCCGCGCAGCAGCACGTCACGCAGGGCGTGATCGTCCTCGACGACCAGGATCTTGTGGCTCATGGTCCTCCATCGTCTCTGGAGCTGTGCCTGCGCCATGTGTCGCACGCGCCATGCGCTCGGTGCGTTGCGTGGGTGTTGCCGTACGTCCGCTGAACTCCCCGGGCAGCCACCGGGCCACGGCACACAGGCACAGCCCCAGCCAGCCGGCGCCGAACAGCCAGCCGCCGGCGACGTCGCTGGCCCAGTGCACGCCGAGATACACCCGGGTCAGTCCGACGGCGGCCGCCCAGTACACGGCGAGCGCGCATGCCGTACGGGCGAGGGCCGGTCCCGCGCGGCGGGTCGCCGCCCAGCACAGCAGTCCGGCGACCAGTGCCGAGGTCGTGGAGTGGCCAGAGGGGAAGGCGAAACCGGAGGCGTGCGCCGCCCAGTCGGTGCGGGCCGGGCGGGCACGCGCGAACAGTTCCATCAGGCCGGTGCGGACCAGCTGCCCGTGGCCAGGAAAGGCAGCCGCAACGGCCCGCAGCCGTTCTCGGGTGGTACGCCCAGCGATCGCCCCGGCCGCCACGGCAAACAGATAGGGCCAGACCCCCGTTCCCGTGTCGGTGATGCCGCGCGCCAACGCCACGACGATCGGCGGCTCGTGCCCGAGGGCCCAGGAGTGGGCAGCCTGGTCACCTGACAGTGGCGCACCATGGCGTATGCACACCACGGCCGCGAGGGCGGCGAACAGCAGTACACAGGACGAGACGAGCAGCAGCGGCCCGCGTCCCACCCACCTGGCCACCGTCGCTCCCGTCACGAGGCCGTCACCAAAGGACGCAGTCGCGTGGCCGCCACCCGGTCCACGAGCGGGGCGGCCCGGTCCGCGAGCAGCGTGAGGACCCAGGCGAGGGCCGCCCCGAGCGCCAGGCCCACGGCCACGTCATGCGGATAGTGCACTCCGATCCAGACCCGGGAAACGCCCATCAGCACGGCGGTCGGCGCCGCGACCAGGCCGAGGCGGCGGTCGGCGAGCACCAGCGCGACGGCGGCGGCCGCCGCGATCACCGCATGGTTGCTGGGGAACGACCAGTCGCCGACCGCCGGGCACGCCGCGACGGTCACGGTGTGCAGCGTCCGGCAGGGCCGCTGCTCGTCGAAGACCGATTTGACCAGTGAGTTGACGGCATAGCAGACCACGACGACCACGGGTGCCGCGAGCGCCCGGACCATCAAGGGCTCGCCCGCGCTCCTCGGGACCCCACCCGCGCGCCTTGCCCGCCACCAGGCGGCGACCATCAGCACGGCGAACAGGGCGAGGCCGTAGTCGGACCAGGCGGCGATCACGGTGTTCACGGGGTGCGGGGTGTGCCGGGCGAGGCCGGTGACCCAGGAGTAGAGGGCGCCGTCGACTGACGCACCGCCGAAGGCGAGGACGGTCACGACGCCCTCCCTTCCGAGGCGCGGCGGGCACGCGAGCGCCGCACCTCGAGTGCGAGCGGGATCAGGGAGACGAGCACCACGAGCGCGACCAGCGGCAGCAGATAGCGGTCGACGTTCGGTACCGATGAGCCCAGTGCGTAGCCCGCCAGCACCAGGCCGACCGTCCACACCAGCCCGCCGGTCACCTGCCACACCGTGAAGACCCGAACCGGGACGTCGAGCGCTCCGGCGAGCGGATTGAGGACGGTGCGGACGACGGGGACGAAGCGGGCCAGGACCACTGCCTTCGCGTGCCCGTACCGGGCCAGCAGTCCCTCGGCCCGCGCCGCCCCCTCGTGCAGGCGTCTCGCCCGGCTGTGGGCCAGCAGCGCACGGCCGCCGCGCCGCCCGATCCAGTACCCGGTCTGCGCCCCGACGAGTGCACCCGCCACCGCGGCGGCCAGCACCTGGGGAAGCGCGAGGTGCACGGACCCGTGGGTGCCGCCCGCGCACAGCAACCCGGCCGTGAACAGCAGGGAGTCGCCGGGCAGGAAGAACCCCACCAGCAGACCCGTCTCGGCGAAGAGCACGACGGCGATGCCGAGCGCCCCGAAGGCGGACAGCAGTGATCCCGCGTCCAGGACGTTCACCGCCTGCGCGACGGCGAACTGGGCAGCGGACATGGCGGTGACCCCTCTCATACTGGGACGAGGACCAGATGGCGGGCACGCGCCCGCACTGAGCGACTACAGTCACGTAGACGGTCTACTGCACTGTAGACGAAGAAGAGTCGAGGAGCGTTCCCATGCCCGAGGGGCACACAGATCGGTCGGCCGATGGGCGGATGGACCGCCGCCCGGCGGGCGAGCTGGAGGCGAGCGTCCTGGCCGCGCTGTGGGCCGCCGACGGTCCGCTCACGCCCGGCGCCGTCCAGCGGGCGCTCGGCGGCGGCCTGGCCCGCACCACCGTGACCACGATCCTGACCCGCCTGCATGGCAAGGGCGCGGTCACCCGCGCCCGCTCGGGCCGCGGCTACGCCTACGCCCCCGTTCAGGACTCGCCAGGTCTCACCGCCCGCCGGATGCACGCGGAACTCGACAAGGACGAGGACCGCGGCACCGTCCTCGCCCGCTTCGTGTCCGACCTGAGCCCCGAGGACGAGCAGCTGCTGCGGGCTCTGCTCGACGGCGGCCCGGCGGACCCCGGAGGTACCCCGTGATCTACGCCGTGTGGATCCCGCTGCTCGTCCCCCTGCTCGCCGTGCCCGCCGCCCGGCGTGGCGCCGAGCACCTGCCGCACCGGACGGCCGTCTGGATGCTGACCGCACTCGCCCTCACCCTCGCCGTCTCCAGCACGGCGGCACTGGGCCTGCTCGCCCTCTCCGGCGCCCTGCACCTGCCGTTCGTCGCTGCGCTCGGCCACCTCTCCCCGCCTCTGCTTGGCGGCGACTGGCCCGTGACCGCACCGGCCGCGATCCTGGCCGCCCTCGCGCTGGGGGCCCTCGGCGCCCTGGTGCTGCGCCGCACCAGCCGTCACGTACGCGAACTACGCGCCGCCCACAGGCAGTTCACGAGCCCGGCAACCGCCGGAGATTTGTCCGTACGGCACGACGACCAACCCGACGCCTACGCCCTGCCCGGGCGGCCGGGCCGCATCGTGGTGACAACCGGAATGCTGCGCGCCCTCAGCGCCCGGGAACGCGAGGTGCTCTTCGCCCACGAGCGCGCCCATCTCACCGGCCGCCACCACCTCTTCCTCGCGGCCACCGAGTTCGCCCTCGCCCTCCACCCTGTGCTCCGCGGCCTGCGCGCACCGCTCTCCTACGCCCTCGAACGCTGGGCCGACGAATCCGCTGCCGCAGTGACGGGCGACCGCGCCCTCACCGCCCGCGCCATCGGACGCGCAGCACTCGCCGCCCACACCGCGGGCCCCGCCCCGCGCCCCCGCATGTCACTCACGGCCACCGCAGGCCCCGTCCCACGCCGCGTCACCGCCCTGCTCAACGCCGCCCCACCCTCGACCCGGGCCGGCCGCCTGCTCACTCGCGCCCTGGCCTGCCTCCTGATGCTCTGTGTGGCCCTGTCGGCGGCCGCGGCGATCGACGCGGCCACCGATCTGCACACAGGCATCGAAATCGCCCAGGGGGAGGCCCTGCCCCACTCCGGCGACGCCGACTGAACCCGGTTTTAAGCCTCCTTGGTGAGGCGGGTGACCACGCTGCCGGCGACCGTCAACGCCCGAGTCCTTCAGGTGCCCTGACGCTCCGCACTCCGGCCTCAGCCGAACTCCGGCGGCGGCCGCCGACCCGGTGGCCGCCGCCTCGGCCTGCCCGCACCTTGCCGCCCGCCGTGGTCGCCGGGTGAACGCGAGGTGCGGTTCCGCCGCGAAGTGAACACAGGGCGGCGGTCCAGCCAACTCCCTCCATGAACCCCACCAGTTGAACATCCCGGGCCCCCATACTCGCCGGTGTCCCATACGGCACTTCCCGGGAGGCTGAGCATGGCCCTTACCACCCGTCGCAGAGCCCTCACCACCTTCGGCGCCGCCCTCGCGGGCAGCGTCGTCGCCCCCGCTGCGTACGCCGGGGCGAGCGAGCGGCAGCGCGGGCCGCGACCGCTCCTGCGCGCCCACGCGCACAACGACTACGAGCACCCCCGGCCCCTGTTCGACGCGCTGGACCACCGTTTCACGAGCGTGGAGGCCGACATCTACCTCGTCGGAGACCAGCTGCTCGTCGCGCACGACCCCGTGGACCTCGACCCGTCCCGCACGCTCGAATCGCTGTACCTGGACCCGCTGCTGGCCCGCATCCGGGCCAATCAGGGCTCCGTGTACGGCGGTTACCGCACGCCCCTGCAACTCCTCATCGACATCAAGACCGAGGGCGCCTCGACGTACCTCGAACTCGACCGGCACCTGCAGCGCTACCGGCAGATCTTCACCACGTACGCGCACGGCACAGTGCATCAGAGGGCGGTCACCGCGGTGATCTCCGGAGACCGGGGTGCGCGCGCCCCGATGGAGGCGCAGCAGGTGCGCCGCGCGTTCTACGACGGCCGGCTGGCCGACCTCGGATCGTCGGCGCCCGCCTCTTCCATCCCGCTGATCAGCGACAACTGGACCAACAACTTCACCTGGCAGGGAGTCGGCCCATTCCCCGCGGCCGAGCGCGACAAGCTCCACGGCATCGTCTCGGCCGCCCACGCGCGCGGGCAGCGCGTGCGCTTCTGGGCCACTCCCGACGTGGCAGGGCCCGCACGCGACGCGGTGTGGAGCGAGCTGCTCGCCGCCGACGTCGACCACGTGAACACGGACGACCTGGCAGGGCTCGAGGTGTTCCTGGACGCTCACGGCAAGGCGTAGGTGAACGGCCCTCAGTTCGGTTCCCCCTTCGGGGCATTGCCATCACAGCGAGTCAAAACACTTTCGGGGGACACGCCAGTCACCGGGACCGTCCCTCCGCTACGCCACACTTGCGGCCGAAGGCCACGGGTGTCGACGTGGCGGAGGAGACCGGGGCGATGGCTGTTTCAATTTCTGCGGTGCTGCTGCTGCTCATCCTGGCAGTGGTGTTCATGCGTAACGGCTCCCTGAAGGTCTCGCACGCCTTGGTGTGCATACTGCTCGGGTTCTATCTCGCGAGCACGAGCATGGCGCCGACCATCCACGAGGGCCTCTCGGCGACGGCGGAGATCGTCAGCCACCTCAATCCGTGAGCGGGCCGGGGCACGCCATCCGTAGTACCCGCGGCTGGCCCCGGCCTGATCGACTTACGCGACTTACGCACAGGCGACCACAGCTGTCGCCTGCTCCGTTGCTATGAGCCGCGGGTTCATGAGCCATGGGCGGGCCGTGAGCGCCTGCCCCTCACACCCCGTTGGCCACCATCGCCGGATCGTCCAGCACGGCCCGTACGACCGAGTGTGCCGCGCCGAGCAGAGGGCCCTCCGGGCCGAGGCGGGATACGGCGACGCCGCAGGCCAGGCGCGCGGTGCGGCTCCCGAGCTCGCGTTCCAGCGCGGGGAGTAGCCAGGGTGCGAGCCGGGACAGCGCCCCGCCCAGGACCACGGTGTGCGGGTCGAGGAGATTGACGGCACCGGTGAGTGCGATGCCGAGCGCCGTGCCGGCGCCGCGCAGGGCCCGCCGTACGTCCTTGTCGCCCTCGGCGGCGCGGTCGGCGAGCAGCCCGACGCGGCCTTCGCCCGGGCCGAGGCCCGCTGCCCGCAGCACGGCCTCCACGCCCGCGTACTGCTCGAGACAACCACGTCCGCCGCACCGGCACTTCGGGCCCTCGGGGCGTACCGGGACGTGGCCGAGCTCGCCGGCGAACCCGCGGGTGCCGCGCAGCAGGCGGCCGTCGACGACCACCGCCGCGCCGATGCCGATCTCCGCGGACACGTGTACGAAGTCGGGCGGTGTGGCGTCGCCGAGCCACAGTTCCGCCAGGGCGCCGAAGTTCGCCTCGTTGTCCACCGTCACGGGCAGGTCCCCGGCGAGGAGCTGCCTGAGGTCGGTGTCGCGCCAGTCGAGGTTCGGTGCGCGGACGACCATCCCGGTGCCGCGCTCCACCAGACCGGGGACGGCGACCGCCAGCCCCGCGGGGCGCAGGCCGGCCTTCTGCGCTTCGCCGGCCACCTGATCCACGAGCGCGACCAGCTCCTCGGTCACCGGTTTCGGGGCCCGGCCGCGGTTGTCGCTCCAGTGCACGGCACGCGCGCGTACCTCGCCGCGCAGATCGACCGCACACACCGCGAGGTGGTCGACGCCCACCTCGGCGCCGATGCCGGCCGGGCCGCGGCCGCTCACCGCGAGCGCCGAGCCTGGGCGGCCCCGTCCCACCCGGCCGGGGCGCTCGGGTCCCAGCTCGTCGAGCAGCCCCGCCCGGATCAGCTCGTCGACCAGCGTCGACACCGCGGCGCGTGTCAGGCCGATCCGGGAGGCGACCGCGGCGCGCGACAGCGGCCCGTCCGCGGCGACGGTGTGCATCACGCGGGACAGGTTGCGGCGGCGCATGCCCTGCTGGGTGTCGGGCGTGCCCCGGCGGGCGTCGTGCAGCGGTGCGGTCATGCCTCCCTCAGTCCTCGTCGGTTCGCATCCGGGGTTGGGCGGTGCGCGCCCGGGAGCCGGGCGCGCAGTCCGGGTTCAGGATGCGTCCGGGCGCCTGTCCAGCAGCGCGGCGGCGTCGGACAGCACTCCGGAGATTCTGCCGAGTGCCGCCTCGTCGCGTTCCACCGGCTCCAGGACAGGGCCCTGTGCGGTGCCCCAGCGCCGTGCGACAGCAGCCGGGTCCTCGCCGGTGAGAAGCCCGGCGGCCTGCGCGGCCGCACCCAGCGCGACCAGCTCCTTGGCCTCTGGGATCTGCACCGCCCGGCCGGACAGCCGCCGTACGGTCTGCTGCCAGGCCGTGCCGCGGGCGCCGCCGCCGATGAGCAGCAGCGGAGCGGTCGGGTCCGCGTCCTCGTCCAGCACCAGCTCGAGGGCGCCGAGCAGCGAGTGCACCGCACCGTCGTACGCCGCCTGCAGGAGCTGGCCGGGCGTCGTGTCGTGGCGCAGCCCGTGCAGCAGGCCGGAGGCGTTCGGCAGGTTCGGCGTGCGCTCGCCGTCCAGGTAGGGCAGGAGCGTGACGCTGCCGCCGGGCTCCACGGCCTGCCGGTCGATGCCGAGCAGCGCGGCCACCCGGTCGACGGCGAGGGTGCAGTTGAGGGTGCAGGCCAGGGGCAGCCAGTCGCCGCGGGCGTCGGCGAAGCCCGCCACGGTGCCGGACGGGTCGGCGGGCCGCCGCTGCGACACCGCGTACACGGTGCCGGACGTGCCCAGGCTGAGCACGGGTGTGCCGGGACGCAGGCCGAGGCCGAGGGCGGCTGCCGCGTTGTCGCCGGTGCCCGGGGCGACCAGCGTGCCCTTGGCGAAGGGCAGGTCACCGCCGCGCACGGTTCCGGCGACCTCTCCGGGGCGTACGACGGTGGGCAGCAGGGCCGGGTCGAGACCGACGCGGCCGAGGATCTCCTCGTCGTACGACTCGCCGGCCGACGACCACCAGCCCGTGCCCGAGGCGTCGCCGCGGTCGGTGGTGCCGGTTCCGGTCAGGCGCTCGGTGAGGTAGTCGTGCGGCAGACGGACGGCGGCCGTGGCGCGGACCGCCTCCGGCTCGTGCTCGGCGAGCCACGCCCACTTGGTGACCGTGAAGGACGCCCCCGGCACGCTGCCGAAACGGTCGGCCCACACCTTGGGCCCGCCCAGCTCCTCGATCAGCCGCTGGGCCTGCGGCGCCGACCGCACGTCGTTCCACAGCATCGCGGGGCGCACCGGCCTGCCCTGCGCGTCGAGCGTGACGAGCCCGTGCTGCTGGCCGCCGATCGACACGGCCGCGGCCTCGTGGGCGGCGTCTCCGCACTGGCGCAGCGCCTCGCACAGGGCGCTCCACCACTGCTCGGGGTCGCTCTCGCGCCCGGCGCCGGACGTGACGGTGTGCGGCGCCTGGCCGCTCGCCACGATCTGCCCGGTGGCGGTGTCCACGACCAGGGCCTTGGTGGACTGCGTGGAGCTGTCCACGCCGACGACAAGGGGTCCCTCGGCTGCTGACATCGGGCTCTCCGTTTCTGCGGCTCGCGCCGGGCCCGTCGTGGGCCCACGCTGTTTCTGGGGCTCTGCGCATCCCTGACAGGTCTCGGGGTTCCCGTTTCCCGACCGAAACCGCCGGTCTTGTCACACCCGTCTTCCCAGAGATGCGTTCGCATACTAATTTGTAAAGTGCCATGACGAAATAGTCGGAGCGAGCAAGGAGCCGCGGCATGAGCTACCAGCCCACCCCTGAGGACAGGTTCACCTTCGGTCTGTGGACCGTCGGCTGGCAGGGCAGGGACCCCTTCGGTGACGCCACCCGGCCGGCCCTGGACCCGGTCGAGACCGTCCAGCGCCTGGCCGAGCTCGGCGCGTACGGTGTGACCTTCCACGACGACGACCTGATCCCGTTCGGGTCCACCGACACCGAGCGCGAGGCGATCATCAAGCGCTTCCGCCAGGCGCTCGACACCACCGGCATGAAGGTGCCGATGGCCACGACCAACCTCTTCACGCACCCGGTCTTCAAGGACGGCGCGTTCACCGCGAACGACCGTGACGTGCGCCGTTACGCGCTCCGCAAGACGATCCGCAACATCGACCTGGCCGTCGAGCTGGGCGCCACCACGTACGTCGCCTGGGGCGGCCGCGAGGGTGCCGAGTCCGGCGCCGCCAAGGACGTGCGCGTCGCGCTGGACCGGATGAAGGAGGCCTTCGACCTCCTCGGCGAGTACGTGACCACTCAGGGCTACGACCTGCGCTTCGCCATCGAGCCCAAGCCGAACGAGCCGCGCGGCGACATCCTCCTGCCCACGATCGGCCACGCTCTCGCCTTCATCGAGCGCCTGGAGCGGCCCGAGCTGGTCGGCGTCAACCCCGAGGTGGGCCACGAGCAGATGGCGGGCCTGAACTTCCCGCACGGCATCGCCCAGGCCCTGTGGGCGGGCAAGCTGTACCACATCGACCTCAACGGCCAGTCCGGCATCAAGTACGACCAGGACTTCCGCTTCGGCGCGGGCGATCTGCGGCAGGCGTTCTGGCTGGTCGACCTGCTCGAGTCCGCCGGCTACGCGGGCCCGAAGCACTTCGACTTCAAGCCGCCGCGCACCGAGGGCTTCGACGGCGTGTGGGCGTCGGCCGCGGGCTGCATGCGCAACTACCTGATCCTCAAGGAGCGCGCGGCCGCCTTCCGCGCCGACCCGGAGGTCCAGGAGGCCCTGCGCGCGTCGCGCCTCGACGAGCTGGCCAAGCCCACCGCCGAGGACGGCCTGTCCGCGCTGCTCGCCGACCGCGCCTCGTTCGAGGAGTTCGACGTGGAGGCGGCCGCGGCCCGCTCCATGGCCTTCGAGCACCTCGACCAGCTGGCGATGGACCACCTGCTGGGGGCGCGGGGCTGATCCTGCCCCACGTGTGCCCGGGCGGAGGTGGGCCCGGGTTGGTCTGGCCGGGGGAGGGGCGGCCCGAGGTCCGGGCGGAAGGGCCCGGAATCGGGCGCTCCATGGCTGGTATGCGTTCGATACCTGCCAACTTCCGTCCAGCGGTCGCGTCTTGACCGGGACGAGGAGACGCTTGACGGTATGGCCATACCGCCGGTACCGCCTCAGCCCCCCACTCCGCCTGGTGACACGCCGCCTCCCGGGGGCGGCGGCTTCGAGCCGCCGCCCGGTGGGTACGGCCCGCTTTCTGGTGGGTACGGTCATCCGTCCGGCGCCGGCTACGGCCCACCGTCCGGTGGCGGTGGGCAGCCGCCGTCCGGGGGCGGCCGGCCGCCACAACCGCCTCCCGGTCCGCCCGGAGGGGGGCCCGGCCGGGGAAACCGCGCCCTATTCATCGTGCTCACGGTGATCGTGGCCGTGGGCATCGTCGCGGCGGTGGTCCTGTGGGCAGGCCGCGGAGATGACGCGCCGGGCAGGAAGTCACCGGCGGAGAGCAGCACGGCCCCCACACCCACCCCTTCGCTGAGCATCCCGTCGGACATCCGCACCCTGCTGCCCACCGAGATCCCCACCGAGGTGCCTTCCCTGCCCTCGGACTTCCCCATCCCCAGCGACATCGCGTCGCTGCTGCCGGCAGAGTCACCTGCAGCGTTGGGGCCGACGACGGGAGGGGCGGCCGGAAACTGACCTATCCGCTGGTGCCAGGCGCGCCGTCGCCGGAAAAGGTCCGTTCACTCGCCGCCGGCCGCCACCGCCAGGGCCGTCGCCGGATCGGGTGTGGAAGGGCCTGCCGGGGCCCAGCGGCCGCGCTCTTTGCGGTACGGCCACCAGCGGCCGTCGCGCCCCAGACGCAGCTGCGCCTCGACAACCGCCGGGCGAGCGTCGACCGGCTGGGCGCCGGACGCCGGGGACTCGACCGCTTGGGCGCCGACCACCGTCCAGCGGTTGCGCGCACCACGCAGCTCGGGCCGTTCGTCCTCGTCCCACGCCGATTCCAGCGCGGCACGCGCGCGTGCCAGTTCTTCCGGCTCTGGCGTCCACTCCTCGTCGAGTACCGAGAGGGCTGCCGCACCGCCGTACGTCCAGGCGCGCACGGCGAGGGCGAGCCCGTCCCGGTCCCGGCCCGATGCGGATGCGAGCCGGGCCGTGATCTCTGTCCCGGGGGCATCGGCAGTAGCCAGGCGAATAGCATCCTGATCCACCGTCAGGTCGAGTTCGAGAGGCTGCCGTTCATGGCCCGGGGCGAGGGCCTCGGTCAACAACCGGCGCGCCTCCGCAGCCGCCTGCGCCGCCAGGAACTCCAGCGCCAGCACATCAAGACCGGGTCCTGGCTCCGCCTCCGCGTCCAGCGATGGTGGCACCCCGGGCTCTTGAGGGGCGGGCGGCGGTGCGGGCAGCGGCGGCGGGATCTGCCCTGCAACGGCGTACGCCTGCTGGGCGTCGACGCCCTCGGGAGTGTCCGTCTGCACCTCCTCCGGCCGGGCCTGCGCGGAAGCCTGCGCGACACTGCGGACCTGCAACTCGTCCAGCAGTTCGCGCTCGCCGCGGCCGCGCATCAGCAGAAGCACGAACGGATCCTGGTCCAACAGCCGCGCCACCTGGTAGCAGAGTGCCGCGGTGTGCGCGCAGTGGTCCCACGCCCCGCAGCCGCACTCCGGCTCCAGATCACCGATGCCCGGCAGCAGCTCGACGCCTGTGGCCGCCGCGTCCTCGACCAGATGCGGCGGCATGTCGCGGTCGAGGAGTGCCGCGATGTGCCCTGCACGCTCGACGGCCATGTCCAGGAAGCGGTCCCACTCCTCGTCGCTCAACTGCTGCAGGAGTACGTCGGAGCGGTGCCGGGTGTGGTCCCGGTCCTGGACGACCGCGGTGATCCGGCCGGGGCGTACCGACACCGCGCCCACCGCCCCGGCGCGCGCGAGACTGCGGCCCGTCTTGACCTGCTCGGAGTCCAGAGCCGTGTCCTCCAGCGCCCTGAGCCAGGCCTGGCCCCACCAGGTCGCTGCGAAGCCGCGTCCGCGCGCGGGCGGCAATGCGGCGAAGGTGCGTTCGTGACTGGGCTCGTTCAGGGTTTCGTCGGCGTGGCCGTACTCGTCACCCTCGATGTCCTCATATCTGCGGCTCATCGGCCGTCGCCCCCTCGCAGCTCCACCAGATCGGCCAGTTCGGCATCGGTCAGTTCCGTCAGGGCGGCCTCGCCTGAGCCGAGCACGGCGTCCGCCAGTGCGCGTTTGCGCAGGAGCATGTCGGCGATGCGGTCCTCGATCGTGCCTTCGGCGACGATCCGGTGCACCTGCACGGGCTGGGTCTGCCCGATGCGGTACGCGCGGTCGGTCGCCTGGGCCTCGACGGCGGGGTTCCACCAGCGGTCGTAGTGCACGACATGGCCGGCGCGGGTCAGGTTCAGCCCCGTGCCGGCAGCCTTCAACGACAACAGGAAGACCGGGACTTCACCTTCCTGGAAGCGGTCGACCATGGCCTCGCGCTCGGCCACGGGCGTGCCGCCGTGCAGCAACTGCGAGGGCACACCGCGCGACGTCAGATGCTGCTCGATGAGCCGGGCCATCCGGACGTACTGGGTGAACACCAGCACGCTTGCGTCCTCGGCGAGGATGGTGTCGAGCAGCTCGTCGAGCAGGTCCAGTTTTCCGGAACGTCCCGCGAGCATCGGGTGCTCCTCCTTGAGGTATTGCGCGGGGTGGTTGCAGATCTGCTTGAGCCCGGTGAGCAGCTTGACGATCAGCCCGCGGCGGGCGAAGCCCTCGGCACCCGAGATCTCCGCGAGCGTCTCGCGCACCACGGCCTCGTACAGGCCCGCTTGCTCCGGGGTCAGGGACACAGCCCGGTCGGTCTCGGTCTTGGGCGGCAGTTCGGGGGCGATGCCCGGATCCGACTTGCGGCGGCGCAGCAGGAACGGGCGGACGAGCCTCGCGAGCCGTTCGGCGGCGGCCGGGTCCTGGCCGCCCTCGACGGGCTGCGCATAGCGGGTGCGGAACGTGCCCAGCCGGCCGAGCAGCCCCGGTGTGGTCCAGTCGAGAACGGCCCACAGCTCGGAGAGGTTGTTCTCCACGGGGGTGCCGGTGAGCGCCACGCGCGCGTGCCCGCCGATCGTCCGCAGCTGCCTGGCGGTCGCCGAGTAGGGGTTCTTGACGTGCTGCGCCTCGTCGGCGACGACCAGCCCCCACTGCGTACCCGCGAGCTGCTCGGCGTCGAGCCGCATCGTGCCGTACGTGGTGAGCACGAATTCGCCGTCGGTCAGGCTCTCCAGACTGCGGCGCCCGCCGTGGAAGCGGCGCACGGGGCAGCCGGGCGCGAACTTCTCGATCTCGCGCTGCCAGTTGCCCATCAGGGACGTCGGACAGACGACGAGCGTGGGTCCCTCCGACGCCTCGTTCGTCTGCCGGTGCAGATGCAGGGCGATCAGCGTGATCGTCTTACCCAGGCCCATGTCGTCGGCCAGGCAGCCGCCCAGACCGAGCGAGGTCATACGGGCCAGCCAGTTCAGGCCGCGCAGCTGGTAGTCGCGCAGGGTCGCGTCGAGCCCGGCCGGCTGCCCGACCGGCTCCATGGCCTCCGGGTCGGCCAGCCGCTCGCGCAGGGTCGCCAGCCAGCCTGTCGGCCGTACCTCGACGCGCCGCCCGTCCACCTCGGTGGAACCCGTCAGGACGGCGCTCAGCGCGTCGATCGGGGTGACCTTGCGGTCCTGCTGCTCCCGGGCACGCCGGACCTCCACCGGGTCGATGAGCACCCATTGGTCGCGCAGGCGCACGACGGGTCGGCTCGCTTCGGCGAGGTGGTCCAACTCCTGGCGGGACAGCTGCTGATCGCCCAGTGCGAACCACCAGTCGAAGGCGAGCAGGGCGTCCGCGGACAGGAACGACGGTGCGTCGGAAAAGGAGCCGCTTCGGGTCTTCTGCTCCTCGCCTCGAGCGCCGTCCCGGTTGCGGTCGTCCGGGGCGCCGTCGTCCGGAGGGCCGATGACCGCGCGGGCGGTCAGCTTCCGCGCCAGTTCCTTGGGCCAGTGGACCCCCACGCCCGCCGCCGCGAGTCGCCGGGCCCCCTCGCCGAGCAGATCGGTGACCTCTTCGTCGGCGAGCTCGACGGCGTCGGGCACGGTGGCCGACAGCAGAGGAGCGAGCGGGGGCCAGACGCGGGCCGCGCGCCGCAGCGCGAGCAGGGCGTCCATCCGCGCGCGGGACCCGAACGACCGCGTCGAAGAGCTGGTCGCGGCCCACACCTCGGCCGCGTCCGCGACCACCGTAGGATCGCTGACGCTGTGCATCTGCGGCACGGCCCGGAACGCGATCGCGGTGTCGTCGTCCGAGGTCGCCGAGGCGAGTCCCGGCACCTCGACACGCAGCGAGATCCGTACGCCCGCGTCATGCCCCTCGGCCACATCGGCGGCCCACGCGCGGTGCTCGGGGACGTGCTGCGGCCGGTGTGCCGCGAAGGCCGGACCGCCTGCGGCGAGCGCGGCGGCGGGGGAGCGCGGCAGCGTGTCGGCCACGGCGTCGAGGAAGGCGCGCAGCAACCGCTCGGAGTCCGGCAACCTCGGCGGTCCGGCGCCGTCGAGCGGGACCGCGTGCGCGGCCGGGGGCATCGCGGCGGCGAGCTCACGTACCCGCTGAAGGTCCTCCGGGCGCAGCGGGCCCGCACGCCAGGCGTCGTGGTCGGCCGGCGTCAGCCCAGGCAACAGCAGTCCGCGCGCGACGAGTTGCAGCGCCAGCACCGTGGCCGCTCCCCAGAAGGCGGCCGCCGGATGCGCCTGCGCACGGGCACGCGCGCGTGTGAGCACGGGGAGAGCCTGCCGCACGGGCAGCACGAGGGCGGGTACGCCCACGAGCTCGACGCCGTGGTCGTGGGGGAGGGCGACGGTCAGTTCCTCGACCGCCCCCGCGGCCACCGTGGGAGGCGCGGTCCCGTCGGCGTGCCAGAAGGCGACGCTGCCGCCGCGCGCCGGGTCGGCGGGCAGGAAGACGACTGAGCAGCGGGACAGTTCTGAGATCTCGGAGGGTGTTGCTGCGGGCAGGTTCTGCACAGCGATGCCACATTCCTCAAATTTGACTACTGAGACCGGAGTCGTCGAGGGTACCTCACTCCGCGACCCCAAGAAGGGCGTTCCTCGCGCCGATCCGGACCGCCCCACCCCAGGGGTGTGGTCAGCACCCCGTGCCGTGCGGGGCCTGCCCCAGGTTCCGCTCGGGTGGTGGCTCCATGGTCGCGGCAGGTCACGGATCCGTACGTTTCTTGAGGTCAGATGACCAGCGAGAGACCGGAGACCTGCCATGATCCAGGCTGCCGCAGCCACTGCGGAGCGCTTCCCGGGCGCTGCCGGGAAATCGCCCACCGGAAGTGAGTTTGCGCCCCTTCTGCGCACGGTCAGGGGTCAGGGGCTGCTCGACCGCCGCACCGGCTGGTACATGCTGGGCATCGCCGTCAACACGCTCGCACTGGGTGCCGCGGTCACCGGCGTCGTCCTGCTGGGCAACTCCTGGTGGACTCTGCTCCTGGCGCCGCTGCTCGCCGTACTGTCGGCACGCACGGCGTTCATCGGTCACGACGCCGGCCATGCCCAGATCACCGCCAACCGCTCCCTGAGCCGCGCCATCGGCCTCGTCCACGGCAATCTGCTCCTGGGGATGAGCTACGCCTGGTGGAACGACAAGCACAACCGGCACCACGCCAACCCCAACCACATCGACAAGGATCCGGACGTGGCCGCCGACGTCCTGGTCTTCACCAGCGGGCAGGCCAGGCTGCGGACCGGTTTCCGCCGCTGGCTGACGCGCAACCAGGCCTGGCTGTTCTTTCCGCTGACGCTTCTGGAAGGCGTGGCCCTGAAGGTCTACGGCTTCCGGGACCTGCGCCGGCAACCGCCGCGCGAGCGAGCCGTTGAGGCACTCTTCCTCCTGGCGCATGTCGTCGGCTACGCGACTCTGCTACTCACCACCATGTCCCCGGGCAAGGCCGTCGCCTTCGCGGCACTGCACCAGGCCCTGTTCGGGCTGCACCTCGGCCTGGCCTTCGCACCCAACCACAAAGGCATGGACATGCCGGACCCGGACGCGGAAGAGCGCTGGGGGCACCTGCGCCGGCAGGTGCTCACCTCGCGCAACATCCGCGGAGGCCCGGTGACCGACTGGTTCCTGGGCGGGCTCAACTACCAGATCGAGCACCACCTCTTCCCCAGCATGCCCCGCCCCCACCTGCGGCTCGCCCAGCCCCTGGTGCGAGCCCACTGCCGTGACCTCGGCATCCCCTATACCGAGACCGGGCTGGTCGACTCCTACCGCCAGGCCATGCGCCACATGTACGAGGTGGGGGAGCCCCTCAGGGTCGAGTAGGAGTGTGCACCTCAGGGTCGAGTAAGGGTGCACGTCAGGGTCGTTTCAGGGTGGTGAACTGGAACCGCCGGGGCCACCAGGCCGTTTTCAAGGCAGAGAGCGGCAGCAGCCGCGAAGGAGGCGACGCATGTCCAAGAACGCGAAGATCGCCGCAGGAGGTGTGGCGGCCGGGCTCATCCTGTGGATCTGGCTGCCCTGGTGGGCCGCCCTCCTGATCGTGCTCGGGGTGCCGGCGGCGGCGTATCTGGCCCTCGACCCCTCCCAGCGGCGCAGGCTGCGCCGTGTCACGCGCAAGGAGCTCGGCCGCTGAGACAGGCGCCCAGCGGCCGATGCCCCTTGGGGCGGGCACCCAGCGGCCGACGCCCCTAGATCTCGCAGGAGCTGACGACGTCGCCGCTCGCAGGCCGGCCGATGGTACGGTCCGCGGGCGGCACGGCCCCGTCCTCGACCCACGCGGTGAGCGCGCCGAAGGCTGCCCGGTAGCACGGCAGGATGGGCCGCAGCCGGTCCGGATACGTGTCGTACAGGCCGTCGATGTGCGTGCCGCCTTCGACGGTGTAGTAGCGGTGCAGACCGTCACGGCCCCTGCCGCCGATCATCCGGTCGTACACATCTGAGTCGGCGGCCTTCGGCAGCAGCGCGTCGAGATCGCCGTGCAGCGTGATCAGCGGCTTGCCGATGTGGCCGGTCAGCGCGACGCGTGCGACGGCACGGTGGACGGACGCGGGGCGCGACGCGTAGTCGTACGCCGCGTCCGAGGCACACGGAGCCAGGATCTGCTCCGGTGTCGAACCCGCCGAGGCGCCCGGGCATGCATGGTCGTACGCCGGATCGAACTCGGCGCGGTAGATCTTCTGCGTCACCCCCCAGTACGCCTTCTCGTGGTACGGCCACAGGAACTCGGAACCGCGCGCGAAGCCCACGGCGTACAGATCCTCGTCCCGGGCCTTCCCCAGGCTTCGGGCCACCGCCGAGGGCAGAGAAGTCAGCAGATTCGGGCCTCCAGCTGTCCAGAGCGCGCCCTCCCAGTCGACACCGCCGTCGTACAGCTCCGGATGGTTCTCGAGCTGCCAGCGCGTCAGATAGCCGCCGTTGGAGATGCCGGTCATGTAGGTGCGCCGTGGCGTCTGACCGTAGCGCTTCGCCACCGCCTCCTGAGCGGCGCGCGTGAGCTGGGTGGTGCGCGTGTTCCATTCGGCGACCGCGTCGCCGGGGCGCCTGCCGTCACGGTAGAAGTCGGGACCGCTGTTGCCCTTGTCGGTGGCCGCGTATGCGTAACCCAGGGCCAGCACATGGTCGGAGATGGCCTTGTCGGTCGCGTACTGCTTGCGGGTGCCGGGAGCCCCCGTCACCACGAGACCTCCGTTCCAGTGGTCGGGAAGGCGGATCACGAACTGCGCGTCGTGCTGCCAGCCGTGCGTGGCGTTGAAGTGCGAGGTGTCCGGGAAGTACCCGTCGATCTGCACACCCGGCACCCCCGACGGACTGCGGGTGCCCGCCGCGGTGAGCCCGGCCTGGTCTGCCGTGTCCGTATACGGCGTTCCGGCGAGGGCCGCCGTCGTCAGGTCCGGCAGACAGGCGAGCCGCTGGTGCGCGGCGCCGGGGACCCGGACGTGTTCCTGCCGGGCGCAGTGAGCACCGTCGGCGTCGGCCAGGTCGCCGGACGCGGACTCCGCCGCGGCCGGGCCTGTGGCGACGACCGCCAGCAGAGCTGCGGCGAGCAGCGGAACACCTCTGGACACACGCATGAGAGCCTCCGTGACACGGCGGAACGAAGCGGCGGGTGGGCGGCCTCATCGTGCTGTCGTCGCCGGAGGGCAGCTATGGGTTGGGGCCATATGGGCGAGCGGCGTTATGTGTGGGACACGCATCCCCGGTGTGGACGCGTCTTTCTGTCGTACGCCCGGTGTGCCTCAGGAGGGACGTACCGCCATCTTGTCGAGCGCCTCGAGGAGTCCGGGAAGCTCAGGTCCGCGGCCGACCGGAAGCACCTCGCCGGGCTCGTCGTCGAGCAGTACGAACGCGATGTCGTCGGTCCGGGCGACCATCGACCAGCCCGGGCCGTCGGCACGCAGCGTGCGCGCCTCGCCGGACGCGAAGGAGGAACGCACGCGTCCCAGGGGCGGGGGAGCGTCCAAGTAGGAACGCGCCTCCGCAAGGACCCGCCGGATGCCGCTGTGCGGCTTGTGTCCGCCGTCCTCCTGGCCGGTTGCCGCGGCCGGCTCCTCCTCGCCGTCGCTGTCCGGCGCGCTGGAGGCGGCGAAGTCGGCGTCGTCGATCTGCTCCCGCCACGCCGCCCACTGGAGCGCGATCTCGTCGGCTCCCAGCCGCCGTTGGGCCGGGCCCCAGGTGCTGGTGTCGGGCGGCGACAGCGGCGGCCGGTCGGTCAGTTCGGGGTCCGGCTCGGGATCGTGCGGAGCGGGCACGCCGGGCGCGGCGACGGCCACCGCGAGGGGCCAGCCCGGCAGCGCGGCCACCACCGTGCGCTCGTCGGGCGACAGGTCGTACTCCATGCCGCAGTCCCAGGACGCGATCGCGACGGCCACCAGTGACACGTCGTCGACGACCACCGTCCAGCGCGCGCCCGCGCTGTCCTGACCGAGCACCAGGCCGTAGCCGTCGGCGAGCGGTGCGAGGCCCAGCGCCTCACACGCCTCCGGATAGTCGTCGCCCAGCACGCTCGGGAACTGAGCGGGCGTGAGCAGCACCGCGGTCAGTACATAGAGCGCGTCGTCTCCGGCAGTGGCGACGGCCTCTTCCGTCCCGGCCATCCCAGCCTCCCCATAAGCTTCCTTCGTCGGCGCACCCTAACCATTCGCCGACGAGCTCGTCGAGGGCCTATGGACAGGAATTCGATCGTGGTCCTCGCAGGTCGGCCCTTACGATCAGCGACATGTCCGGATCCCGTACGCACTTCGTCTGCCTGCCGTGCCGCGTTTCCCACAAGAAGGCGCCCGACCACGCGCGCGTGCGAGTCGACATCTGCCCGCGGTGCGGTGATCAGTTGCTGAACGCGGGCACGGCACTCGCTGTGCCCAAGCGCCGGGACACCGCCGCATGGCGAGCCCTGACCGTGGCCCTCATGGCAGGTGTCCGCTTCCACCAGTCCTGCTGCGGCTGCGGCCCCGGCTACCGTCCGCGCACCGTGCGCGAGGTCCGCGAACGGCTGGCCCACGCGGCCGATACGGGCATCTCCGTGCGCGCCGCTCTGGTGTGCGCGGACCCCACGCACACCGACGTCAGGCGACGGGCAGGCCGAGGAGCGTACGAGCGACGGCCTGAGGGGACTCGTCGCGCTCCCGGGCGAGCGCGATGACCGCGCGGCACGCGAGCTCTCTGACACCGAAGGACAGCGCCTCCGGTGACACCCAGGAAGCCGCCTCGTCCATCTGGTCCTGGTCGTCCTCGGCGCACGCCGAGACGTAGGCGGCCGCCGCCTCGAAGACGTTGTGTGTTCGTTTCCGCCCGGATTCCGCCGCCGGAGCGTGAAAGAGCTTGCGGAGCTTGTCAATCATGTGGTCACTTCCCCGTGTCTGACCGCCACACCAAACCGCTCACCTGTGCCCCTCAACGTAGAGTCCGAACGCGGGCGGCAGAAGAGGGCCGGGGCGGCGATCCGGGCGGCCACCCACTGCAGAGTGGGTGAGCTGCGGAGTCTTTCCTCGTGAACTCACGCCCCGCGCACGGCCAGCGCCAGGAACCGGGCGTCCTCGTCGACGTACGACGTCATGCGCCAGCCCGAACTCTCCAGCAGCGGGCCGAGATTGTCCTCGGCCCGCAGGTCGTCCGGCGTGATCCGGCGGCCCTGCCGCGCGGCCAGCGCCGCCCGGCCTATGGGGTGGAACAGCGCGAGCAGGCCGCCCGGGCGCACCACCCGTGCCAACTCCCGCAGATTCTCGGCCGGTTCCGGTAGATGAGCGATCAGACCGGCCGCGAAAACCGCGTCGAGCGACTCCGTCCTCACGGGCAGTCGTGCGACGTCGGCGAGCAGAAGAAGCCCGGCACGGTCCCGGCTGGCCCGCGCGGCGGCCTCCAGCATCGCCGGGGTCAGGTCGGCGCCGAGCACCAGCCCGGAGGGCCCCACGGCGTCCCGGAGCGCGGGCAGCGCGCGCCCCGTGCCGCATCCCGCGTCGAGGACACGGTCGCCCGGGCGCAGTCCGAGTTCGCCGACAGCGGCTCGAAAGGCCGGACCGTCGTCGGGGAAGCGCGCGTCCCAGTCGGCTGCGCGGGCCGCGAAGAATTCCTGAACGCGTGTGTGGTCGTCGGTCATGCACCCATGATCCTCCACGTCGTGCACACGCAGACCATGCAACATGTTCGAGCGTGACGCGATCGTTCAGGTGCATCTCTCTGTCATATTCCAGCACCTTTCGAAATGTGCGCCTTTTGTGCGACCCGCCCGGGACTAGCGTCCCTGGGCCATGGGACACCTGGACCACGCCGCCTTCGGCTGGCTTACCCCCGTGCTGTCATACGTGATGGCGTGCATCGGCGCCGCGCTCGGCCTGCGCTGCACCGTCCGCGCGCTCGCCGCCACCGGACGCTCCCGCCGCAACTGGCTCATCACCGCGGCTTCCGCCATCGGCACAGGAATCTGGACGATGCACTTCGTGGCGATGCTCGGCTTCAGCGTCAGCGGCACGGAGATCCGCTACAACGTGCCGCTTACCATCCTCAGTCTGATCGTCGCGATGGCCGTCGTCGGCGCCGGCGTCTTCGCCGTCGGCTACAGCCGCGACCGCGGCCGGGCGCTCGCACTGGGCGGCCTGACGACGGGACTCGGCGTCGCGAGCATGCACTACCTCGGCATGGCGGCCCTGCGGCTGCACGGCGATGTGGACTACGACCCGCTGCTCGTCGGGCTCTCCGTCGTGATCGCCGTGGTCGCGGCGACCGCGGCCCTCTGGGCGGGGCTCAACATCAAGTCGCCCATCGCGGTCGCCGTCGCCTCCCTCGTCATGGGCGGGGCGGTGAGCAGCATGCACTACACCGGAATGATGGCCGTGAGCGTGCAGGTCGCCCCCTCCACCGCGGCGCTGCCCGGGGCCACGGTCATGCAGTTCGTCTTCCCCCTCGCCGTGGGCCTCGGTTCCTATCTGTTCCTGACCTCGGCGTTCGTCGCGCTGTCCCCCACCGCGGGGGAGCGCGAGGCCTCCGCATCGGCCCAGCGGCCGGTCGAGAGCGTCGCCCGATAGCGGCGGTCCGGGCCGACAACGGCCCGGCAGGCACGCCCGGCCCCCGACGGCCCGGCAGGCACGCCCCCGAACCCATCCGAGCGAGGAGGCCATGCGCACACCCCGAAGGAACCAGACGACCGGCGCACCACCCCGTTCCGCGCCCCCTGCGCGCGGCCGCCGCGCCCACGCCGGACCACCCGCCGTCGAGCATCCCGGCCGGGACGCGGACGACACGGCATCATCGAATGCCCCCTGGTCTCCCGCGCGCGCGGGACGATGGCGGATGCGCCCGCGCACCGTACGGGCGAAGATCGTCTGCCTGCTCATGGTGCCGGTCGTGTCCCTGCTGGCCCTGTGGGCGTTCGCCACTGTCAGCACTGCCCAGGACGTCGCGCGACTGCGTCAGTTGCAGCGCGTCGACAGCGAGGTCCGTGCCCCGGTCGCCGACGCGGTCGCCGCCCTCCAGGCGGAACGATCCGCTGCCGTGCGGTACGCGACCCGGCCCGCCACCGGACGCGAGGACGAGCTCAGGAAACTGGCCGACCTGACCGACCGCGCGGTGGCCGGGCTGCGGCTCGACGACGACCACACCGTCGCCGACGGCGCCGACCTCCCCACCGGTGTGGCGGAACGTCTCGGCACCTTCGTCGACGGCGTCGCGAGCCTGCGCACCCTGCGCACCGCGGTGCTGGAGCGCCGGACGGGCTGGGACTCGGCGTACGAGCAGTACACCAAGACCATCTCCAACGCCTTCGGCGTCGGCGGCTCCCTGACCGGGATCCAGGACGCCGAACTTGGCTCCGACGCGCGCGTGCTGCTCGAGTTCTCACAGGCCGGCGAGATGCTGGCACGCGAGGACGCGCTGCTGTCCAGCGCGCGTCTCACTGGTTCCCTCGACGGTGAACGGCTGCGCCTGTTGACCGGGGCCGTCGACACGCGGCGGACCCTGACCGACTCGGCGGCCGCCGACCTGCGCGGACCCGACCGCGCCGCCTGGCGCGACCTCGCGGACGGCAACGCCTACGCCGCGATGACCGCCGTCGAGGACAAGGTGCTTCTCGCGCCCGCCGGCCGCAAGGCGATGGCGGCCGCCCCTGCGGGTTCGTGGGACTCGGCGCACGCCACCGTGCTGGACGAGCTCCGCACCATCCAGTCGGATGCGGCACGCAGGGCCGCGGACCGGGCCGACCCGTTCACCCGAGGCGTCCTGACGTCGGCAGGCGCCGCCGTCCTTCTGGGCCTCGCCGCGGTCGCCGCCTCCCTCGTGATCTCCGTACGCATCGGCCGCGGCCTCGTCGTCGAGCTCGTGAGCCTGCGCAACAGCGCCCTGGAGATTGCCCGCCGCAAACTCCCGAACGCCATGCGGCGGTTGCGCTCCGGCGAGGAGATCGACATCCGCGCCGAGGCGCCGCCGGGGCCGCCCGCAGAGGACGAGGTCGGCCAGGTCTCCGAAGCCCTCGGCACCGTCCACCGGGCCGCTCTGCGCGCCGCCATCGAGCGCGCAGAGCTTGCGAGCGGCATCTCCGGAGTCTTCGTCAACCTCGCCCGCCGAAGCCAGGTCCTCGTCCATCGCCAGCTCAACCTCCTCGACAGCATGGAGCGCAGGGCCGAGGACCCGAACGAGCTGGGCGACCTGTTCCGCCTGGACCACCTGACCACCCGTATGCGGCGGCATGCGGAGAGCCTGATCATCCTGTCGGGATCAGCGCCGGGCCGCGCCTGGCGCATGCCCGTCTCCCTGACGAACGTCGTGCGCGCGGCGGTCTCCGAAATCGAGGACTACGCGCGCGTGGAGGTACGACACCTCCCCGAGGCCTCCGTGATGGGTTCCGCGGTCGCCGACGTGACCCACCTCCTGGCCGAACTCGTGGAGAACGCCGCCCAGTTCTCGCCACCCCACACCAAGGTGCGGATCAACGGCGAGCCCGTCGGCAACGGCTACGCCCTGGAGATCGAGGACCGCGGACTCGGCATGGGCAAGGACACCCTCGGCGAGGCCAACCGGCGCATCGCGCAGTCCGAGGCACTCGACCTGTTCGACAGCGACCGCCTCGGACTCTTCGTGGTCAGCAGGCTCTCCGCCCGCCACAGCATCAAAGTGCACCTGAGGACCTCCCCGTACGGAGGCACCACCGCGGTCGTCCTGCTGCCCACCGCCCTGCTGCACACCGGCGCCGCCGAACAGCCCACAACCCGCACGATGGACACAGGGGCGGGCGAGGAGCGGCACTACGCGCGCGTGCAGGAACCGGGCCGCCAGCACGGCGAACACGCCTCCGTCCCGGCCGAGGCGGTACCCCGCCCCGCCCTCGTCGCACCCGTGCAGGCCGTCCGCGAGACGTCCGACACCTCCTCGGAGCCGGCGCCGCCACCGGGCGTCGCCACCCTCCGTCTTCACCGGCAGCCCTCCGGGGACGACTCCGACACGGACGGGTCGGAGGGGCTGCCTCGCCGTATCCGCCAGGCGAGCCTCGCGCCCCAGCTGCGCGAGGACCGGGCAGCGGAACCGGCACCGAACACGAGCCCCCAGGACAACCACGAGCGCACTCCGGAGCAGGTCCGTCAGCGCATGGCGGCGTACCGCGACGGCTGGGCGCGCGGCGGCGGCCGGCCGCCCGGCACCGGCTCCGCTCCCCGCAGACCCGCCTCCGGGCCGGGCGCAGACAGCAGCGAAGGAGACCACGCATGATCCAGGACCCGAGCACCGGGACCACCCAGCGTTCCGGCGAACTGGACTGGCTGCTGGACGACATGGTCCTCCGCGTCACCGAAGTCCGGCACGCCGTGGTGCTGTCGAACGACGGTCTCGCCGTCGGCGCGTCGACCGCCCTCACCCGTGAGGACGCCGAGCATCTGGCCGCCGTGGCCTCGGGCTTCCACAGCCTCGCCAAGGGCGCGGGCCGCCAGTTCGGCATCGGCGGAGTACGCCAGACCATGGTCGAGCTAGACGAGGGATTCCTGTTCGTCGCCGCCGCGGGCAGCGGCTCCTGCCTCGCCGTCCTCACCGCCGCAACGGCCGACATCGGCCTCGTGGCGTACGAGATGGCGCGGCTGGTGAAGCGGGTCGGCGAACATCTGCACACCCCCGCGCGCGTGCACGCGCGCCCGCCGGCCGGCGGATGACCGAGAGCGGCGACGCACATGAACCAAGACAGGCCGGGCGCCCCCCAGCAGCCCGGCAACCGGTGGTACGACAACGACGCGGGCCCCCTCGTCCGCCCCTACGCGATGACGGGCGGCCGGACCCGGCCGGGCCCGGCCGGGGCGTACTTCGACCTCATCGCGCTCATCACGCTCGACGAGAACGCGCCGCGCTACGACGAAACGGCTCTCGGGCCGGAGCACCGTGCGCTGATCGAACTGTGCCGCATCGACACCCAGTCGGTCGCGGAACTGGCCGCCGGTGCCGATCTGCCCGTGGGCGTGGTCAGGGTGCTGCTCGGCGACCTCCTGGAGCTGGGCTGCATCACGGTCAGCCGACCGGTGCCGCCTGCCCAGCTCCCCGACGAAAAGATCCTCAGGGAGGTAATCAATGGGCTCCGAGCGCTCTGAGACCGCGGGCGGGACGACGGCCCCGATGGCGTTGAAGATCCTGGTCGCGGGCGGCTTCGGAGTGGGCAAGACCACCCTGGTCGGCGCGGTCAGCGAGATCCGGCCGCTGCGTACGGAGGAACAGCTGAGCGAGGCCGGCCAGTCGGTCGACGACACCGATGGCGTGGATCAGAAGACCACGACGACCGTCGCCATGGACTTCGGCCGCATCACCATCAGGTCGGGCCTGTCGCTCTACCTATTCGGCACACCGGGCCAGGACCGCTTCTGGTTCCTGTGGGACGAGTTGTCGCAGGGCTCGCTCGGCGCCGTCGTACTGGCGGACACCCGGCGGCTCGAGGACTGCTTCCCCGCCGTGGACTACTTCGAGCACCGGCGCATCCCGTTCGTGGTGGCCGTGAACTGCTTCCCGGGCGCGCGCACCTACGGTGCCAAGGACGTGTCACGTGCCCTCGACCTCGACCGGGGCACGCCGGTTGTGCTGTGCGACGCCCGTGACCGCGACTCCGGAAAGGAGGTGCTGATCCGGCTCGTCGAGTACGCCGGGCGGATGCATACCGCCCGGCTGCTCGACTCGGTCGGGTGACGACGGCTGACCATGCTGTGGCTGACCGTGATGTGAGGGATTGATCCGGCCGTCGGGACGGGTCAGTCCGCGACCCCGGACTCGGCGACGACCTGATCGATCCTCACCCGCACCAGGAGCTCGCCCGGCACGCCGTTGCGGGCCCCGAACTCCTCGGCCTTGTCCTCACCCATGTAGCGTGCGCCGATCCGCGTCGCCCAGCGGCGCACCTCGTCGAGGTCCTCGGACAGCTCCGCGTGCCCGCGCAGTACGACGAAGGCGTACGGCGGACGGTCGTCGTCCACGCACAGCGCCACCCTTCCGTCGCGTGCCAGGTTGCGTCCCTTCACCGTCTCCCGTCCCGTGTTGAACACGAGATCGCCTCCGTCCAGCACGAACCAGACCGGTGTCACGTGCGGACCGCCGTCGGCGCGGACGGTCGAAAGCTTGCCGGTGCGGGTGCCGTGCGAGACGAAGGCCCGCCATTCATCGTCGGTCATCCTCTGTGCCATGCCCCCATCCTGCTTGCCCGGATGCCGGCGGTGGGGAAGGCTGGCGGCTCGGATCCTCCGGACCGGAGGCGACCGCATCGGAAACGGGGAGAACGGAATCATGGCGCGGAACGGGGAACTCGGTTGGCTACTGGACGACCTGACGAATCGGGTCGACTCGGTACACCATGTGCTTGTGCTCTCCACCGACGGGCTCGTCACGGGTGCGAGCACCGGGCTCAGGCGCGAGGACGCCGAGCATCTGGCGGCCGTCTCATCGGGGTTGCACAGTCTGGCCAAGGGATCGGGCCGCCACTTCGGCGCTGGAGGCGTACGCCAGACGATGATCGAGTTCGATGAGGCGGTGCTCTTCGTCACGGCGGCCGGCGACGGCAGCTGCCTGTGCGTGCTGACATCCGCGGAGGCCGACATCGGCCAGGTCGCCTACGAGATGGCGCTGCTCGTCAACCGCGTCGGAGAGCACCTCGCCGTGGACACCCGGCACCGGGCAAGCTCCCCAGTCAACGAAGTCGACGAACTCTGACCTGGGCACACGCTCTCTGACCTGGGCATACGCGCTTGCCGTCGGAGTTATCCACAGGCTCGGCGGAGAGGGCTGGGGTCGGGCTACGGTTTTTCCCGGGAGTGGTCACCAGGTACTACTCACGTCACTTCTCACGGGGGAGAACCGACATGGCAGGCAACATGCTGACGACGGCCGCGTCCGCACCGGCCCATCCGCACAGTGCCCGGGCGCACAGTGACCGCCCGTCGCTGACGCAGAGTCGCGCGGCCCGCGAACTCGGACTGAGGCGGAGCGAGTTCGAGCTGGCGGTGCTGCTGGGACGCATCCGCACCGTGCCGGACGAAGCCGGTGGGCGGCGCCGCGTCGCCGTCGAGGAGATCGAGCGCGTGCGCGCCGCCGAAGGGTTCCCCGACTCGGTGCGGCAGCAGATCAGAGTCGTGGGCACGACCGAGGGCGCCGAGCTGATGGGCATCAGCTCGACCAGGTTCACGAAGCTGGCCCGCCTCGGGCTGGTCGTGCCCGTGAAGTTTTATCTGAACCGGTACAGGGCGGTGGTGTGGCTGTATCTCGCGCAGGATTTACAGCAGTTCGCCGAGGACCCCGCCAACGCGCCGTTGCTCAGCGGCCGGGTCGCCACCGCGCTGCGGGACCAGCTCGCGGAAGGCGTGGACTTGCGCGCCCGGAACTGGCGCGGCCGCCACACCGGATTCCACCTGCGCGGCACGGAGGACACATGGGAGCGCGCCGCGATCGTGGCCTCGCTGCTCGACCCGGTCCAGGTCGCCGAGCTCGTCCCGGATCCCTATGAATGCTCCTATCTGAACCGACTGCGGCCCCGGGCGCCGGGTCACGGCGCGCCCGATTCGCCGGCGGCGCAGCTGACCGAGCGGACCATGACGGCGGACGACCCGGACGAGATCCTGTGGGTGCGTGCGAACCTGTCACTCGCCCTCGCCGAAGCCCGGGAGGACCGGCCTGCACCACGCCCGACATCAGGAGGAGGCATCCCCGTTCCGCGGTCGCCGCAGCACGGGGCGAGCCCGGCATGCGAAGCGCTCGGCGGCCTGCCCGATGCCAAGCAGTCGAGAGGCCTGCTCAGGTGGATGCGCCGGAAACACGCCGCAGGCACCTGATCTGCGGCCCCGTGCTCGTAGGCGCCGTCCGACCGTGCTCGTCGGGCACCCTCGGCACCGTTGGCACCCGCGGCACGGTCGGCAGGCGTCGGCTGCTAGTCCAGACTCTCGGCCCAGTTCGCCGGTACCCGCCCCGCGGGGCCGGGTGCGGGCTGATCGGCAGGATGATTCTCGGGCGGAGCCAACTCCGGTCCCGACTCGTACATCTCGGAGGTCTCGTAGTTCCAGAACCAGCCTTCGCCCGGTTCGAAGCTGCGGATCACCGGGTGCCCGGTGGCCCGCGCATGGGCGGTCGCATGCTTCGACGGAGAGGAGTCGCAGCAGCCGATGTGGCCGCACTGCGCGCAGCGTCGCAGATGGAACCACCATCCACCGGCGGCGTCGCACTCGACGCATCCGGTGCCGCTCGGCGGGGCGAAGGGGTCGATTCCGTATGTGGTGCTCATGACGGCTCCTGTGGGGCGTCGGCGCCTGCGGCGGTCAGGGGCAGGCGGACCTGGAAGCGGGTGTCTCCAGGGACAGAGTGGACCCGGAGGTCTCCGTTGTGCTTGTTGACGACGATGCGCCAGGAGATATCCAGGCCGAGCCCGGTGCCCTCGCCCACCGGCTTGGTGGTGAAGAACGGGTCGAAGATGCGGGCGCGGATCTCCTCGGGCACGCCGGGGCCCGTGTCGCCGAACTCGACCAGGACATGGTCCCCTTCGAGTGCGGTGCGGACCGTCAGGGTCCCTTGGGCGTCGATGCCTGTGCTGTTCATCGCAGAGACCGCGTTGTCGATGAGGTTCGTCCACACCTGGTTGAGCTCGCCGGGGTAGGCCGGAATCTTCGGCAGGCTGCAGTCGTAGTTCTTGATGACGGTGATGTGGGGGCCGATCTTCCCGGAGAGCATCAGCAGGGTGCTGTCGAGGAGTTCGTGCACGTTGGCGACCTGGTAGGGCGCCCGGTCGAGCTGCGAGTACTGCTTGGCCGCGTTGACGAGATTGGAGACGCGGGTGGTCGAGTCCTCGATCTCGTTCATGAGGAGTTCGGTCTCGACGGTGTAGTTCAGCCACCGTACGGCGCCTTCGAGAGTGCCCTCGTCCACGGCTGCCGCGACCTGGTCCAGCCAGTCGGTGTCGAGGCCGCCCTGGACGAACGTCGGGGCGAGCTCCCATCCGCCCGCGATGCCTTGGTCGTCCAGCCAGTCGGCGATGGCGTCCTCCCGGTCGGAGGCTTCAAGCGGGCTGAGGGTGCTGGTCTTGGCGACCCGCTCGGCGGTGCGTTCCTGGACCTCGATGAGCGTTTCCAGGCTGGCGCGCTGATACGGACCCGCGGTGATGGCGCGGAGCTTCTGACGCATGTGGGCGACCCGCTCCCGCAGCGCCGACGTGGCCCGCACCGCCGCGGCGGCGGGGTTGTTCAGCTCATGGGTCAGGCCGGCGGAGAGCGAGCCGAGAGCGAGGAGCCGTTCTCGCTGGCCGATGGCCTCCTGGGAGTTCTTGGTGCCGAAGAAGAGCCCTTCCAGCAGGTGTACGGCCATCGGGAACCATTCGCGCATGATGGCGGCGAACGTGTCCGCGGGCAGCACGAAGAACCTCGAGGGCTCGGTGACGCGCATGGAGCTGTTGTAGAGCTGCGGCACCCGGTCGCCGAGGTATGCCTGGAAGGCTCCGGAGTACACGCCGCGGGTGGAGGTTCGGCCGGTCTCCACGTCGTAGGACTGGACACGGCGCGAGAGGACGACCGTGCCTTGGAGCAGTACGTAGAAGCAGGTGGCCGGGTCGCCTTCGGTGTATACGGGCCCGGGTTCGAACCGCTCCACGCGGCCTTCCCGGCACAGCCGCGCGAGCTGATCGGGAGCCAGTTTCTCGAACAGGAACAGGGAGCCGAGTTCCTCCGGGCTGCACGACAGCGGCTGCCCGTTCACGACTGCTCCAGATACCGGTGCACCAGCATGACGGCCATGGCTCCCTCTCCGACGGCGGAAGCGACGCGCTTGGCGGACTCGGCGCGTGCGTCGCCCGCCACGAACACGCCGGGGACGTTCGTCTCCAGGTGGTACGGCGGCCGGTCCAGCTCCCAGTCCGCCGGGGGATGCCCGTCGGGGGTCAGATCGGGGCCGGTCAGAATGAAGCCGCGGGAGTCCCTGAGCACCGTGCCGCCCAGCCAGTCCGTCAGCGGGGCCGCACCGATGAACACGAACAGCCACTGGGCGTCGACGAGTTCGGTGTGCCCGGTCGTAGTGTCGCGCAGGGTGAGCTGCTCCAGATGGTCCGAGCCGTGGGCGGCCTCGACGACCGTGGTGGTGCGCACCGAGATCGTGGGCGCGTCCACGACCTGCTGGATCAGGTAGTGCGACATCGAAGCGGACAGGGAGGACCCGCGTACCAGGATGGTGACCGATTTGGCGCCGCGGGCCAGATACATCGCGGCCTGCCCGGCGGAGTTCGCGCCGCCGACGATGTACACGTCGTGGCCCTGGCATGCGGGCGCCTCGGTCAGCGACGAGCCGTAGAAGACACCGCAGCCGGTCAGGTCGGCCACGCCGGGCGCGTCCAGCTGCCGGTACGTCACACCCGTCGCGAGGATCACGGAGTGCGCGGCGATCGCGGAGCCGTCCGAGAACCGTACGGTGCGCGCCGCGCCGTTGATCTCCAGCCCGGTGACCTGGCGCGCCGTCAGGATCTCCGCGCCGAACTTCGCCGCCTGGCGCCGGGCCCGGTCCGTGAGCTGCGCCCCGGACACTCCGTCCGGGAAGCCGAGGTAGTTCTCGATCCGGGAGCTCTGGCCCGCCTGGCCGCCGGTCGCCGAGCGCTCCACGAGGACGGTGCGAAGGCCCTCCGAAGCGCCGTACACGGCTGATCCCAGGCCGGCGGGCCCGCCGCCGATGATGACGAGGTCGTAGAAGTCGGCCGCCGGCGTCGTCGCGAGACCCACGCGCGTGGCGAGGTCCTGCTCATCGGGCGTGGTGAGCGGCGTGCCGTCCGGAGTGATCACGAGCGGAAGCTGCAGGTCGTCGGCGCCGGCGGCGGAGAGCAGCCGTCGGCCCTCCGGCTCGTCGGACGAGTACCAGCGGTACGGCACCTGGTTGCGGGCCAGGAACTCCCGCAGCTCCGACGAACGCGCCGACCAGCGGTGGCCGACGACCTTGGTGACGGGTACCGCCCGGTGTTCGGTGTGCCGCCAGGTCTCCAGCAGATCGTCCAGGACGGGGTAGAGCTTCTCCTCGGGCGGATCCCAGGGCTTGAGGAGGTAGTGATCGAGGTCGACGACGTTGATCGCGTCGATGGCCGCGTTGGTGTCCGCGTAGGCGGTCAGGAGCACGCGGCGGGCTTCCGGGTACACGTCGAGTGCCTGCTCCAGGAACTCGATGCCGTTCATCTGCGGCATGCGGTAGTCGGCCAGGATCACGGCCACGAGGTCGCCCCGCAGCTTGAGCTCACGAAGGGCGTCGAGCGCCGACTGCCCGGACTCGGCGCGCACGATGCGGTACGTCTCGCCGTAGCGTCGCCGCAGGTCACGGGCCACGGAGCGCGACACGCCAGGGTCGTCGTCCACGGTCAGGATGATGGTCCGGCTTGCGTCGGAGGCCTGTGCCATGCGTCTCCCACCCGGAGGTGATCGTCGTCGCGGCCTGACAGCCGCGGCGCCCGTGTGCGTCCGTACGAGTGACGTCCATCCTATGTTCGATCGCCCCGCTTCGCCGCGAATCGAGGGCGTACCTCCGTGAGGGCTCGGAACGGTTGCTCTGAGTGTTCTGGGTGTTTCGTGTTCTGGGGTGTTTCGTGCGGACTGTGCGGCGGCCAGCGACGCGGGGCAGGGTCACTTGCGCGCGCATCGGTGTGGTGAATCAATAATCCATCTCGTTCTTGACTTTCGGATGAATGAGCCAGAGGATTTCCGGGGTGACCCACTCCGTCCACGCGCCCGCCGGCCCCGGTCTCCCCGCCGACCTGGACGAGGCCGCCCACCGCTGTCTGGTCGCGGGTTTCGAGGGCACCACGACCGTCCCCGACACCCTGAAGCGGCTCGTCGACCGCGGGCTGGGTGGGGTCATCCTGTTCACGCGCAACGTGCGCGACGCGGAACAGGTTCGCCAACTCACCGATGCGCTGCGGGCGGTCCGCCCCGATCTGCTGGTGGGCATAGACAACGAGGGCGGCGGCATCGGCCACCTGGTGAGCGCGGGCGCGCCCGACGTCCCCGGCTCCTGGGCGCTCGGCGTCGCCGACGATCCCCGGCTCACCGCCCGCTGCGCCGACGCGCTGGCCGGACACCTGGCCTCGCTCGGCATCACCGCCTCCTACGCCCCTGTCGCCGACCTCCAGAATCATCCGGACAACCCGATCGTGCGCACCCGCTCCTTCGGCGCCGATCCAGAGTTGGTCTCTCGCCACCTGCGCGCCTGGATCGCCGCCACCGAGGCGCGCGGCATCGCCTCCTGCGCCAAGCACTTCCCCGGCCACGGCGGCACCACCACCGACAGCCACCACGAGACGGCCGTCGACCCACGGCCGTACGACGAACTCGACCTCGCCCCCTTCCGGGCAGCTGTCGCCGCGGGCGTGCCCATGCTGATGAGCGCCCACGTCGTCTTCCCGGCGCTGGACCCCGACCGCCCCGCCACCCTGAGCCCCCGCATTCTGAGCGGCCTGCTCCGTGACGAACTCGGTTTCGACGGCGTCCTGGTCAGCGACGCCCTGGAGATGAAGGCGATCGCCGACCGCTATGGCGAGGCCGCGGGCGCGCGGCTCGCACTGGCCGCGGGCGCCGACCAGGTCATCGTCGCCGTGCCGGATCTTCGGACCACCCTCGCCTGCCGCGACGCGGTGCTCGACGCGCTGGGCAGCGGTGAGTTGTCGGAGGAGCGCGTACGCGAGGCCGCCGGGCGGGTGCGGCGGCTGGCCGAGCGGTACGCGGCTCCGGCGGCCCACGTCCCCGGGTGGGATGGCGGAGCCGGGCTGGAGGCGGCGCGCCGGGCCGTACGGAGCCGCCTCGTGCCGGCGCCCGCGAGGGGTGCCCATGTCGTCGACCTGTTCCCGCCGCCGCACCCCGCGCTCAACTGGGGCGGCGAGGACCTGCTGACCGAGCTGCGTTCCGTGGACCCCACAGCCACCGGTACGGCGATCAAAGGGCACCCGGCCGACCCCGCGGGCCTCGTCGCCGCCGTCCTGCGCCGTGCCGAGGGCGTGCCCCTGGTCGTGGCCACGTACGACGCGGGGCTGCACCCCTGGCAGGCGGCGGTGCGGGACGCCCTGCTGGCCGCACGGCCGGACGCGGTACGCGTGTCCACCGGGATGCCGGAGGAGGGGGACGTCCTCTGCTCGTACGGACGCGGCCGCGTGAACCTGCGGGCCGTGGCGGAGGTGCTGGCCGGAGCGTGAACGCCGCGCCGGCACCCCGCCATACGCGCGGTCAGGACACTCGTACGACGTCCGCGATACCGCGTGCCGTCAGGTAGGCGGTGTCCTCAGCCTTTTCGGCCAGAACGACAGCCGGGCGGATGCCCTCCGCGCGCTGCCGCATCCAGGCCTCGAAGAAGCCGCCTCCCGGTCCGGACACGGACCGCGTGGCCGGCGTGCACTCCAGCACCAGAGCGGTGCTTCGGGGAGGCGCGGAGCAAGGCTTGGCGCGCAGTTCCGCGACGGTGTCGGCGAGGGCGCCCGCGATCGGCTTGGCGCGGCCGGCGGAGTCGAACAGGCCCAGCGTGTACTCGAGTTCGGGGTAGTCGGCCAGGGAGCGGTCCACGTCGTGGGAGCACCACCAGGTCACGCCCCACAGCCCCACGCACCCCGCGGCGTTCAGCAGGGTCGCGCGGGCGAACTCCGGGGCGTCGGCCGCGGGGATGTGCGGCTCGGGCGCTCCGGTCTCCTGGACCCAGACCGGCCGTCCCGGGTCGTGGGCGTACGCCTTGGCGAGCTCCACGCCGTACTCCGCGAGATGCAGCACTTGCGGGGAGCGGGGGCCGTAACGGCGGGCGCAGTCGCCCGAGAACACCCACGGGTGGACGGTGGTCAGGTCGCCCTTGCGGGCCGAGGCCTCGGGAGTGAACGGGTGGTCGTCGCCGTACCACGCGGCGTCATAGGCGGAGTGCGTGACCAGGCGGCCTCCGTCGAGGCCCTCCCGGGCGGCGGCGAGCAGCGTGTCGAGGTAGTGGTCCACTTCCTGCACTGTCACCGGGTTGTGCTCGACCAGATTGTTGAGCTCGTTGCCCAGCTGGAGTCCGATGAGGTTGGGGCGGCCGGCGAGGGCGCGGCCGAGCGTGCGCAGCAGATCCGCCTGCGCCTCGATGGCCTCGGGGTCGGTGAACACGTTGCGGTGGTGCCAGCTGCGGGTCCACTCCGGGTAGAAGTCGAAGCTGGACAGGTGGCCCTGCACGCCGTCCACGAGGACGTCGAGACCGGCCTCGGCCGCCAGGTCGACCAGGTGCACCAGCTGGTCGACTGCGGTGGTGCGGATGAGGGTGCGGTTGGGCTGGAGGAGCGGCCAGAGGTGGAAGACCCGGACGTGGTCGAGGCCGAGTCCGGCTATCTGTGCGAGGTCCTCACGGGCGTGCGCCGGGTCGAAGTCGTGCCAGGAGTGGAACCAGCCACGGCGCGGTGTGTAGTTGACGCCGAAGCGGAGCGGCGGCGGGGGCGGAACCGCAGTGGACGCAGCGGATGCAGTGGATGCGGTGGACGCTTGGGGAGTGCTGATGGGGTCCTCCTCGGAACCTGCGCGATCTCGCGCCCAGGACGCAGCCGCGTGCGCGACGGCGCGGCGGCACGCGACGGCCGTGACCGGTCGGGCCTTGTCTCCGGCGAATGTATCAACCACCATGGTCGCTGATGAACAATGAATTGAACCAGGATCGCAACATCGGGGACCTCGATGTCGGGGACTTCGTAGTCGGCCTGGACGCAGGCGGCACCCGCACGCGCGCCGTCCTGGCGTCCGCGCGCGACGGCCGTCCGCGGGGCGAGGGCACGGCGGGACCGGGCAACGCCCTGACCGTCCCGGTGCCCCAGCTCACCGACCACCTCGCCGAGGCCGTCGCCCAAGCCGTGCCGGAACGGCTGCGCGGCCGAGTGGTGGCCGTGGCGGGCGGATTCGCCGGCGCCTCGCGGACCGCCGCGGACGAGCCGGGCCGGCTCAGGGCGCACTCCGCCCTCTCCGCCGCGCTGCGACGGCTCGGCATTCCCGCCGCGTCGGTGGAGATCTGCAGCGACATCGAGGCGGCGTTCGCCTCCGCGCCCGGCCACCCCACCGACGGCCTTGCGTTGGTGGCCGGAACCGGTGCGGTCGCGGCCCGGATCACCGGGCGTGTGTGCACGGCGACCGCGGGCGGCGACGGCTGGCTACTCGGCGACGACGGCAGCGGCTTCTGGATCGGACGCGCCGCGGTCCGGGCGGCCCTGCGCATGGCGGACGGGCGCGGCGGGCCGACAGCGCTGGCCGTCTCGGTCGGGCGGGCGCTGGGCCTGCCGGGCGACGCCCTGCCGTACGACGCTGAAGGTGCCGCCCCCGAGTGGTCCCGCGCGCAGCGCGAGGCCTACCGCATGCACTTGCTGCCCGCCGTCATGGCGCAGCCCCCGGTCCACCTCGCCAGCCTGGCCCCGCTGGTGGCCGAGGCCGCCCGGGACGACAAGGACACCGTCGCCGAGGCGATCCTCGAGGAGGCGGCCGACCAACTTGCCCTCACCGTAAGCGCGTTGGAGCCACGTCCGGGCGAGCGGGTCGTCGCCACCGGAGGCCTGCTCGGCCCGGACGGCCCGCTGACCGCACCCCTCACCGCCCGTCTGCACCTCCTCGGCCTGACCCTGGACTGGGTTGCCGACGGCTCGCAGGGTGCTGTGGCGCTCGCCCGCCTGAGCATCTGAACGACCCGCGCGTACGAAACGACGTGCACGTACGAAAGGGACCGGCCGCATGCCGACTCCGCAACACGCGGCCGCCCAGGCCGAGCAGCAGACCCCCGACCGCAGCGGAGAGCAGAACCCCGGCCGCAGCGCAGACCACGAGCGCCCCCTCTACCGGGACCCCGACGCACCGGTGGACGCCCGTGTCCGCGACCTGCTCTCCCGGATGACCCTGCGGGAGAAGGCCGGACAGCTCAACCAGCGGATGTACGGCTGGGACGCCTACCGCCGCACCCCCGACGGCGGCTTCGAACTCACCGAGGCCCTGTATGCCGAGACCGAGCGCTTCGCCGGACTCGGTGCCCTCTACGGGCTGATGCGGGCCGATGCCTGGTCGGGCGTCGACCATTCCACCGGACCGTGCTCGGGGGACGGCGCGGCCCTCGCCGACCTCGTCCAACGCCATGTCGTCGAGCGCAGCCGGCTCGGCATCCCGGCGCTGTTCGTCGAGGAGGTGCCACACGGGCACATGGCACTCGACGCCACCGTCCTGCCCGTCAATCTGGCCGTCGGCGCCACCTGGGACCCCGAGCTGTACGAGCGAGCCGCCGCCCACGCCGCCGCCGAGCTGCGCGCCCGCGGCGGCCATGTCGCTCTCGTCTCCGCACTGGACATCGCCCGCGACCCGCGCTGGGGCCGCACCGAGGAGTGCTTCGGCGAGGACCCGCACCTGGCCGCCCGGCTCACCGAGGCGCTGGTACGCGGTATGCAGGGGGAGCAGAGCAGGGACGGGGACGGACTCTTCGCCGCCGACAAGGCTCCCGTGGTCCTCAAGCACTTCGCGGGCCAGGGCGCCACCGTCGGAGGCCGCAACTCCGCCGAGTCCGAACTCGGGCAGCGCGAGCTCCACGAGATCCACCTGCCCGCCGCCCGCGCCGGGATCCGCGCCGGAGCCGCCGCCGTCATGGCCGCGTACAACGAGGTCGACGGCCTGCCCTGCTCCGGCAACTGCGCCCTGCTCCACGAACTGCTCCGCCGCCGCTGGGGCTTTGCCGGCCTGGTGATGGCGGACGGCCTGGCTGTGGACCGGCTGGCCCGCATCACCGGCGACAAGGTCTCCGCCGGGGTCCTCGCGCTCAACGCCGGAGTCGACCTGAGCCTGTGGGACGAGGGCTTCACCCACCTTCAGGAGGCGGTCGAGCGGGGCCTGGTGAGCGAGGAGACCCTCGACGCCGCCGTGGCTCGCGTGCTGCGCCTGAAGTTCCGTCTCGGCCTGTTCGAAGAGCCGTATGCAGCGGACCGGTCGTACGCCGCGGACAGGCCGTATACCGCGAACGGGCCGTACACCGCGGACCGGCCGTACACCGTGGGCCGGCCGGTGCCGGACCCGGGCCGCGGACGTGACCTGAGCACCGCCCTCGCCCGCGCCGCCGTCACCCTCCTCCACAACGACAGCGGAGTCCTGCCCATACGACCGGGCGTCTCGCGCATCGCTGTCCTCGGCCCGCACGCCGCCACCACCGCCCACCAACTCGGCGACTACACGGCCCCGCAAAGGCCAGGCACGGGCTCCAGCGTGCTCGACGGACTGCGGCGACTGGCCCCGGAGAACGTCGACATCCGCCACGCCCGCGGCTGCGCCCTCACCGGGGACGACCGCTCGGGCATCCCCGAGGCGGTCGCCGTGGCTGCAGCCTCCGACCTGGCGGTCCTGGTGCTGGGCGGCAGCAGCGCCCGTACGCCCGGTACGGACTTCGCCGCCAACGGCGCCGCGCTGACCGCCGTCTCCGAGATGACCTGCGGTGAGGGCGCCGACCTCGCCGGACTACGGCTGGGCGCGGCCCAACACGCCCTGCTCGACGGCGTCACCGCCACCGGTACGCCCACCGTGGTCGTGCTGATTCAGGGCCGCCCGCACGCCGTGCCCGAGGCGGCGGACCGCGCCGCCGCGCTGCTCACGGCCTGGTACCCGGGCCCCTGGGGCGGCGAGGCGATCGCCCAGATCCTCCTCGGCCGCGCGGAACCGACCGGCCGCCTCCCCGTCTCCGTCCCGCGCTCGGCGACCCAGCTCCCCGTCTACTACAACCACAAGGACATCGAGTACGGCGCCTACGTGGACGCCAGCGCCGAGCCGCTCTACTCCTTCGGGCACGGGCTGTCGTACACGAGTTTCGCCTACGGCCGGCCGCGCCTGGCTCAGCGCACCGTCGAGGTCGACATCACCAACACGGGGCATCGCCACGGCCGCACCGTCGCCCAGCTCTACATCCGCCGCCTGCTGACCCCCGTGTGGCCGCGCACCCTCGAACTGCGTGCCTTCCAGGGCGTCGAGCTGGCGCCGGGAGAGCGCCGGGTGGTCACCTTCCACCTCGGCGCCGACCAACTCGCACAGGTCGGCGCCGACCTGGAGACGGCCGTGCTGCCCGGCACGCTGGAGATCCGTATCGCCGAGTCGGCGCGGGCTGCCCTCACCGCCGTACCCGTCGTGCTGCGGATCGACGGCTGAGCGGCGGTTGAGGGGCGGTGGACGGCGGTTGACGGTTGACGGCCGCCCTGCAGCCCGCCCGTCAGAACTTCACAGCCCCCGCCGAGACGCCCTTGTAGAACCACCGCTGCGTGATGACGAACAGCACCAGCACCGGGACGACGGAGATCACCGCACCCGCCATGACCATCCGCTGGTCGTAGCCGAACGAGGAGCTCTGCAGCCGCGACAGGCCCAGAGTCAGCGTGAAGTGGTTCTCCGAGCGCAGCACGATCAGGGGCCACAGGAAGTCGTCCCAGGCGCTGATGAAGGTGTTGATGGCGACCACGGAGATGGCCCCGTACGCCGACGGCAGGTACAGGTGCCGGAAGCGCTGCCACTCGTTGGCACCGTCGATCATCGCCGAGTCCTCGATCTCGCGCGGCACCGCGAGGAACGCACCGCGCATCAGCAGCACGTTGATCGCACCGACGAACCCGGGCAGCCACACGCCGACCAGGTTGTCGACCAGGCCCATGTCACGGATGCCCAGGAACAGCGACACCATGATCGACTCGAACGGGAACATCATCGAGGCGGCCAGCAGCACCCACACCAGCCGGCGGCCCTTCCAGCCCGGCTTGGAGAGCATGTAGCCCGCCGTGGTGGAGAACAGCAGCTGGCTGACGAGGGACAGCACCACCACGATCAGGCTGTTCCTGATGTACGTGGCCACCGGTACCTGCGAGAAGACCTCGCGGTACGCCCGCAGGGTCGGATGGTGCGGCAGCAGCGAGGCGCCTGCGCCGAAGACGTCCTCGCCGGTGCCCTTCAGCGAGGCGAGGAACTGCCACACCAGTGGCCCGACGGTGATCGCCAGCACGAACAGCAGCAGCAGGTACCGGACCACCAGTTCCCGGGGGCGGCCGTAGTCCCGCCAGCGCGGGCGCGCCCGGCCCGCGGCGGTGTTGAGAGTCGTCACGACTCGTCGTCCTCCTTCGTCAGGCGCTGTGCCAGCAGGGTCAGGCCCAGAGTCATCGCGAACAGCGCCACGCTGACAGCCGATCCGTATCCGGCGTTGCCGCTCAGCGGGTCCAGGCCCACGTCCCGGATGTAGAAGGGCAGGGTGCGGTCGGCGCCGCCGGGGCCACCGGTCGGGCCACCGAGCATGTAGATCTCGGTGAACACCCGCAGCGAGCCGATGCCGGTGAGCGTGCCGACCAGCATCATGGCTTGCCGTACCCCTGGCACGGTGATGTGCCAGAAGCGCCGGACGGCGCCCGCGCCGTCCATGGCCGCAGCCTCGTGGAGCTCCTGGGGGACGTTCCCGAGCGCGGCGAGGTAGAAGACCATGTACCAGCCGAGCCCCTTCCACAGTGTCAGGCCCATCGCGGACAGCAGGATGAGCCATGAGTCGGACAGGAACGGGATGGCCTGTCTGATCAGATGGGCCTTCTGCAGCCAGGTGTTGACGAGGCCGTCGTCGGTCAGCAGCCACTGCCAGCTCAGGCCCACGACCACGCTGGAGGCGAGCACCGGTGTGTAGAAGGCGGACCGGAAGAACCCGATGCCGGGCAGCTTCTTCTCCACCAGTACGGCGAGCAGCAGCGGCAGCAGCACCATCAGCGGCACCACGATCAGCGCGTACAGCAGGCTGTTGCGGGTCGCAAGCCAGAAATCGGAGTCGTCCAGCATCCGGGTGTAGTTGGACAACCCGACGAAGCCGGCCGCGCCGCCGAGCGGCTTGGCGTCGGTGAACGACAGCAGGACCGTGTTGAGGAAGGGGTACACGCCGAAGACCACCGCGCAGCCGATCGCGGGTGCGGTCCACAGCCAAGGCAGCCACCAACGGCGGTATATCGCCGCGCCGTTGGCGCCAGGAGAGGGACCGAGCCGCAGCATCCGGCCCAGCCGCCCGAACGGGCCAGGGCCCGTGCCCGGCGCGGCGGTGGTCTTCGCCGTTCCGGACACGGGCACCGGCTTTGCGGTCTGTGTCGCCACGATCAGCTGCCCTGCTTCAGCAGCTCGTTCGCCTTGGCCTGGGCGTCCTTCACCGCCTGTTCGGGGCTCTTCTTGCCCTGCATGGCCAGCTGCACCTGGGCCACGATGGCGTTCTGCGCGGCCGGCGAGAGGGTGATCTCGTAGGCGGTGGCCGTCTTGAGCTGCTCGGCGACCAACTTGCGGGCCTGCCCGAACGGGTCGTCACCGGTCGCGTTCTGGAAGAACGGGTCGTCCAGCGAGGCCGAGGTCGTCGGGAAGATCACCACGTTGGGGTCCTTGCACCAGGCGAGCTGGTTCTGCGCGTTGGTGAGGAACTTCGCGAACGCCAGCGCGGTGGGGGCGTTCTTGCTGGTCGAGGCGGCCGCGATGTACTGCGGGGCGCCGGTGGTGTGGCCGAGGGCGTCGAAGGGATACTGGCCGACACCGGTCTTGGCGTAGATCGACGGGCTGTTCTGCTTCACGAAGCGCACATAGCTCGGGTTCGTCGAGCCATAGGCGATCTTGCCCTGGGAGTACGGCGTCGACGCGTCGTTGTTCGAGGACAGCGAGTCCTTCGGCATCGCTCCCGCCTGGTAGAGCTTCTTCATCCAGGCGACCCACTCGGTGGTCTTCGGGTCGTCGGCGAAGGTGAAGGACTTGCCGTCGGAGGAGTACACCTTGATGTCCATCTGCTGCCAGTCGGCCGGTATCCGCCAGATCGGGTTGGCCACCGTCGCGTAGAACTTGCCCTTCCCTGCCTTGGCGACCTTCTCGTAGTCGGCGAACAGACCGAAGATGGTCGTCGGCGGCTTGGCCGGGTCGACCCCGGCCTTCTTCAGCAGGTCGGTGTTGTAGCTCAGCATGATGCCGCCGGTGTACCAGGGCAGCACGGAGTGCACCGAGGCACCCGAGGAGTCCGTCATGGTGCTGGACTTCCAGAACGCCGGGACGAAGGGCTTGCCGGCGTCGGGGTCCTTCTCGTCGAGGTTCAGCAGGTAACCGGCCTTGGTGAGGGACTTGGCGGTGACGACGTTGAGGTTGATGACGTCGGGCAGCGTGCAGGCCTGGGCGTCGGCGACGACGCGCTGGGTGAACGTGTTGTCGCCTGGGTCGTCGATCCACTTGACCGAGGTGCCGGGATGGGCCTTCTCGAAGGCCTTGATCACTCCGTTGAAGAAACCTCCGAAGTCTTTCTTCAGGTTGGTGGTCTGGAAGGTGATCTTGCCCTTGACGTCGCCGGAGAGCTTGCCGGAGCCGACGTTGCCCTTGTCCACCTTGCAGTTGCCCACCTTGGCGTCCCCGTCGCCGGAACCGTCGGAACCGCCCGACAGGCCGCAGCCCGCGGCCGTCAACGACAGGACGACGAGACAGGTCAGGGATCCGGTGAGTCTTCTCGAGCGCATAGCTGCCTCCTGCGACCAGTCGCTGCTGGTTCAAATCACCAACTTGGACTCCGATTGATGAAAAGGTGGACCAGAATTCATCGGAGGTCAATGGGTTGCCGTGTTGCGTTTAGGTTCCGGCCGACCTGCCGGTTCCCGTGCCGATCAGTGCCGGTGCTCGTGGTCAGGGTGTGACGGATCGCCGGGGTGCTCGTGCCCGGCGGCGTACACGACCCCGGTCCGGGCCCGGTCGAGCCAGTCGAAGAACGCCCGCTGGGCCGCCGCCCGCCGCAGTTCGCTCGCGATGCCCGCGCGGACGTGCTCGTACGGCAGGAAGTCCCCCGCTGTCGCCCCGCCGTAGGGATCGACACCGCGTCGCAGCGCCTCGCGCGTCAGGAAGCAGTCGCGGTTGCGGTCGTAGTAGTCCCGCACCGCCTCCTCGGGCACGTCCTGCTCGCCCTCCAGGTCGGCGAGCAGCGCCCGTGCGGCCGGGGAGTGGGCGAGCGCCGCCGCGACGATGCTGCCGAGGTCGGCGACATCGGTCGCGGCCACGGCGAGCACGCGGGACGGCGACACCTCGTCCGGGGGCGCCAGCCCCCGTTCGGCGCAGGCGCGGCGGGCGAGTTCGTCCGTGACGACCACCTGGGTCGCCCATCGCCTCCGCTGCCGTGCGGCGCGTGCGAGGGATTCGGGTCTGGTTTCGCGGTCGCGAACCGGGACCGCCGCCAGCAGCGCGTCGACCCGTTCCCTGGCCACTGCTTCGCCGTGCACCAACGCCGCATGCTCCGTCACGGCGTCACCTCCAGCGCGACCGCCTCCGTGTAGGCGACACAGCCGTGCCAGGCGACCTTCGCCATCAGCCAGTACGACCCTGGCGGCACCACCGCGCCGTCCACCTCGATCCCGCACTCCAGCCGCTCCCCGGCGCCCACCGTGAAGCCCTGGCAGCCCGGCGAGACCCCCGGCCAGGTGCCCCAGGACGACACGGCCCACAGCGTGCCGGCCACCGGACCGCGGGTGGTGTTGCACACGGTCACCGGAACCCGCACCCGATCGCCCCTGCGCACGGTGACCTTCTCGACTCTCAGCCGGGACACAAGCGTCGGTCCGGTACGTCCGTCCGGCTCGCCGTCCGGCACGGAACCCGGCACGTCGAGGGCGACGACGTCCTCGTATACCTGACCGCCGTACGACAGGCGGGCCGAGAGCCAGTGGCGGCCGGGTGTCGGGTCGGGCGGCGGCGTTACCGTGACCTCGGCGAGCATGAACCCGCCGGGGCCCAGTGCGTACGGGAGCCGGGCGGGCTCGGCGGACCAGCCGGACGGCACCTGGACGGTCACGGTGCCCGACACGGGGGCGTCGGTGAGCTCCGAGCCGACCCGGACGGTCGCGGTGACGGGGCCGGAGGCAGTGAGCGCGGTGGGGGAGACGTACACCGCGACGGGCATGTTGCCACGCGGGGCAGGGCCGGAGTTGTGGAGCCAATAGCGGGTGTGGACCGGCTGCGCGGGCTCGTGGGCGGCGATGCCGGGGCCCGGCGCGCTTGGGCCGTCGTCGGGTTCGGCGAGGAGGGTGGCCACCTCGAAGCCGGTGAGGTCAAGGCTGAGTCCGCCGTCCTCGTCGGGGGTGAGGGGCTCCCCAGGCGTCTCCAGTACGTCGGCGCGGGCGCCCTCCGTCCACTTCCGCGGCCCGTGCACGCGCGCCCGCACCGGCCGTCCGTTCACTTCGTGCATCCGGACGGCGACTTGGCACCCGGGATCCGCCGGTGCCCCGCTTCCCCGGGCGAGCGGTGAGCCGGCCGGCTTGAGCGCGTCGAGCAGCACCTCGCCCGCGGGCTCGAGTGCCAGCAGGGTCGCCCTCCTCGGCAGGACGGCGTCCTGGTCCTGCGACGACTGTCTGAGCCGTGCGGTGAGCGGGTGGTTGAACGCATGCCCGGCCTGAGGCAGCCGCAACTCCCGCCAGTCGCCCGTGCCCGCGACGACGGCGTACTCGAACGTATGGGACCAGCGCTGGAGTTGGAAGGCCGAGCCGTCGGGGGCCGTACGGCGCGGCGGGTCGACCCAGATGCCGGACGGCCAGCCGGTGCAGGAGCGCATCAGGGACATGTAGAGGTCGCCGGAGGCGGTGACCACGCAGCCGGGCGTGCCGCGGTTGAGCACGGCGAAGCTGCGCCCGTCCCAGGCGTCGCCCGGCGGAAGGGCCTCACCGCCGCCCGCTGCCGTGACCCGCATGGTCGCCGTCCCGTCCAGGTCGGCGATCAGCGCGTCGACCGCCTTCGCGTCGTCCTCGGGGCGGCCGCCCGCCACCACGAGCAGCGGCAGTCGTTCCAGGTCGCGCAGGTCGGCGCCGGGCACCCACTCCTCGCGCAGTGCGGCGCGCGGCGCGACCCAGACGGCCGCCACGCCGGTCTCGGCCAGCTGCCGGCGCAGCTCGCGCCCGGCGGCAGGGTCCCAGCCGAGCGCCTCGGCGACCAGGGAGTTGCGGTCGGGGGCGCCGACGGCGATGCGGATGTCGGGGAGGTTGGAGTCGACTTCGAGGTCGCCGTAGCGGGGGCCGCCGGCGACGGTCGAGGTCGCGGTGACGCCCGCGCGGACGAGGGCGGCCGCGAGCGGGGTGCCCAGTTCCCCGGCGTCGTCCCAGGAGGCGTACACGAGCTCGGCGACACCGATCGGACGGTGGCCGAGGAACGCCCCGGAGTCGTCGTGGACCGCGACCCGCGCGGTGGACCCCAGTCCGAACCACGTGTTCGCCGGGTTGTCCAGCGTCCACGGGAACCGCTCGCTGTCCACCTCCACGAACCCGAACCCGCGCCCGATCACGGCATCGGCAACCTCGTGCACCGGCAGCCCGCCTTGCACGTCGGACGGCCAGCGCACCCGGATGAGCCGGTCGGCACCGTCGTAGCCGTCGATGCTGGTGGACACGTCCAGGCGGTCGACGCCCTTCCACAGGGTCAGCCGCTGCGTGTAGCGAAAGAGGCCGAGGTCGCCGCGGACAGTGATCCGGGACCCCGCGGGGGAGCTCTCGACATCGATGTCGGCCCGGACGTCCCGGCTGCGGGCGGCGGTGGTGCCGGTCGGGGTGAGATGCCAGGGGCCCTCACCGAAGCGCGGGTGTCTGGGGTACTCCTCCTGTACGACCAGCTCATTGCCGATGTCGCCGTGGCGCAGCAGCTCCCGGCCGCCCTCTGCCAGCCCGCGCAGACTGCTCACCGCGCCGCCACGCGCAGAGTCGACCGTCACCTCGTAGAACTCGTTGCGGATGGTGGTGCCTTCGCCCTTGGACCACTCGGGCACAGAACCCTCGGCGACCGGGAGCGTCCTGAGCCCCATGCCGGGCACGTCCGGTACGACGACGCGGAGTTCGCCGTCCTCGCGCACGGCGGGCAGCGGGCGGCCGGTGCTGTCGTCGAGCGGGACGAGGTCCCCCGGATCGTCGACGGTGAGCACGTCCCGGCGGTCCCAGGTGGCGGAGTTGAAGACGACGAGGTCGGTGCCGCCGCCGGGCAGCGGGGTCACACGGTCGGCGAGGGCCTGGGTCGCGTCGGCGTGGACGGCCTCGGCGAGGTCGTACAGCTCCCGCCAGCCGGTGAGCAGGTCGATGTAGACCTGGTCCGACTCGGAGCCGGTGATGGCGTCGTGGTGGGCGCCGTAGATCAGCTGCCGCCAGGCCTTGTCGAGGGCCGCGTCCGGATACGGATGTCCCGTGACCAGCGAGGCCAGTGTCGCCCAGGCCTCGGCGTCGGCGAGCAGCGTCTCGCCGTACCGCTGGGCCTGCTTGGTGTCGATGTAGGAGACGTCCTTGCCGGTGTAGACGGGGTTCATGTCCCGCGTCTGCGGCGAGGCCTTGCGCCCTTCGGCCGCCAACTGCGCGCGCACGGCGGCGAAGAAGTCCCTCGGGACCGCGCTGATGAACCGCGGCCACACGTAACGGGCGTTCCAGTCGCGGTGGATGTCCATCACCCAGCGGCACGGCGGCGCGTAGTCCCCGCCGACCGGGAGCAGCACGTTGCGGGTGAGCGCCACCTGCTTGAGCCCCTTGAACAGCTTGAACGCCGCCGCCTCCGCCTCGGGCAGCGTGGGCGCGTTGTCGATGGCCCAGCCCGCGCCGTAGTGGTTGACCATGTACGCGGTCAGCAGTCCGCGCCCCGAGGGCGCGATCCAGCTGAACTCGGCCGGGAACTGCATCCGCGTGGGGTCCCTGGGCTCCTCGCCGAACACGGACAGCGTCGGTCCCCACTGGTGGAACGGCCCGCGCGCCCACGAACTGGAGCTGACCCCCGCGTCCGCCATCAGCCCGGGGAACTGCGGATCGTGCCCGAAGGCGTCCAGCTGCCAGGCGGTTTCCGGCGAGGCCCCCATGATCCGGCGCTGGAAGCCGTCGCCGTACAGGGCGTTGCGCACGGTGGCCTCGGCGCCGGTGAGGTTGGTGTTGGGCTCGTTGTAGGTGCCGCCCATGATCTCGACGCGGCCGGTGCGGATCAGCTCGCGCAGGAACGCGCGCTCCTCCGGGAAGGCGTCCCAGTACGGCTTGAGATAGTCGACCTCCGCGAGCACGAAGGTGTACGCCGGGTCGCGGCGTGCCAGGTCGCAGTGGGCGCGCACGAGGCTCATGCCGGACTGGCCGCGCGAGTCGAAGGTGCGGGCCGGCAGCCCGGTGGCGGCCGGGTCGTCGGCGACGTCCCAGGTCTCCGTGTACGCGGCCTGGGTGTTCCACCACACGGGGTCGTAGTGGAAGTGGCTGACCATGAACATCGTCCAGCCCGGCTCGGCCGCCGTGAACGCGGCGGTCCGCCGGGCCACTCCGGCCGGGTTGTTGGCGTCCTGGGCGGTGACGGTGACGTGAGTGCCCTCGCCGGGGGCGAGGTCGCTCGTCACGGGTATCTCGGCGCGTACGGTGCCGTCGTCGCCGGCGGTGGCGAGGGTCTCACCGGCACAGCGGACGCCCGGACCCTCGACGGTGATGCGGGCCGTCCGGCCAGGGATGTGGCTGATCTCGGCGACCACCACCTGGTGCAGCTGCTCCTCGGTACCGACGAAGAGCTCGGTCGACTCGACAGAGGTGACGCGCATGGGTCTCCTACGAGGGGCTCGGCGGGGCCCCATCGTGGCACCACAGGGATGGTTCAAACAACCATCTGGATGTTTCCTCGGTGGTTCATCCATGCATCTACGGCTGTGCCGGGCTTGTTGGCGCTGTGCACGACGTGCTCGTTGCGGCATGCGCGAGGGACATGCGAAAAGCCGCCCTGGCCGGGCGCCGGGGCGGCTTTGCGTGCGCGGAAACCGTGTGGTGCGGGACCTCAGCGACTGCGGCGGGACTTCACCGCGTGCTGCCCCGCGATGTGGTCGGTCAGTGCCAGCGAGGCGCTCGCGCGCTGGTAGGACAGCTGGGCGACCCGGACGTACAGGCAGTCGATGAGCACCAGCACGGAGTGCCGGGCGCCGATGCTGCCGGTGCGGAAGCTGGTCTCCGACGAGGAGGACAGGAGGCGGATGTCCGCGGCCCTGGCGAGCGGCGAGCGCGGGTCCGCGGTGATCGCCACGGTGGTGGCCCCGCGCTCCTTGGCGAGCTCGACCGGCTCGAGGGTCTCCCGGGTCGCCCCGGAGTGGGAGATGCCGATCGCCACGTCGGCCGGGGTGAGCAGGGCCGCGGAGGTGGCGGCGGCGTGCACCTCGGTCCACCCGCGGACCGCGCAGCCGATACGGAAGAGCCGGGTGTCCGTCTCCTGGGCCACCGCGCCGCTGCCGCCGACGCCGTAGACGTCGACGCGCCGGGCGCGGGCTATGGCCTGGGCCGCGCGTTCCACGGCGTCGAGGTCGATCCGGTCGATGGTCTGCTGCACCGCGCGCAGGTCGGCGGTGCCGACGACCTGGACGACCCGCTCGAGGCTGTCGTCGGGGGAGATGTCGGGGCCGATCTCGGCGGTGCCCCAGTCGGAGACCTCGCCGCGGCCGCGCTCCTGGGCCAGTTCGATCAGAAGGTGCTGGTAGGAGTCGAGGCCGATGGCGCGGCAGAAGCGGGTCACCGTGGCCTGGGAGGTGCCGGTGCGGCGGCCCAGCTCGGCGGCCGAGCAGTGGGTGACGGCGGCCGGATCCTCCAGGATCAGCTCGCCGACCTTCCGCAGGGAGCCGGCCAGGCGGGGCAGCTCGGTCCGGACCAGGGTGGTGACGTCCGTCGGGGGCATGGGGAGAAGGTATCAGCCACCGTTCGCACCACGATCTGAATACCAGGACCGAAGGAGAGGGCAACGCCCGCTCGTTGCCCGGCGCAGCGAATGTGTGATTTATTGATTCACTGATGGAGTCGCATGAGGTGGTTCAATCCACCAATAGCCCACCAGGTCCACAGTAGGGAGTGTCGCGTGACCGCAGAGTCCCCGAGCGCCAAGGGTTTCGCGCGTGAGAGCCTGGCCGTCCTCGACCGCATCACCGAGTCCGCCCGCGACGAGGTCGTCCACGCCGCCGAACTGATCGCGCAGTGTGTGCGGTCGGACGGCGTCATCCAGGCCTTCGGTACCGGCCACTCCCAGGCCATCGTTCTCGAACTCGCGGGCCGGGCAGGGGGGTTGGTGCCCACCAACCGGCTGAGCATCGCCGACCTCGTCCTCTACGGCGGCGACGAGCCGAGCGTCCTCGACGACCCCCTCCTGGAGCGAGAGTCCGGGGTGGCCGCCCGGCTCTACGACCTTGCCGCACCGAGCCCACAGGACCTGTTCGTCGTCATCTCCAACTCCGGCGTCAACAACGTGATCGTGGAGATGGCCCTGCACGCCAAGGAACACGGTCACAGCGTCCTGGCCATCACCTCGCTGGCCCACACCCGGGCCGTTCCCGCCGCCCACCCGAGCGGCAAGAAGCTCGCCGACCTCGCCGACGTCGTCCTGGACAACGCGGCACCACGTGGTGACGCCCTCCTCGAACTCCCCGGCGGCGGCTCGGTCTGCGCCCTGTCCACGCTCACCGGCGTGATGCTGGTTCAGATGACGGTCGCCGAGACGGCCTCCCTCCTCCTCGCCTCCGGCGAACGCCCGCCTGTCTACGTGTCGGCCAACGTGCCCGGCGGCTTCGAGAGCAACCTGGACCTGGAGAAGCGGTACGCCGGACGGATCCGCCGTCCCGCGAGCTGAGCCGCAATCGACTGTGGCCGCGGCCCGAGCCGGGCCCCGGCCTTCGTCGTCACTCCACCACCAGGTCAGCCCAACTTCCGGAACAGCCCCTCCTGCACGACGGACACGATCAGCTGGCCATCGAGGTTGTAGATGCGGCCCCGGGCGAGGCCGCGGCCGCCCGTCGCGATCGGGGACTCCTGGTCGTACAGGAACCACTCGTCGGCGCGGAACGGGCGGTGGAACCACATGGCGTGGTCCAGCGACGCCATGTCGAAGCTGCGCTGACCCCACAGCGGCTCCACGGGGAGCCGGACGGCGTCGAGGAGCGTCATGTCGCTCGCGTACGTGAGTGCGCAGGTGTGGACGAGCGGGTCGTCGCCCAGCGGGCTGACGGCGCGCATCCACACGGCGCTGCGCGGTTCGGCCTGCTCGACCTCCTCGGGGGTCCAGCGCAGCCGGTCCACGTAGCGGATGTCGAAGGGCTGCCGCCTGGCCATGCGCTCCAGGGACTCCGGCAGTGCACCCAGATGGCTGCGGATCTCGTCGGCGAGCGGCGGCAGCGACTCGGGGTCGGGAACCTTGCGGGCCGGCGGCAGCTGGTGTTCGAAGCTGCCTTCCTCGGGCTTGTGGAAGGAGGCCGTCAGATTGAAGATCGTGCGGCCCTGCTGCACGGCGGTGACCCGGCGGGTGGTGAAGGAACGCCCGTCACGGACCCGTTCGACCTGGTACACGATCGGCACGCCGGGGCGGCCCGGGCGCAGGAAGTACGCGTGCAGCGAGTGCACCGGGCGGTCGCCGTCCGTGGTGCGGCCCGCCGCGACCAGGGCCTGGCCGGCGACCTGGCCGCCGAAGACGCGCTGAAGGGACTCCTCCGGGCTGAGGCCGCGGAATATGTTGACCTCGATCTGTTCCAGGTCGAGCAGATCGACGAGCCGCTCCGCTGGGTTCGTCATGGGGTGTTGTCTCCTGTGCTTGACAGCGGAGGTGCGCTCGCACTCCGGCCGGGGTCTGTCTGCGGTGCGGCCCGGGACTACAGCTGGCCGACGTCGGTGACGCGGACGACGGCGCGGCCCTCCGCGTCGGAGGCCGCAAGGTCGATCTCGGCGCTGATGCCCCAGTCGTGATCGCCGTTCGGGTCGGCGAAGGTCTGGCGCACGCGCCAGAGCCCGTTCTCCGGTTCCTCCTCGATCATCAGCAGTTTGGGCCCGCGTGCGTCGGGACCGGTGCCGAGGTCGTCGTACTCGTCCCAGTACTTGTCCATGGCCTCGCCCCACGCGTCCGCGTCCCAGCCGGACTCCCCGTCCAGCTCGCCCAGTTCCTCGACGTCGTCGAGGGCGGCGAGCTCGACCCGGCGGAACATGGCGTTGCGCACGAGCACGCGGAACGCTCGCGCGTTGGCGGTGACCGGCTTGACCTGGTCGGCCTTCTCCTGGGCCTCCTCGGCCGTGACCTCCTCGGGGTTGGCGAGCTGCTCCCACTCGTCGAGGAGGCTGGAGTCGACCTGGCGGACCATCTCGCCCAGCCAGGCGACCAGGTCCTGGAGGTCCTCCGACTTCAGGTCGTCCGGGATCGTGTGGTCGAGGGTCTTGTAGGCGCTTGCGAGATAGCGCAGCACGATGCCCTCGGTCCGCGCGAGCTCGTAGAGGGACACGAACTCCGTGAACGACAGTGCCCGTTCGTACATGTCACGGATCACGGACTTCGGCGACAGCGGATGGTCACCGACCCACGGATGGCTCTTGCGGTATGTGTTGTAGGCCTGGAAGAGCAGTTCCTCCAGCGGCTTCGGATACGAGACGTCCTGGAGTCGCTCCATGCGCTCCTCGTACTCGACGCCGTCCGCCTTCATCGCGGCCACGGCCTCGCCACGCGCCTTGTTCTGCTGGGCCGCGAGGATCTGTCGTGGGTCGTCGAGCGTGGACTCGACGACGGACACCATGTCGAGGGCGTAGGAGGGGGATTCGGGGTCGAGGAGTTCGAACGCCGCGAGCGCGAAGGTCGACAGGGGCTGGTTGAGCGCGAAGTCCTGCTGCAGATCCACCGTCAGGCGCACGATGCGGCCTTCGGCGTCCGGCTGGTCGAGCTTCTCGACGATGCCGCCGTCCAGCAGCGAACGGTAGATCGCGATGGCGCGGCGGATGTGCCTGAGCTGCTGCTTGCGCGGCTCGTGATTGTCCTCGAGGAGACTGCGCATCGCCTTGAAGGCGTTGCCCGGCCGGGCGATCACGGACAGCAGCATCGTGTGCGTGACCCGGAAGCGCGAGGTCAGTGGCTCCGGCTCGGAGGCGATCAGCTTCTCGAACGTGCTCTCCGCCCAGCCGACGAACCCCTCGGGGGCCTTCTTGCGGACGACCTTGCGGCGCTTCTTCGCGTCGTCGCCCGCCTTGGCCAGGGCCTTCTCGTTGTCGATGACGTGCTCGGGCGCCTGGGCCACGACGAAGCCCGCGGTGTCGAAGCCGGCCCGCCCGGCACGCCCGGCGATCTGGTGGAACTCCCGGGCACGCAGCACCCGCACGCGACTGCCGTCGTACTTGGTGAGGGCGGTGAACAGCACGGTGCGAATGGGGACGTTGACGCCGACGCCGAGCGTGTCCGTACCGCAGATGACCTTCAGCAGACCTGCCTGCGCCAGCTTCTCCACAAGGCGCCGGTATTTCGGCAGCATGCCCGCGTGGTGCACGCCGATCCCGTGCCGTACATAACGGGACAGGTTCCGGCCGAACTTGGTGGTGAAGCGGAAGTTGCCGATCAACTCGGCGATCTGGTCCTTCTCCTCACGCGTGCACATGTTGATGCTCATCAGCGCCTGCGCCCGCTCCACGGCCTGGGCCTGCGTGAAGTGCACGATGTAGACGGGAGCCTGCTTGGTCTCGAGCAGCTCGGTCAGCGTCTCCGTGAGGGGCGTCAGCCGGTACTCGTACGAGAGCGGGACGGGACGGGTCGCCGAGCGGACGACCGACGTCGGGCGGCCGGTGCGGCGCGTGAGGTCCTTCTCGAACATCGAGACGTCGCCGAGCGTCGCCGACATCAGGATGAACTGCGCCTGGGGGAGTTCGAGGATGGGGATCTGCCAGGCCCAGCCGCGATCGCCCTCCGCGTAGAAGTGGAACTCGTCCATCACGACCTGGCCGACGTCCGCGTCCTTGCCGTCGCGCAGCGCTATGGACGCGAGCACCTCGGCCGTGCAGCAGATCACAGGCGCGTCGGCGTTGACGGAGGCGTCGCCGGTCAGCATGCCCACGTTCTCCGTGCCGAAGAGCTTGCAGAGCTCGAAGAACTTCTCCGAGACCAGGGCCTTGATCGGGGCCGTGTAGAAGGTGACCTCGTCGCGCGCGAGAGCCGCGAAGTGGGCGCCCGCGGCGATCATGCTCTTGCCGGATCCGGTCGGCGTGGACACGATCACGTTCGCACCCGAGACGACCTCGATCAGCGCCTCTTCCTGGTGCGGATAGAGCGTGAGGCCGCGTTCCCCGGCCCACGACTCGAAGGCTTCGTAGAGGGCGTCGGGGTCGGCGGTCTGCGGCAGCTGATCGATGAGGGTCACGCCCCCATCTTGCCTGCCTTCCCGCTCGATGCGGGAATCGGTCGCTCGTACGAAGATCGCAAACGCTACGCTGTGGCGCCAACAATGCGTCAGCGTGCGCGGACAACTCACCGCGCGGGCAAGAGGAACGGGGCGGGATGCAGCCATGATGGGACCGGCACATTCACTGTCAGGGGCTGCGGCCTGGCTGGGGGTGGGCGCCGCGGCGGCCGCCGCGGGGCACACGATGCCCTGGCCGGTCCTGCTCGCCGGAGCGCTGATCTGCGCGGGCGCCGCGCTCGCGCCCGATCTGGATCACAAGGCGGCCACCATTTCGCGGGCCTTCGGCCCCCTCTCGCGGTGGTTGTGCGAGATCGTCGACAAGCTGTCGTACGCCGTCTACAAGGGGACGCGGAAGCCGGGCGACCCCCGTCGCTCCGGCGGGCACCGCACGCTGACGCACACCTGGCTGTGGGCGGTGCTGATAGGCGGAGGCACCTCGGCCCTGGCGATCACGGGAGGCCGCTGGGCGGTCCTCGTGATCCTCTTCGTGCACCTGGTGCTGGCCATCGAGGGCCTGCTGTGGCGGGCCACCCGGGGTTCGAGCGCCGATGTGCTGGTATGGCTGCTCGCGGCGACCAGCGCCTGGATCCTCGCCGGAGTCCTGGACAAGCCGGGCAACGGCGCGGACTGGCTGTTCACCGCGCCGGGCCAGGAGTACCTGTGGCTGGGCCTGCCGATCGTGCTGGGCGCGCTGGTGCACGACATCGGGGACGCCCTGACGGTTTCCGGCTGCCCGATCCTGTGGCCGATACCCATAGGCCGCAAGCGCTGGTACCCGGTGGGCCCGCCCGGACCGATGCGGTTCCGCGCGGGCAGCTGGGTCGAGCTGAGGGTGCTCATGCCGGCGTTCATGGTGCTCGGCGGAGTGGGCTGCGCGGCCGCGCTGAACGTCATCTGAGTCAGCTCGACGTAAACCTCAGTCATCCGAACGAGACCGCAGCCCGACCGGCCGGGCCGCGGTCTCGTTCGTCTGACGGTTACCCGTGCCAGGACCGCCACAGCGCCGCGTACGCCCCGTCCGCCGCTACCAGCTCGTCGTGGCTGCCGAGCTCGCTGATCTGTCCGCTCTCGACCACCGCGATCACATCCGCGTCATGCGCGGTGTGCAGCCGGTGCGCGATGGCCACCACAGTGCGGCCGTCGAGGACGCGGGCCAGCGACCGCTCCAGGTGGCGGGCCGCCCGCGGGTCGAGGAGCGACGTGGCCTCGTCAAGGACCAGCGTGTGGGGATCGGCCAGGACCAGCCGGGCGAGCGCGATCTGCTGCGCCTGCGCCGGCGTGAGCGCGACACCGCCCGAGCCGACCTCGGTGTCCAGGCCGTCGTCGAGCGCACGCGCCCAGCCGTCCGCGTCGACCGCGCCCAGCGCTGCCCACAGCTCCGCGTCCTGCGCGTCCGTGCGGGCCAGCAGCAGGTTGTCCCGCAGCGACCCGACGAACACATGGTGCTCCTGGTTGACCAGGGCCACATGCGAGCGCACCTCCTCGGCCGGCATCCGCGACAGTTCCGCGCCACCCAGTGTGACCCGGCCCCTGCGCGGTCCGTAGATCCCGGCGAGCAGTCGGCCGAGTGTCGACTTGCCGGCGCCGGACGGCCCGACCAGCGCGATGCGTGTGCCTGGTTCGACCGCGAGCGACACCTCGCGCAGCACGTCGACGCCCTCGCGGTAACCGAAGTGCACCTGGTCGGCGCGCACGTCGCGGCCCTCCGGCGCCACGGACGGGTCGCCCGCCTCCGGTTCGATGTCGCGCACGCCGACGAGCCGGGCAAGCGACACCTGGGCCACCTGCAGCTCGTCGTACCAGCGCAGGATCAGGCCCACCGGGTCGACCAGCATCTGCGCGATGAGTGCGCCCGTCGTCAGCTGCCCCACGCTGATCCACCCCTGGAGGACGAAGACACCGCCGACCATGAGCACCGAGGCGAGCACCGTCACGTGGGTGATGCTGACGACGGGGAAGAGGACCGACCGCAGGTACAGCGTGTACCGCTCCCAGGCCGTCCACTCCTTGACCCGCTGGTCCGACAGCGCGATGCGGCGCGCGCCCAGCCGGTGCGCCTCCACGGTGTTCCCCGCGTCGACGGTCTCGGTGAGCGCCGCGGCCACGGCGGCGTATCCGGCGGCCTCCGAGCGGTACGCCGACGGCGCCCGCTTGAAGTACCAGCGGCAGCCGACCACCAGCAGCGGCACCGCGAGCAGCACGGCGGGGGCGAGCGGCGGCGCGGTCACGGCGAGACCGCCGAGCAGCAGAGCGGCCCAGACCACGCCGATCGCCAGCTGGGGCACGGCCTCGCGCATCGCGTTCGCGAGCCGGTCGATGTCCGTCGTGATGCGCGAGAGCAGATCGCCGGTGCCGGCGCGCTCGAGCACCCCCGGCGGCAGGCCCACGGACCGCACGAGGAAGTCCTCACGCAGACCGGCCAGCATCCGTTCGCCGAGCATCGCCCCGCGCAGCCGCACTTCCCGCACGAACACCGCGTTCACGGCCAGTGCGAGGGCGAAGAGCACGGCGGTGCGCTCCAGGTGAAGCTCGCGCGCTCCTTCGGTCACGTCCTCGACGAGCGAGCCGAGCAGATACGGGCCCGCCATCGACGCGATCACGGCGACCGCGTTGACGGTGACGAGCAGCACGAAGGCCCGGCGGTGCCGTCGCAGCAGCTCGCCCACATAGGTGCGTACGGTCGCGGGGGCACCGACCGGCAGGGTGTTCGCCGTCGTCGGGGCCGCCGGATCGTACGCCGGTGGCGCCAAGCCGATCATGCGGTCTCCTCGATCTCTTGCAGCTCGTCCATTTCGTGCAGCGCGTCCAGCCGCGCCGGCTCCTGTTCCACCTGCGGGTGTCCCTGCGCCTGCCCGGCAGCGTCCCGTCCGTCCGCCCACTCCCGCTCATCGGCGTCGGCATCGGTCTCCCGGGTCACCACCGCCCGGTACCGGGGCTCGCTGACGAGCAGCTCCCGATGCACCCCGACGGCGGCGACCTCGCCCTCATGGACCAGCACGACCCGGTCGGCACGGTCCAGGAGCAGCGGGGACGAGGTGAAGACGACCGTGGTGCGGCCCTCGCGCAGCTTCCGGATGCCGTCCGCGACGCGCGCCTCGGTGTGCGAGTCCACCGCGGAGGTCGGTTCGTCCAGGACCAGGGCCTCGGGGTCGGTGATCAGGGACCGGGCCAGGGCGAGCCGCTGGCGCTGTCCGCCCGAGAGGGAGCGTCCGCGCTCGGTGATCCGGGCGTCCATCGGGTCGGCCGCGTCCAGTGCGCCCTGGATGAGCGCGTCCAGAACGTCCGTGCACTGTGCGGCGGCCAGCGCGGCCTCGGCGCTGACGGCCCCGGACGCCGGTACGTCGAGCAGCTCGCGCAGAGTGCCGGACAGCAGCACCGGATCCTTGTCCTGCACGAGCACCGCCGTACGGGCTGCGTCCAGCGGCAGCTCGTCCAGGGGCACCCCGCCGAGCAGCACCGGCGGCAGCTCGGTGTCGACCGGAGCGTGCCCGCCGAGCCGCTGCGCGAGGCGGCCCGCCGCGTCCGGGTCGCCGCACACCACGGCGGTGAGCCGGCCGGCGGACGCGAGCAGCCCGGTCGCCGGGTCGTACAGGTCGCCGGACGGGACCTCGGCCTCACGCGACCCGCTCTCCGGCGTCACGCGCTCCAGGGACAGCACGCGCGCCGCACGCTTGGCGGACGGACGCGAGAAGGAGTACGCCATCGCGATCTCCTCGAAGTGTCGCAGGGGGTAGGTCAGTAGGCCGACCGCGCTGTACACGGTGACGAGCTCCCCGACGGTGATACGGCCCTCGCGGGCCAGCCCGACGCCGTGCCAGACGACCACGATGAGCAGCAGCCCCGGTAGAAGCACCTGAATGGCCGAGATGAGCGACCACATGCGGGCGTTGCGGACGGCTGCGTGACGCACCTCCTGCGAGGCGCTGCGGTAGCGGTCCAGGAAGAGCTCCTCGCCACCGATGCCGCGCAGCACCCGCAGACCCGCGACGGTGTCCGAAGCCAGCTCGGTGGCGCGGCCGGCCTTCTCGCGCTGGAAGTCGGCGCGTCGCGTGGCACGCGGCAGCAGCGGCAGTACGGCGAGCGCCAGTACGGGCATGCCGACCGCGACGACGACGCCGAGCGCCGGCTGGTACACGACGAGTCCGACGCAGACGGCGACGACAGTCAGGGCGGCCGCTGCGAACCGCGACAGCGCCTCGACGAACCAGCCGATCTTCTCGACGTCGCCCGTGGAGACGGCGACGACCTCGCCGGCGGCGACCCGGCGGGTGAGCGCGGATCCCAGCTGTGCGGCCTTACGGGCCAACAGTTGCTGGACGCGTGCGGCCGCGGTGATCCAGTTGGTGACAGCGGTCCTGTGCAGCATGGTGTCGCCCAGCGCGATGCCGATGCCGCAGGCCCCGATCACCGCTCCCGCCAGCGCCAGCCGGGTTCCGGAGCGGTCGACCACGGCCTGCACGGCGTAGCCGACGGTGTACGGCAGTCCGGCGATGGCCAGGAAGTGCAGCAGGCCCCATGCCAGCGACTTCAGCTGCCCGCCGATCTGGTTCCGGCCGAGCCACAGCAGGAACCGGGGGCCCGAACGCGCGTCAGGTACACCCGGGTCGGAAAACGGAAGGTCTTGAATCTGCATGACGTCCCAGGGCTCGCAAGGGGGGTGAAGGGTTCGGAAAAACGGATGGGGGGTGCCGTAGAGGGCGGGAGCAAACCGTGAAAGGTTCGCGCCCGGCCGTGCCACGAGGCAAACGGTTTTTCGCCGCAGGGCAAAGAATCGGCCTGCATACGAGCCGGGACACTGGGGCGGGGCACGACCGTGCGATACGTGATGCGACCATGGAGCCCATGCGTGGAGCTGGTGCGGTACGAGCGGCGGTTGCGGGAGCGGCCTGCGGTGTCCTTCTCATGTCCCTCACGGCATGCGGCGGCTCAGGGGACGCAGGGAGCGCGCAGAAGGAGAGCGCGACCCCTGGACCAGCGCAGCACGCCGACGCGCGCGCCGTGGACCTGAAGCGCATCCCCGATGTGGGTGACACGCTGCAGTCGCAGATACCCGCGAAGACCCGCCAGGTCGTCGCCGTTTACGGGGAGGGCAAGGACTCGGCGGACTCGACCGTCGTTCTCTACACGAAGCACGGCACCACCTGGGACAGGACCCGGAGCTGGGACGCGCACAACGGCAAGAAGGGCTGGACCACCGACCACCACGAGGGCGACAAGCGCAGCCCGGTCGGGGTCTTCTCGCTGACCGACGCGGGCGGCGTCCTGCCCGACCCCGGCGCGAAGCTCCCCTACACCGAGTCGGCGTCCTTCCAGGCCCCGCACTACTGGGCCAAGTCGCACTGGCACGACTTCGACTACGTGATAGCCATCGACTACAACCGCGTCAAAGGCACCTCGCCCAACGACCCGACGCGGCCCGAGGGCCAGTCGAAGGGCGGCAGCATCTGGCTGCACATGGACCACGGCAGCGGTACGTCGGCCTGCGTCAGCCTGTCCAAGTCGGGCATGAGGTACCTGCTGCGCACGCTGGACCCGGATCAGCACCCGGTCATCGTGATGGGCGACAAGGCGGACCTGAAGGTATAACTCCGGCGTCTGCCGAACCGTTCTCTCTCTCTTACTACGCCCCGGGCTTCGTCCAGAAGCCCGGGGCTCAGTTGTAGTGCCGCAACTTTGCTGACACAGCATCAAATCGGAGGTGCTGCCAGGATTTACACCGATGTGACACGGAGGTTCCTTACGGAGGCGCGCGCTCCGGAATAGTGACGCGCCGCGGAAGCAAGTTTCCGCATCCCAGAAATCGATAGGAGCTCCCGTGTCGCCGTCCGTACCGTCCCCGCCGCGACGCGTCGCACGCATCTTGCGAACCTCACTGTTTGCGCAGGTCGCCTGCGCACTCGTGCTCGGAATCGTCGTCGGAAAGCTGTGGCCCGACGTGGCCACGGATCTCCAGCCGCTCGGCGACGGTTTCACCCGGCTCATCAAGACGGTGATCTCGCCGCTCGTGTTCTGCGTGGTCGTCGTCGGCATCGCCAAGGCCGGTGACCTGAAGGCGTTCGGCCGGATCGGGCTCAAGGCCCTGATCTGGTTCGAGGTCGCGAGCACGCTCGCCCTGCTCATCGGGCTCCTCGCCGCCAACGTCGTCCAGCCCGGCTCCGGGATGAACGTCGACCCGTCCACGCTCGACACCTCGGCGGTCGACGCGAAGACCGGCGGCGGTTCACTGCCCTCGACGACCGAGTTCGTCCTGAACGCGCTTCCCACGAGTTTCATCGGCGCCTTCGCGGAGAACGCCCTGCTCCAAGTCCTCTTGCTGGCCTGCCTGGTGGGTGCGGCGCTGCTGCACCTCGGGCACACCAAGGTGCCGCAGGTCCTGCCCGCCATCGAGCAGGCCCAGGAGATCATCTTCGCGGTCGTCGGCTTCATCATGCGGCTGGCCCCGCTCGCCGTGTTCGGGGCGATGGCAGTCCTGGTCGGCCAGTACGGGCTCGGCGTGATGAAGACGTACGCCAAGCTGATCATTCTGTGCTACGCGGCCGCGGCGCTCTTCATCGCGCTCCTCTCCGTCGCCCTCCGAATGGTCACCGGGCTCAGCCTCTGGAAGTTCCTGCGCTACATCCGTGAGGAGATGCTCCTCGCGCTCGGCACCGCCTCCACCGAGTCCGTCATGCCGCGCGTGATGCAGAAGCTCCGCAAGGCCGGCGCCCGCGACGACGCCGTGGGCCTGGTGCTGCCCACGGGGTACTCCTTCAACCTCGACGGTGCCTCGCTCTATCTGTCCATCGGCACGCTGTTCATCGCCCAGGCCGTGGGTGTGGACCTCAGCCTCAGCCAGCAGATCACCGTGATCCTCGTGCTGATGCTGACCAGCAAGGGCATGGCGGGCATCCCTGGGTCGGCCTTCCTCGCCCTGTCCGCGACCGCCTCCTCGCTGGGGGCCATCCCCGCCGGCGCCGTCGCCCTGCTGCTGGGCGTGGACCGCATCATGGACTCGATGCGCGTCGTGACCAACCTGCTCGGCAACTGCGTGGCTGTCTTCGCGGTATCCCGGTGGGAAGGGGCTCTCGACCAGGAGCGGGCCAAGAAGGTACTGGACGGTGAGCTCGGTTCCGCGCCGGAGGCGGCGGACGACGCGGACAGGGCAGGCAAGGTCGCCTCGCCGGTCGTGGCGGAGGACGCGGCTACGGAAGCGGTGACCGTCGTGGAGGGTGACGCGGCAACCGCCGTTCCCGGGCAGGATGGTCCGCCGTCCGTCGAGGCCACAGCCAAGGAGGCTGCGCCGAAGGCGGGTTGAGGACCCGCTGAGGCAAGCCGAGAAGCTTTAGTCGGGTCGAGGCGATCCGTGAACCAGTCGAGGGCCCGGCCGCGTGCCGGGCCCTTCGTCGTGCCCCGCCGCACACGGGTGCCTCCTCGCGCACAGCGAGCACATCGTCGGCACCGCCGTCGTCGTCACCGCCGGATGACGGCGGTGCCGGGAACAGCCCGGATCAGCAGCCGCGCGCCTCCGCGCGAGGCACCCCGTCGACCAGCGCGGACAGCAGACCGGCGAGCATCTCCCGCTGTTCACCCGTCAGCGGAGCCAGGATGTCCTCGGCGGCGGCCCGCCGCGCGTTGCGCAGCTCCCGCAGCGCCCGGCGGCCCGCGTCCGTGAGCTCGATCCGTATCACCCGCCGGTTGGTGGGATCCGGGACGCGGCGCACCTGTCCACTCGCCTCCAGACCGTCCACCAGCGTCGTCACGGCGCGCGGCACCACCTCCAGGCGCTCGGCCAGGTCGGCCATGCGGGGCGGGGAACTGTAGTGCACAAGGGTGCGCAGCAACCGGGACTGGGCAGGCGTGATACCCAGCCCGCACTGCTCCAGATGGCGCTTCTGGATGCGGTGCACACGGCGGGTCAGCCGCAGAAGCTGCTCGGCGAGCAGGCCGTCGGCGTCGGGGGTGCTCATACCAGGAACGATATCAGGACCTCGTTCATTGTGAGTATAGGTAACAATGAGCTATGCTCCCTTCGTTCGTTGCCGTCGGCCTGCCCGGCCGGCGCCGTCGCCGCACACTCGTAGGAGCCCATGCATCCCGACGAACCCACCTGGACACCCCCGACGCCCGATCCGGACCAGCCGCGCGAGGTGCGCCGCATCCTCCGGCTCTTCCGGCCCTACCGCGGCCGCCTCGCCGTCGTCGGGCTGCTCGTCTGCGCATCATCGCTGGTCACGGTCGCCACGCCCTTCCTGCTGAAGGAGATCCTCGACACCGCGATCCCGCAGGGCCGGACGGGCCTGCTGAGCCTGCTCGCGCTCGGCATGATCCTCAGCGCCGTCGTCACCAGCGTCTTCGGCGTGCTGCAGACCCTCATCTCGACCACGGTCGGCCAGCGCGTCATGCACGACCTGCGCACGGCTGTCTACGGCCGGCTGCAGCGCATGTCCCTCGCCTTCTTCACCAGAACCCGGACCGGCGAGGTCCAGTCGCGCATCGCCAACGACATCGGCGGCATGCAGGCGACGGTCACCTCCACCGCGACCTCGCTCGTCTCCAATCTCACCAGCGTCGTCGCGAGCATCGTCGCGATGCTCGCCCTCGACTGGCGGCTCACCGTCGTGTCGCTGCTCCTGCTGCCGGTCTTCGTGTGGATCAGCCGGCGAGTCGGCCGCGAGCGCAAGAAGATCGCCACCAAACGACAGAAGCAGATGGCCGCGATGGCCGCCACCGTGACCGAGTCGCTCTCCGTCAGCGGCATCCTCCTCGGCCGCACCATGGGCCGCGCTGACTCCCTCACCAGGTCCTTCGCCGACGAGTCCGAGCAACTGGTCGGCCTCGAGGTGAAGTCCAACATGGCGGGGCGGTGGCGCATGGCCGTCATCACGATCGTCATGGCCGCCATGCCGGCCGTCATCTACTGGGCCGCGGGCATCGCCTCCCAGTTCGGCGGCCCGTCCGTCTCGATCGGCACTCTCGTCGCCTTCGTCTCGCTCCAGCAGGGCATGTTCCGCCCCACGGTGAGCCTGCTGTCCACCGGCGTCCAGATACAGACCTCGCTCGCGCTCTTCCAGCGCATCTTCGAGTACCTCGACCTGCCGGTCGACATCACCGAGCCCGAGTGCCCGGTCCACCTCGACAAGGCCGTCGGTGAAATCCGCTTCGAGAACGTCGAGTTCCGCTACGACGACAAGAGCGGGCCGGTCCTCGACGGGATCGACGTGACGGTCCCCGCTGGTGGCAGCCTGGCCGTCGTGGGCCAGACCGGTGCGGGCAAGAGCACCCTCAGCTATCTGGTGCCCCGGCTGTACGACGTCACGGGCGGCCGCGTGACCCTCGACGGCGTCGACGTGCGCGACCTGGACTTCGACACGCTCGCGCGCGCCGTCGGCGTCGTCTCGCAGGAGACGTATCTCTTCCATGCGTCGGTCGCCGAGAACCTGCGGTTCGCCAAGCCCGACGCCACGGACGAGGAGCTGTACGCGGCAGCCAAGGCCGCCCAGATCCACGACCACATCGCCTCGCTGCCCGACGGGTACGACACAGTCGTCGGCGAACGCGGCCACCGCTTCTCCGGCGGGGAGAAGCAGCGACTGGCCATCGCCCGTACCATCCTGCGAGACCCACCCGTGCTGATCCTCGACGAGGCCACCAGCGCGCTGGACACCCGGACCGAGCATGCCGTGCAGGAGGCCATCGACGCTCTGTCCGCCGACCGGACCACCATCACCATCGCGCACCGGCTTTCCACGATCCGGTTCGCCGACCAGATCGTCGTGCTCGACTCGGGGCGGGTGGCGGAGAGCGGCACACATGACGAGCTGCTCGCGCGGGACGGCCGTTACGCCGCCCTCGTCCGCCGAGACGCCCAACTGGAGCCGACGAGATGAAGATATGCCGGGTTTGTTGCAAATTGCGGGTTAGCGTGCCCGCATGCAGATCAACACTCCGCGACGGAGAAGGACCCGACTGACGCGCCGGGGCCGGATCGTCCTCATTGCGACCGGAGCCTGCGTGGTGGCCGCCGCCGTGGCGGTTCCGCTCCTGCGCGCGGACATCGGCAAAAACCGGGCCGCGTCTCTGACGATCCCCGAGGGGTGGCGCACCAGCCAGGTGTACGCCGCCATCGACAAAGCCCTCGGCGTGCCCGCAGGGACCACCAAGAAGTCGATTCCCAAGGCCAAACTGAAGCTTCCCCCCGACGCAAGGGGAAACCCGGAGGGGTACCTCTTCCCCGCCACGTATCCCCTGAACAGCAAGTCGACTCCGGAGTCCGTGCTGTCGTACATGGTCAAGACGGCCAACGAGAAGTACAACGGTGACCAGCTGACCGCCGGGCCGCAGCGCAACCCGATGAGCCTCTACCAGACCATCACCATCGCCAGCATCGTCCAGGCAGAGGCCGGGACCAAGGACGACATGGGCAAAGTGGCCCGGGTCATCTACAATCGCCTGAACAGCGGCATGCCGCTGCAGATGGACTCCACCATCAACTACGCGATGAACCGCAGCACGCTGCGGACCAGCGAGAACGACACCCAGATCGACAGCCCCTACAACACCTATATGCGTATGGGGCTTCCTCCCACGCCGATCGCCAACCCCGGTGAGGAAGCGATGCTGGCGGCGATCAGCCCGCCGGCGGGGGACTGGCTGTACTTCGTGACGGTCAAGCCGGGCGACACCCGCTTCACCGCGAACTTCGAGGAACAGCAGAAGAACGTCGAGGAGTTCAACCGACTCCACCAGCGCCGGGGCTCGGAGCAGAACAGCTGAGCGAGGGCCCCCGGGATCCCGGTCCCTGGCCCGCGATCCGGGCCGGACCGGGACCGACGGGACTGGGACCGACTGCCCGGGCCATGACCGGCTCCCATGGCCATGACTCCGCCCGCGAGCGTCCCAGCGTCAGGCTTCAGGCCGCGACGTCGACCGGTTCCCGTACCAGCAGCTGTCTGATGTCCCGTACCGCGGCTCGACCGGCCCTGTTGGCGCCGACGGTGCTGGCCGAAGGTCCGTATCCCACGAGGTGGAGGCGCGGGTCGGCGGCCACGCGGGTGCCCTCCATACGGATACCGCCACCGGGCCCGCGGAGCCGCAGGGGTGCCAGATGGTCGATCGCGGCACGGAATCCGGTCGCCCACAGAATGACGTCGGCGTCGACGCGGCGTCCGTCGTCCCACTCCACGCCGTCCGGGGTGATCCGGTCGAACATCGGCAGCCGGTCCAGGACGCCGTCCGCGCGTGCCTGCCGGATCGCATCGTTCAGAGGCAGGCCGGTCACCGAGACGACACTCCGGGGCGGAAGCCCCTGCCGTACCCGTTCCTCGACAAGGGCGACGGCCGCCCTCCCGACGTTCTCGTCGAAGGGTTCCTCGCGGAAGACCGGGGGACGGCGAGTGACCCAGCTGGTGGCCGCCGCATGAGGCGCGATCTCCATCAGGTGCTGAGTGCCCGACGCCCCACCGCCGACCACGATCACCCGCAGCCCGGTGAACTCCTGCGGACCGCGGTACTGCGCGGTGTGCAGCTGTCGCCCGCGGAAGGTCTCCTGCCCGGGGTAGCGAGGCCAGAACGGCCGGTCCCAGGTGCCGGTCGCGTTGATCAGCGCCCGCGTCGACCAGTTCCCCGCCGATGTCTCGACAAGCAGCCGCCCGCCTTCCCCTTCGCGGACCGCGCGTACGTCCACGGGGCGCCGCACCCGGAGATCAAAGGTCCGCTCATAGCTGTCGAAGTAAGCGCCGATGACCTCCGACGAGGGGCGCGAGGAATCGGCGCTGGTCAGTTCCATGCCCGGCAGCGCGTGCATTCCGTGCACCTTGCCGTACGTGAGGGTCGGCCAACGGAACTGCCAGGCGCCGCCCGGACGCGGTGATTGATCGAGGACGACGAAGTCCCGGTCCGGGTCGAACCCGGTTCGGCGCAGGTGATAGGCGCTGGACAGACCCGCCTGCCCAGCGCCTATGACGACCACGTCCACCTGCTGTGCCGCGCCACGCGCCTCGCTGTCGTTCACGTTTCTACCAACTCCGGGGGAGTCCGGGATCTTCCCGAGGGCTCGGCGCCGAGAACTCAGCCTTGATGGCCGCGAGTTGGCGAGTCGTGTCCTGCACGCACACACCCCTCGGCGTGCGCCGACGCCGGGTCATTGAGCGAGGATGGAGACATGTCCGATGCCTTCACCACGCGTGTCCTGAACGTCGCCACCGGTTCCCAGGAGACCGTCATCGACCTCACCCGCGACTGCGAGGCCTTCCTGAGGGAGGCCGCGGGTGGCCGCGACGGCCTGCTCAACGTGTTCGTACCGCATGCAACCGCCGGCATCGCGGTGATCGAGACCGGCGCCGGGAGCGACGACGACCTGCTTGCCGCGCTGCACACCCTGCTGCCCGCGGACGACCGCTGGCAGCACCGGCACGGCAGCGCCGGTCACGGCCGGGATCATGTGTTGCCCGCCCTCGTCCCGCCCCACGCCACGTTTCCCGTGATCGGCGGGAGCCTGGAACTCGGCACGTGGCAGTCCGTGTGCCTGGTCGACACCAACATCTCTAATACCAACCGTCACGTACGGTTGAGCTTCCTGGGTTGATCAAGATCGTCCTGGGGGTGGCCGCCAATTCTCCTTACGCTGCGCGCGGAACAGGAGAAGGCATTGCGCGGTACCACCTTGGACGAGATCGAGCGACCCTACGACGGATGTGGACAGTGTCTACTGGGAGTGCGAAGGCTGTCCCGGATGAAGGCGGCTACGTCCTCCCCGGAGCGCCAGCGGGAGGACGTCCTCACCGCTGCCGCGTCAGTTGGCGGTCACATCATCGGCTGGGCCGACGACTGGGAGGTCTCGGGCGCCACGGATCCTATGACCCGACCGAAGCTCGGTCCGTGGCTCCGCGACGAGCGTGGCCCGTACGACGGACTTGTCGCGGCCGCCGTCGACCGGCTCGGCCGCAACGTCGTCGACTGCCTGAACACCGGCTACAAGATGCGGGACGAGAAGAAGCTCCTCGTCACGTATGGTCATGAAGGCCCGTGGGATCTGGATGATCAAGCCGATGAGAACCGCTTCACGATGGAGGCCTGGGGTGCGCAGATGGGGCTGCGGGCGATCCAGCGCCGGAACCGCAACGCCACCGTCAAGATGCGGGCTGCGGGCCGGCCGAAGGGGAAACCCTCGTACGGGTTCCAGCACGTCCGCGTCGTCATGGGTGGCAAGGTCGACCATGTTGAGCTGCACCCGCATGCCTCAACCGTGATTCGGAACGTTGCGCGCCGGATACTGGCCGACCCCGAGAACGTCACTCCGAGCAGCGAGGCCGCCCGCCTGAACCGGGAAGGCGAGCTGTCGCCGGCCGACCACCTCGCTGTGATGTACGGCAAGCCGGCGCGTGGTCGTCCGTGGTACCCAGCCAGCCTCCGCGACATCCTCTTGTCCGAAGCGGCCTTGGGATACCTGATGCACAACGGCAAACCAGTGATCGACCAGCGGGGAAACCCTGTGCGCTTGTGCGAGGGGCTGTGGGACCGGCGAACCCACGAGGCCCTGAAGCGAGCGACTTTGTCTCGCCAGATGCCCACCCGCAGGTCGAACCGGCCGTATTTGCTCACAGAGGTGGCCCTGTGCGGGAACTGTCACAATCGCCTGTTCACGCAGACCTCGGCGCTTGAGCCGCCCCGGTATGTGTGCACCGCCCGCAACAAGGGATGGCCGAGTGCGCGAGGCTGCCGACCCGCACCGCTCATCCGCGCTCACCTCTGGGACGCGATGGTGGAGGCATGGTTCCTGGAGACATTCGGGGACGGCCTGATCGTCGAGACGGTCTATGACCCGGGGAACGGAGTGCCCGAACGCATCGCCGAGCTGCAGGCGAGCCGAGAGCGACTCCGCGCGGATCGACAGGCTGGTCTCTACGATTCCTCGGACGATGCTGAGTGGTTTCGCAAGCAGTACGCGGCGATGGGGCAGGAGCTGGCTGCCCTCGAGCTTGAGCCGCATCGGCCTGCGGGGATGGTTCAACGGCCGACCGGAGAGACCGTCGCGGACCGCTGGCACAAGGCCCCAGACGTACAGGCCCGTAAGGAAATCTTGTTGGATTTCGGGGTGCGAGTGACGCTGTTTCCAGCGGATGCACCGGTTCGTTGGGCGCCAGGTGTGATGCACGGGCCGGAGAGGGATCCGCTCGCAGTGCGGTAAGGGTATACCCCGCAGCCGGGTGTGGGCGCTGTGCTCACTCCACGCAGCGACCCGTACGGTCACGTCCACGGGAGTGGTGTATCGACGGCCACTCGGTGATCTCGTTTTGAGGCTATGCGGTGAGTTCGGTGGGCAGGACGGTCTCCTCGGTTTCTGACTCGATTGGGTGGAGGCGGGCCTTGGCGAGGAGTTCGCGGCCCATGTAGCGGCGGGCCTCGGTCCATTCGTCGTTTTGCTCAGCTAGGACCGCGCCGACCAGGCGGATCAGGGCGGTGCGGTCGGGGAAGATGCCGACCACGTCGGTGCGGCGGCGGATCTCCTTGTTGAGGCGTTCTTGCGGGTTATTCGACCAGATCTGCCGCCAGATCTCACGCGGGAACGAGGTGAACGCCAGCAGCTCGTGCTGGGCGGTATCGAGGTGCTCGGCGGCCTTCGGGAACTTCGCCTCCAACGCGTCCAGCACGTGCCGCATCTGGGCCTGGACGGCGTCGGCGTCGGGCTGCTCGAAGACGGTCCGCAGCAGGGTGGCCACCCAGGGCTGGGCCGATTTCGGCACCTGGGAGAGCAGGTTGCGGGCGTAGTGAAGCCGTAAAGAATCAAGGTGCTGCTTTACAGGTGCGGGCTCGTTGTCAGGGTATGGCCGTTCCGAAGGAGATCTGTTCCCAACTCCACTGCA